>SHVJ01000012.1 GCA_009694295.1 Acidimicrobiia bacterium
TCCCGATTCCAGCCCGGATTCCAGCCCGGATTCCAGCCCGGATTCCAGCCCGGATTCCAGCCCGGATTCCAGCCCGGATTCCAGCCCCGGATTCAGCTCGCCTTTCCAGCCCAAACGGTTTTCTCATGCTGCGCTTCGAAAACGTCTCTAAGGTCTACAAGGGAAATGTCACCGCGCTCCGCGACGTCTCGATCGACGTCCAAAAGGGCGAGTTCCTCTTCCTTGTCGGACCATCAGGTTCTGGGAAGTCCACCTTCCTGCGGCTGTTGCTGCGCGAGGAAGATCCCACCAACGGTCGCATCGTGGTGGCGGGCCGTGACATCTCGGCGATGTCGCACTGGAAGACGCCCCAGCTGCGCCGCAACATCGGCACCGTCTTCCAGGACTTCAAGCTCCTGCCCACCCGCACGGTCTACGAGAACGTGGCTTTCGCGATGGAGGTCATCGGTCGGCCGCGCCACGTCGTGCGCACCCAGGTTCCGCAGGTGCTCGACCTCGTCGGCCTGGCCAAGAAGGCGGGTCGTCTCCCCACCGAGCTCTCTGGTGGTGAGCAGCAACGGGTGTCGATCGCTCGTGCGTTCGTGAACCGCCCGTTGATCGTCCTCGCCGACGAGCCGACCGGAAACCTCGACCCAGCCACGACCGTCGGCATCATGCGCATCCTCGACCGGATCAACCGGACCGGTACAACCGTGGTGATGGCGACCCACGACCAACGGATCGTCGACGCGATGAGGCGGCGGGTCATCGAGCTCGATCGCGGGAGCATCGTGCGCGACCAGGTCCGTGGCATCTACGGGACCGGAAGCTAGCCACCGCTGATGGGGCGACTCCGGTACTTCGCGCGCGAGACCGTCATCTCACTCCGTCGGAACTTGATGATGACGATCGCCGGTGTGCTCACGGTGACCGTGTCGTTGTCGCTCTTCGGTGGTGGCCTGCTGCTCACGAAGTGGGCCGGACATGGCACCGAGCGGATCAAGGGCGACGTCAAGCTCGAAGCGTTCATGCAGGTGCACGCAACCGATCAGCAGATCGCCGATGTGCAGGCCGCGCTCGAGTCCGATCCGCAGGTCAAGTCGGTCAAGTTCCTCGACAAGGAAGCCGCGTTCGAAGAGTTCAAGAAGATCTTCAAAGAGCAACCGGAACTCGTGCAGAACATCAACGCCGACTCGCTGCCCGTCTCATTCCGGATCGCTCCCGTGCAGGCCGAGATCACACCGGTCATTCAGCGGCGTTACGAGGCGATGAGCGGTGTCGACGAGGTTGCGACGCCGGAGAAGGCGATCAAGGGCCTCATCGACGTGACCGACAAAGTGCAGCTGGGCCTGCTCCTCTTGTCACTGATCCTCCTCGTGTCGTCGTTGTTCCTGATCGTGAACACCATCCGGCTGGCGACGTTCGCCCGGCGCCGTGAGATCGAGGTGATGAAGCTCGTGGGTGCCTCGAACTGGTTCGTGCGGGTGCCATTTCTCGCCGAAGGTCTGGCCCAAGGGCTCACTGGGGCCGGGATCGCGGTCTCGGCCGTGATCGCGCTCAAATACGCGGGGTTCGATAACTGGTTCAAAGATCCCGACACGATCTTCAACCGGTTCGAGGTGACCAATTCCGACGTGCTGTTCGTGGCGTTCCTCGTCATCATCGCCGGTGTGGTCATCGGCCTGCTGGGGTCGATCTTCGGCCTCCGGAGGTTCCTCCGCACGTAACTCTGGGCGCGCCCTGAGTTTCCGCTCGCCGGCGCCTGAAAAGCCCTCAGAAACCCCGAAAACTGGCCGATATGTGCCTGTTGCTGATGTGCCTGTTGCTGATGTGCCTGTTGCTGATGTGCCTGTTGCTGATGTGGCTGTTGTTGTCTACCCTGGATTTCTCCATGCGCAGGTGCTCCCCGCTCCGCCTGATTCTCCGCGCCGCCCCGGTCTTTCTCCTCGGCCTGGCGTTCGTTGTCGCGCCCACGTTCGCCGGGGCCGCGGGGAACGACGACCGGAGGAAGGAGCTCCAAGACCAGATCGGCGAGGCCTCGAAGGCCGAAGCCGCGGCGCTCGCCGACCTTCAGGCCATCCGCGACCGCTTGGCGATCATCGACGCCCGGGTTGCCGCGATCGATGCCCAGCTCGCCGGGGCCGAAGCCAAGCTCGCGCCGCTCCAGGCCGAGGCCGACCGGCTCGCCGCTGAGTTCGCCTCCCTCCAGGCGCAGATCGCCGCCACCCAGGCGCGCGTCGACGCCGCCCAGCTCATCCTCAACGAGACGGCCGCGAGCTTGTACGTCTCCGAGCGAAGTGGCGCTTCGTACGACACCGTCTTCGCGTCGCGACCAGACCAGCTCGTCACCCAGAGCCAATACCTCGACCGTGTCTCCGCGCGTCGACGACGCATCGTGAAGCGGGTCACGGTGTTGCGCGACGACCTCGAGGATCAACGCAGGCAGCTCGAGAAGCAGAAGGCTGAAGCCGACGCGATCGCCGCGGAGGCTCGCGCCATCCGCGACCAGATCGCTGCGTTGCGAGCGGAAGTCGAGCCGGCGCGGGCGCAAGCTGCGCAAGAGCAGGTACTCGAGCGGCAGTCGCTCGACAGCATTCGGGCGAGCAAGGCGCAGTACGAGGCCGAGCTCGCCTCGATGCAGGTCACCTCGGACAGCATCTCGGCGCGACTGCGCGCCCGCGGCGGATTTGGTGGCGCGGCCCCGTGCGAAGCGCGCCCCGTTCCGGGTGCGATCACGAGCAACTTCGGAAACCGGTATCACCCGGTCCTGCATTACAACCGGATGCACACGGGTGCCGACATGCACGCGAGCGCGGGCACGCCGATTCACGCCTGTCGTGGCGGGGTCGTCGTCATCGCAGGTCCGCAAGGGGGCTACGGCAACGCCGTCGTCATCGACCACGGCGGCGGCATGGCGACCCTCTACGGGCACCAATCACGTCTCGCGGTTAGCGAAGGCCAAACCGTCGTTGCGGGCCAGGTCATCGGGTACGTCGGCAGCACCGGCATGTCGACCGGCCCGCACCTGCACTTCGAAGTCCGCCTCACCGGCAACCCGGTCGACCCCGCGCCGTACCTCTGATCCTGTTCTCGGGTACTCCCGTTCTCGGGCAAGAAGGCGGGGTCCCCGCACCAGGTTCTTACCCGAGAAGCATCTGCGTGGCGTTCCGCAGCTGTTACTTCGGCTGGGGGGTGATGCGGAGGTACGGCTTGAGGGTCTTGTAGCCGGGGAAGCGCTTCTCGGCGTCTTCGTTGGTGACGGCGGCGGTGATGATGACGTCGTCGCCTTGCTTCCAGTCGGCCGGAGTTGCGACCTGGTGCGTGGCGTTGAGCTGGAGCGAGTCGATGACGCGCAGGATCTCGTCGAAGTTCCGGCCCGTGGTCATCGGGTACGTAAGGATCATTCGCACCTTCTTGTCTGGCGCGATCACGTACACGTTGCGCACCGTCATGTTGTCGGCCGGCGTGCGCTCCTTGGCCTCGCCAGTCGTGCCTCCGGGCAGCATGTCGTAGAGCTCCGACACCTTGAAATCGTCGTCGCCGATGATCGGATAGTTGGGCGCGGTGCCTTGGGTCTCCTCGATGTCCTTCGCCCACGCTTCGTGATCCGTGGTGGCGTCGACCGAGAGGCCGATCACCTTCACGTTGCGCTTGTCCCACTCGGGCTTGAGCGCAGCGACGCGGCCGAGCTCGGTGGTACATACCGGAGTGAAGTCCTTCGGGTGCGAGAAGAGCACGCCCCACGAGTCGCCGAGGTACTTGTGGAAGTCGAGCTTGCCGTCGGTGGTGTTGGCAGTGAAGTTCGGGGCTTCGTCGCCCAGGTGAACGGCCATCGTGTGTTGCCTCCGTGAATGATCGAGATGAGTGGGGGGTGTCCGCACCTACGCTGCGAGGAGCCGCAGCCTAGACACGCCTTGGGGGAAAACACCAGTGACGAGGTCGGGATTCCCGGGGCGCGGGATGTTCGGGCGGCTTGCGATCGACCTCACGCCGCTGCGGGAGTCGCGAGACTTCCGACTGCTGTGGCTCGGTGAGCTCGTCTCGTCGGCTGGGTCGCAGGTCTCGGTAGTCGCGGTCTGGGTGCAGGTCTACGCGCTGACGCATTCGGTGGCCGCGCTCGGACTCGTCGGCATCGTGCGGCTGGTTCCACTGGCGCTGACCGCGCTGGTGGGCGGGCCGCTCATCGACACACACGACCGTCGCCGTGTGCTGCTTCTGGCGGAGTTCGGTCAGGTGGCGTCGTCTTCGGTGCTGTTGATCGGCGCGCTCATTGGCGAGCCGCCGGTCGCGCTCGTGTTGGTCGGTGCTGCGTTGGCGGCCGGTTGTGGTGGGTTGGCCGCCTCGACCCGTACGGCGATCACGCCCAACGTCGTGACACGGAAGCAGCTCCCGTCCACACTGGCGCTGAACCAACTGATGTTCAACTCCACGATGATCATCGGCCCCGCGATCGGGGGCTTGGTGATCGATGGTCTCGGATTGTCTGTCGCGTACGCGATCGACGTCGTGAGCTTCCTTGCCGCCATTTTCACGTGCTATCTCATCCGACCGCAGATACCGACCCGCGATCACGTAGCTGACGAGGTCCGAGGTGGATATGTAGCGAATGGGTGGGCGCAGCTCACCGAGGGGCTCCGATTCCTTCGTGGACAGCGCGTGCTCCAGTCGACGTTCTACGTGGACCTCATCGCGATGATCTTCGGAATGCCGCGCGCGCTCTTCACCGTGCTCGCAGTGACCCAATTTGGTGCGACACGCGGGTCCGAGGGGTCGGTCGTGGGTCTGTTGTTCTCGGCCGTTGCCGTCGGTGCCGTCGTCGCGGCGCTCACGACGGGTTGGGTGCGCCACATCCGGCGGCAAGGGCTCGCGGTGCTGTGGGCGGTCGCGATCTGGGGACTCGGCATCGTGCTGTTCGGGCTGTCCGGTGGGGTGCTGGCGTTCGCGTTGGCGAGCCTCGCGTTGGCCGGCGCGGCCGATGTGGTGTCGGCGGTGTTCCGCGGCAGCATCCTCCAGTCCACGGTGCCCGACAACCTCCGAGGCCGGATGTCGTCGGTGCACATCCTCGTGGTGGTCGGAGGGCCGCAGGTCGGCGATGTCGAGGCGACCTTGGTGGCGTCGGTGTTCTCGCCCGTGGCGTCGGTCGTGATCGGTGGCGCGGCATGCATCGTGGGTGTAGCGCTGTTAGCCCTGGCTGTGCCCGAGTTCGCGCGCTATCGCACGCCGATTGTTTCGGAGGCCACGGGTTGACGCGCGCCTCGCGTCGCCGCGAACGTGACGACGATGGCGGGCTACTCGGGTACTCCCTTGGTGAAGAAGCTGGGCATCAAGGAGGGCGCGACAATCGCCGTCGTGCGCGCGCCGAACGGGTTCGCCGAGTCGTTGAAGTTTCCGAAGGGAGTTGCGCTGCGGCGCGAAGCGCGCGGGCGTCTCGATGTGGTCCTCTTCTTCGCCACCCGTCGCGCGGAACTGGCGCGGCGGTTCCCGAAGCTTGCCCACGGGCTCGAACCGGACGGTGGGCTTTGGATCGCGTGGCCGAAGCGCACATCGGGAGTGGCCACCGATCTCTCGTTCGACCCGGTCCAGGAGATCGGACTGAAGAACGGGTTGGTCGACAACAAGGTGTGTGCCATCGACGACACGTGGTCGGGGTTGCGCTTCGTGTACCGAGTAGCGGACCGTCCCGGTCGCTGACGCTCGCAGTGTTGTCATGAGAATGTGGTCCTGACATGTGTGGTCGGTTCGTCGTCGCGTCTTCTCCGCAGCTCCTCGCGGATCAGTTCGATGTCGACGAAGTCACGGTCGATACGCCGAAACCCCAATACAACGTCGCGCCGCGCCAGCAGGTCATGGTCGTCCGCCAGCGCGAGGACGTGCGGGTGCTGTCACAGCTCCGATGGGGGCTCGTACCGTCGTGGGCGAAGACGGCAGCGATCGGTGATCGCATGATCAACGCGCGAGCTGAAGGCTTGGCGGAAAAGCCCGCGTACAAGCGCCCGTTCGCGAAGCACCGCTGCATCATCCCGGCGGACGGCTTCTACGAGTGGCAGGTCGTCGCGCCGCCGACCACACCGAAAGGGCGCCCGAAGAAGCAGCCGGTGTTCATCCACCGACGCGATGGCGAGCCGATGGCACTTGCTGGGCTGTGGGCCGCGTGGAAGGTGCCTGAAGGAATCAAGGTTGATGGTGTGAAAGAGGCCCAGGCGAGCGTCAGCGGGCGGGGTACCCCCGCCCGCAGCGAGCTTCGTGATGGAGATGGCTGGTTGAGGTCGTGTGTGATCGTCACCACCAAGCCCAACGACCTGCTCGCGCCGGTCCACGACCGGATGCCGGTTGTGTTGCCGAAGTCGGAATGGGCTCGCTGGCTGAACCCGGAAGATCACGATGTCGACGCATTGGCGGAGCTGCTCGTGCCGCTGCCCGACGACGTGCTCGAGTTGTGGCCCGTGAGCACGCTCGTGAACAAGGCCGGTACGAACGATCCCGAGCTCGTAAAGCCCGTCGGCGCAGTCGTCCGGCGCTCCTAGGCTTCGGCGCATGGCCGACCTCGACTACATCAGTTCGATTCGCGACAACGCGTCGGCGCTGGCCGACGCCGCCGAGAGCGCCGGACCCGACGCCCAGGTGCCGTCGTGTCCGGAGTGGAGCGTCGCCGATCTGCTGGGACACATGGGCACCGTGCACCGGTGGGCGGCCTCGAACTGCGACCGCGAACCTTCGAAGGAGTTCATGCGGTCAAGGGACGCCGGCATCGAGGTGCCTGACGACCGCAGCGGGCGTCCGGCATGGGTTCGCGAAGGTGCCGCGCTGCTCGCCGACACGTTGGCGGCGCATTCGCCCGACGATCCATGTTGGACCTTCGCCCCACCGGCGACTGTCGGGTTCTGGTGTCGGCGCCAGGCCCACGAGACGGCGATGCACCGCGTCGACGCGCAGCTCGCAGCAGGCGCGGTTCAGCCCATCGATGCGCCGCTCGCGGCCGATGGGATCGACGAGCTCCTCTGGTTGCTCCCGAACCGGCCGTGGGCGCCCGACAAGCTCACTGGTGCAAGCGAGTCCCTGCACTTGCACTGCGACGACGTCGAGGGGGAGTGGCTGCTTCGGCTCGCACCGACGGGACTCGAAGTCGAGCGGGTGCATGCCAAGGGGGATGTCGCGGTTCGCGGCGCCGCATCGGATCTTCTCGTCTGGCTCATGGGTAGAGGGCCGATCGAACCGCTCGAGGTGTTCGGCGACGAGGCGCAGCTCGCGCGCTGGCGCGAGGTCGCCAACTTCTGATACCCGGCCTTCTGATACCCGAAGTGGTTGCGATGGGGACCAGCACGTCCGCTACCGTCGTGCGATGAACATCTGGCTCGGCGTTGTCGTCGGGGTGCTGCTTGGACAGATCGCGACGCTCGCCACCAGCGTCTATCTCCACCGCGGGCTCACACACCGTGCCCTCACGGTCCACCCGGCCGCGGCCCTCTTCTTGCGCACGTTTCTCTGGGTGAGCACCGGCATACGCGCCCGGGAGTGGGTCGCCGTGCATCGCAAGCATCACGCCGCGAGCGACACGGTTGGCGACCCCCACAGCCCGATCGTGTTGGGCTTCTGGCGGGTGCAGCTCGCCAACGCGGCGCTCTACCGCCGCGTGGCGCGCGACGGTGAGACCGTTCAGAAGTACGCGCGCGACATACCAACCGACCGCCTCGACCGCTGGTTCTTCGACCATGCGTTCCTCGGGTTGGGCATCGGCATCACGATTGCCTGCGTGGCGTTCGGGTGGCAGACCGGTCTGGTCGTATCGGCGGTCCACGCGGTCACGTACCTCATGATTTCGGGGGCGATCAACGCCGTCGGACACACGCAGGGGAGTCGTCCGCACGAGAACAAGGCAACGAACGGTCGCGTGCTCGCCCTGCTCACGTTGGGGGAGGGCCTGCACAACAACCACCACAACACGCCCACCTCGGCCCGGTTCTCCGAGCGAATCGGAGAGTTCGACATCGGCTGGTGGACCGTCCGACTCCTCGTCGCAGTGCGGCTCGTGAAGATCCGTCAGTTCAGCCGCGACACCGTCAACGCTTAACTAGCGCGGCGTAGCTACTTGGCGTTGGGCGCAAGCGCCCGGACGACCTCGCGTACGTCGTCACCGGTTCCGAGGATCGCGGGCGCGGGGGTGGTCACACCGTTGGCCACGAATCGAGCGAGGTGCTCGCGGATCTCGTCCGCCGTGCCATGCACGATGATCTGATCGATGAGCTCGTCGGGGATCGCTTCAGTAGCCGCCTTGCGGTCGCCGGCCTTCCACGCATCCCACATCGGCGCCAGCATCGAGCCGCGTCCCAACCACTCGTGAAACTGCGCGTACACCGGCACGTTCAAATACGCCGCGATCGAACGCGCGCCAACGAAGCGCACGAGGTCGCGGTCCGTGGTGGCCAGCACGAAGATGCGAGCGACGATCTCTTTGCCCTCACCCACGTGTGGAACGACCGTCTTCACGTCCTCGGCCGAGAGCCAATTGATGATGGCGCCGTCGCCTTCGCGCCCGGCGAGTCGCAACATCCCCGGCCGAAGCGCGGCCACGAGGATCGGTGGCATCTGCTCCACGGCCGCACCGAGCCGGAAGCCCTTCACTGCGAAGGTCTCGTATTCCTCGGTCACCTTCTCGCCGGCGAGCGCGGCGCGCAGGAAGCGGATCGTGTCGCGGACTCGTTGGTACGGCTTCTCGAACGGGATGCCGTTCCAGTTCCGCACGATCACGTCGGACGACGTGCCGATGCCGAGTGCAAATCGACCCGGCGCGGCCGAGCACATCGCGGCGACCGTTTGAGCAATCGTGGCCGCGCCCCGGGTGTAGGCAGGGACGATCGCGGTGCCCAGCCGCAGTGTTGGGGCCCACGCCGCGGCAAGCGCCAGCGGTGTGAACGCGTCGAACGCACCGGCTTCGGCTGACCACACGTCGGTGTAGCCGAGCTGCTCGAGCTCCTCGAACCACGACTTGTGCTCGTGCAGTGGGATGCCGTCGAACGGCACCGTGATGCCATGGCGCTGCGGCACACTCATCGCGCAGTCTCCTCATCGAATTCGGCGCGCCATTGGCGCACGATCACTGATTGGCTGGCTGTGGCGAGCAGTGTGCCGTCTTGCGCCCAGAGGTGCACGACGCCGTGCCCGAACCCGCCGGCGACGGCTTGCACTCGCACATCGATGAGCACCCATTCCGTGGGATGCACGCGCACCATGCGCAGCGTGTTGTCGAGGCTGTTCCCTGAGATCTGGTGGCCGAGTGATTGGCCGATCCCCATCGGCACATAGTCGCCAACGATCGCTAGCGCTGCGCCGGTCGCGGCGAGACCGTCCGGAAGACGGACCCACAGGGAGCAGCGACCGTCTTCGAGCGGAGTGCCGTCGAGCTCTTCAATCGCTCGAAAGTTCGCGACGCGCATGTCGAGTCGCTCTGCGACCGTCCCCGCCATGCGGGCCGGCAGCGGGCGGGGCGGACATTCGTCGGGCGGCGGTACGTCGGGGTGGACGGCCCACTCGCCTTCCCAAGGAAGCTCCCGATGTCCGAGAGCGGCAAGGACCGTGAAGATCTCCTGTCCGTCGACGTGCGCGAGCACGCGGGCCTGCGACGAGGCGTGACCATGGACGACCTCGGTTGCTTCGAGCTCGACGACTGCCGGCGGGCGCGCAAACTCCAGGTATTGCGCGGTCGCCCATACGAGTGGCCGATCGGTGAGGTGCTCGAGGATCTCGATCGATGCGCCGAGTGCACACCCACCGAACAGCGTGCCGAAACCCGAGCACAGACCGCGCACGACGGGCATGCGCCATCGGCGCTCGTCGATCGGCTCGAGGCCGTAGAAGCGCAGCGCGTCGGTGGGCAGCCCGCGAGTGTACGGGTCACGCTTCTCCGAGCGACTCGGACTTCCTGTCGATCAGTCGGCGTCGCTCGCGGTCACTGCCCACGCGCGGTCGTGCGCGGTCGTTGCGACGGCGAGGTGGAGCTTCCAGCCGGTCTCGGGTTCTTCGCTGTCCCACGCGACGAACTCGAGGCTGCCGAGCGCATCGCCGAGGTCGTCGGGATGTGGCGGCCAGTCGTCGAGGAGACCGGTCATCGCACCGAGCGCCCACCACGCGCCGAAGCGACCGGCGGCGGCGCCTGCTCGACGGCCGTGCGCACCGCCGCTCGCACCCGCCCAGGCCATGATCGCTAGCCCGAGCGCGGGTTCGATCGACGCAACGCGTGCTGCGTGCGGTCCGAGGGCTGCGATCGCATCGAGCGCGTCGCCGCGCACGGAGACGGCGTCGGCTCGGCCATCGGATCCGGCGGTCCATGCACGTACGAGCTCGACGAGCGCTCCGCTCGCCTCGTCGCGCTCGATGTCGTCGTTCGGCGCGGGCAACGTCACGGGCTGCAACGCGGGGATCGCGGGCATCGGAAATTCGGCTCGATCGGAGTGGTATTCGGCGAGCGCGTAGTCGGGCTCCCAGTCTTCGAGTCGCAGCGAGACTTCAAGCACCGAAGGTCCGGGCAGCTCGAGGTCGGTGAGGTCCTCGCCACGAAGGACACGTTCGTTCGCCGCGAGCACGGCCGGCGCGCCGTTCGGCGCGTGCGGTGCGAGTTCGCTCCACGTGTGGGCTTGCGCGGCCACTTCCGAAAGCGGGCCGAGCGTGAACGGTGCGCCGATGGCGTCCAACGTCGCGGCCGCGTACGCGGCGGGAGCCTCGAGCGCGAGGCGGTATGCCGCATGCGACGCCGCAGGCCAGAGCTGGCGACCGGTCTCGTGCGCCCGGGCGCAGCGTTCGCGGAGCGAGACGAGTCCGTCCCAGTCGCGGGCTGAGCACACGTCATCGATCAGCCGGATCAACTCGTCGAGATCCGCCCGGCGGACGGCTTCGTCGATCTCGGCAGGCTGCACGACACCATCTTTACGGGGTTGGAGAGGGCAGATGGCAGACTGCCGACAATGAGCGAAACATCCGCGATCGAGGTCGACGGGTTGGTCCGTCGGTTCGGCGAGTTCACCGCCGTCGACGACGTGTCGTTCACGGTCGAGCCAGGCGAGCTCTTCGGCTTCCTCGGGCCGAACGGTGCCGGCAAGACGACGACGATCTCGATCCTGTGCACGTTGCTGCGTCCGAGCGGTGGGGCCGCACGAGTGGCGGGGTTCGACGTCGCGACTGATCCCGGAGCTGTTCGTTCCAGCATCGGACTCGTGTTCCAGGACCTCACGCTCGACGACTACCTCACCGGAATGCAGAACCTCCGTTTCCATGCCGTGCTCTACGGCTACCCGTCGGCCGAAGTTGCCGACCGCGCGGCGCCGTTGCTCGAGATGGTGGGGCTCTCCGATCGCGCCGATCAGCAGGTTCGCTTCTACTCCGGTGGCATGAAGCGCCGACTTGAGATCGCGCGCGGTCTGCTGCACTCACCCCGCGTGCTCTTCCTCGACGAGCCCACGATCGGCCTCGACCCGCAGACCCGCGTGCACATCTGGGACTACGTCGACACGCTCCGCGAGCGCGAGAAGACGACGATGTTCCTCACGACGCACTACATGGACGAAGCGGAGCGCTGTGATCGCATCGCCATCATCGACCGGGGGAAGATCGTGGCGATCGACACGCCGAACGCGTTGAAGGATTCGGTCGGCGACGACACCGTCACGTTGATGACCAGCGACGACGCAACTGCGCTCGAGCAGATCAAGACGGCCCTCGGCATCACCGGCGAGCTCACCGACGAAGGTCTCCGATTGCGGGTTCCCGAAGGAGAATCGTTTGTGCCCCGATTGTTCGAGCACCTGACGGTCGAGGTCCAGAACGTGTCGATGCACCGACCGAGCCTCGACGACGTGTTCATCAAGTACACCGGGCGCGACATCCGCGACGCCGAGGCCGGTGGCATGGATCGCATGAAAGCCAATCCGATGATGCGCGGCTTCCGAAAGTCGAACTGATGGCCGACACCGCGATACGCGCGCATGAGCTCCCCTCGAGCGGCGCGGCCACCACTCGCCGCGACAGCTCTTTCCGACGAAACGTCCGGGCCATGCTCATGGTCTGGCGGCGCGACATCATCCGACTGTTCCGCATGCCGACCCGATTGATCTCGGGGATCGCGCAGCCACTCCTGTTCCTGTTCGTGCTCGGTGCCGGCCTCGAGGCCGCGATCGGTAACCGTGGTGCAGCCGGCGTCGACTACCAGCAGTACCTGTTCCCCGGCATCCTCGGGATGTCGGTGCTCACATCGTCGCTGTTCTCTGCGATGGCGATCGTGTGGGACCGCGAGTTCGGGTTCATGCGCGAGATGCTGGTCGCACCCATCTCACGTTCGTCGCTCGTCCTGGGCAAGGCACTCGGCGGGGGATCGGTGTCGGTGATGCAGGGCATCGTGCTCGTCGTCGCCGCGCCGTTGGTGGGCGTGTCGTTCACGGTCAAGAGCTTCTTCGAGATGCTCGGGTTCTTGTTGCTCCTCGCGTTCGCCTTGACCGCGTTCGGCATGGTCATCTCCAGCCGGATCCAGCGCATGGAGAGCTTCCAGATGGTGATGGCGCTCGTGATGCAGCCGATGCTGTTTCTCTCTGGAGCGATCTTCCCGCTCGGGAAGCTGCCCGACTGGCTCGGTGTGGTCACACGACTCAACCCGGCCACGTACGGGATCGACGCGATCCGTCGGTCGGTGCTTCCCGGTTCCGCAAAGCTCGACATCCTCGGCTGGAACGTGCCGCTGTGGGCCGACGCGGTCATCACGCTCGGGTTCGGTACTGCGATGTTGCTGCTCGCCATCAAGCTTTTCGACCGAACGGAGTAGCCGTATGGCCGCGATGAATCGTCAACTGCGCTTGGCGCAGCGTCCGGTCGGCATGGTGGACGACGCGACGTTCGATCTGGTCGAGACGCCCATCCCGGAGCTCGCCGGGGGCGAGGCGCTCGTGAAGATGGCCTACCTCTCGATCGACCCGACGAACCGCGTGTGGATCCGCGAAGAGCCGTCGTACCTGCCGCCCGTCGGCATCGGCGAGGTCATGCGGGGCGGCGCGGTCGGCACGGTCGTGGAGTCGCGCAGCGACGCGTATCCGGTGGGCGCGGTGGTCACGGGCTTGCTCGGATGGCAGGAGCACGCAGTCATCGGCACCGAGACGCTCGGTCGAGTGGTACCCGACGGCGTGCCGATGACGGCAGTGCTGAACGCATTCGGTTCGAGCGGCATGACCGCGTACTTCGGGATGACAGACGTCGCCCACACGAAGGAGGGCGACGTGATCGTCGTCTCCGGCGCGGCAGGTTCGGTCGGCTCCCTCGCCGGTCAGATGGGCAAGATCCTCGGCGGGCACGTGATCGGGATCGCCGGGACCGACGAGAAGTGCGCGTGGGTCACGAACGACCTCGGGTTCGATGCCTGCATCAACTACAAGACAGAGGACGTCCCTCGCCGGCTCGACGAGCTGTGTCCGAACGGCATCGATGTGTACTTCGACAACGTGGGTGGCGCGATCCTCGATGCCGCGCTCGCACGGCTTGCACTCAATGCGCGCGTCGCCGTGTGCGGAACGATCTCGACCTACAACTCCACGGACCTTCCCGACCCAATCCACTTCTACTTCAACCTGGTGTCGACCCGGTCGCGGATGGAGGGGTTCCTCGTGCTCGACTACCTCGATCGATTCGACGAGGGCGCGGCGAAGATCTTGGAGTGGATGCTCGACGGTCGGCTGCAGGCGAAGGAGCAGATCGTCGATGGGTTGGAGCACGCCCCCGAGGCGCTCAACATGCTCTTCACCGGTGGCAACACCGGCAAGCTGCTCGTGAGAGTGGATCCGGAAGCCTGAGCGAGCGGCCCGGCCGGCCCGGCCGTAGGCCGAGAGCGGGGGTGGGGCTAGCCGCGTACGACGCGGCCGGCGAGCTCGCCGGTGTGCTCGCCGTGGTCCATGAACACGACGCCGTTCACGATCGTGAAGTCGTAGCCGCGCGCCCGTCCCAGGTAACGACCGGCACCGTGCGGGAAGTCGTGGACGTACTCGGGGACCGGGAGTGCGAGCGCATCCCAATCGATCACGTTGAGGTCGGCGTACGCGCCTTCGCGCAGCACGCCTCGGTCGTGGATCCCGAACGTGTTCGCCGTGTCGGATGTGAGGCGGCGGATCGCGTCGGGGAGCGTCAGTGCCTCACGCTCCCGAACCCAGTACGTGAGGAGATGCGTGGGTGCGCTGGCGTCCATCGTCTGACCGACATGTGCACCGGCATCGGCCAGGCCCGACAGGACTTCTGGTTGCGTCAGCATCTCGCCGATCGCATCCACGCTCTGGTTCAGCAAAGGCCAGGACAGCAGCAGCGCGCCGTCGGTCTCGAGCGCGAGGTCGATGAATGCCTCCACCGGTGACACCCCACGAGCATCGGCGACGGCGACGAGCGATCGCTCGGGTCGGCAGTCGTACCGGGCGAGGCCGTCGGGACCGTTCAGCACGAAGAACACCTCGAGTCCATCGCGGTCGTGGATGGCGACGTCGACGAGCTCGGCGCGGCGAACCGGATCGCGCAACAAGCCGAGCCGTTTCGACAACGGCATCCCTTGCAGCACGTGCCACGCGCGGTGATGATCGAACGGCGTGCGGTGAGCGATGCCTGTGAGCACTCCGATGTACCGCGGTGTCGTTTGCGGGCGGACCTGCGCGCCGCGTGCGTTCGCTGCGCGCGCGAGCTCGATCACCCGGCGGTAGTGCTCACCCTGGTCCCACGTGTGCGAGAGCCCGAACGTGATCGGTCGGCCCGACCGGGCGCTGGCCTCGGTGATCCAGGCCATCTCCGACTCCACGCGGGGGAGTGTTGGCCCTTCGCCGTCGAAGCGCGGTGCAACCTCGATCACGCCTCGCCCATGACGCGCGAGCACGTCGGCGAACGCGAACAGCTCGTCGGGCTTCGCGTACGTGCCCGGGACGAATCGCCCGTCGGGAACGCGATGGCGAAGCGTGCGTGAGCTCGAGAAGCCGAGTGCACCCGCGGTCATCGCTTCATCGGTGAGCGAAGTCATGCGGTCGAGCTCTTCGTCGCTCGGTATCGCATCTTCGTCGAGGCTGCGCTCGCCCATCGCGTAGTAGCGCAATGCACAGTGGCCGACCATCCCGCCGGCGTTCACACCTTTGGGCGTTGAATCCAGCCACCTGAGATATTCGCCGTACGTCTCCCAGTTCCACGGGAGCCCATCGAGGATGCTGCGCGCGGGGATGTCTTCCACCGACTCCATCATCTCGGCGAGGTACGTGTGGTCGGCTGACCGCACCGGAGCGAAGGTGACGCCGCAGTTCCCGACGGCCACTGTGGTCACGCCGTGCCAGCACGACGACGACCCGATCGGATCCCAGGCCAGCTGCGCGTCGAGGTGCGTGTGGATGTCGACGAACCCGGGGGTGACAAGCCGGCCGCTCACGTCGAGCTCGCGTTGGCCGCGGTCGTCGACCGAACCAACGGCAGTGACGCGGTCGCCGTCGATGGCCACGTCGGCGCGCACAGGATCCGCGCCGGTTCCATCGACGACGGTTCCTCCACGCAGCACGAGATCATGGGGCACGCCCGCACGGTACGCCGCGGGAACGGGTCGATCTCGTGGAGCCGGATAATGTGACGACCCGTCAGATGTGTGTGGTGAGGGCCCGGAGCGGTCTCCGGGTCACGAGGCCTGGGCCTAGGGAGAAGCCCCGGATCCTGAGTCCACGCACTGCGACACGTACCACGCCGAGGACACGGACTTCTACGAGCAGCTCTCGTACTGGGTCACTCCGACGGCTAAGTGCCTCGACGGACGCAAGGTCAAGTGCGTCGCGTACAAGGACTGGCTGCAGGCGTGGGACGAGATCAAGGCGAGTTGATCCCACTCATCCGACGGTCTTTGGACCGATGAACTGACGGTGGGCGGGCCGGGATCCCGGCCCGCCCACTGCCGTCACCACCATGTCGATCGACAGCGGCGAGCGTCTACCCGATCTACCGACCCACGTCAGTCCGCCGGGTACTCGGCGGCGCGTGGCGCGGTTCCTCGCGCGCCATCCACGATTGCGACTCGGCTTCTCGCTCGGACCGCCACTCACCTGGTTGCTAGTCATCTACATCGGCGCGCTGGTCGCGCTCCTGCTCACGTCGTTGTTCCGGCTCGTCGATGACCCGACCGGCCTGCTGACGCGTATCGACACCACCCTCACGTTCGAGAACTACCAGCGCCTCCTCGATACGCCCGCCTATCGAGTGGTCATGCAGCGCACGATTCTCGCTGCGTTCAGCGTCACCGTGATCGATGGGCTGATTGCACTGCCCTTCGCCTTCTACATGGCGAAGGTTGCGTCTCCCTGGGCGAAACGTGGGTTGGTCGTCGCAGTCACGATGCCGTTGTGGGCCGGGTATCTCGTGAAGGGATACGCGTGGCGCGCCATCCTCGACCCCGGCGGCGGCGTGCTGAAAGGCGTGTTCGGCTCCAGTCCTGGGTTCGGTTCGACGGCCGCGATCATCGTCCTCTGCTATCCGTGGTTCCCATACATGGTGATCCCGCTCTACGCGGGGCTCGAACGACTTCCGAACTCACTGCTGGAAGCTTCTACCGATCTCGGCGCATCAGCAGGACGCACGTTCCGGAGCGTGGTGATGCCGCAGCTCCTTCCCGCGCTCGCCGCGGGTTCGATCTTCACGTTCTCGTTGACGCTCGGCGACTTCTACATGAACCAGATCGTCGGTGGCACCAACGAGTACATCGGCAACGTCATCTACCGGAACTTCTCGGCCAATCTTCCGTTCTCGGCCGCCTACGCGATGGTTCCGGTCCTCATCATGATCGTGTACCTCCTCGCGATCCGCCGCACCGGCGCGCTCGAGGAGCTCTGAGCGATGTTCCTCTCACGCCGTGCCCGGATCGCGCTGCGATGTTTTGCCGCGCTCGTGCTCGGTGTCCTCTACTTCCCGCTCGTCTACGTGGCGCGCCTCAGCCTCAACAAGGCGCCCAGCTACGCATGGCCACCCAGCGGCTTCACGTTGAGATGGTGGGACGCGGTGATCCGTTCCGAAGGTCCGCGCAGCGCGCTTCTGCATTCGGTGCAGACCGCGCTCTGGGCTACCGCGATCGCACTGGTGCTCGGCACGCTTGCAGCCTTTGCGCTCTCTCGTCACAAGTTCTTCGGTCGGGGCTCGGTCGGGCTTGTGCTCGTCCTCCCGATCGCGCTCCCCGGCATCGTCACCGGTGTTGCGCTGCTCTCCGCGTTTCAACGCGTCGGGATCGCGCTCTCGGTCAACACGCTGATCGTGGCCCACGCGACCTTCTGCGTGGTCGTCGTCTACAACAACGTCGGCGCGCGTCTCCGCCGAATGTCGGGAAGCCTCGAGGAGGCGTCGGCCGACCTGGGCGCCGACGGCTTGCAAACGTTTCGCTATGTGACGTTCCCGCTGATGCGCACGGCCTTGCTCGCCGGCGGTCTGCTCGCGTTCGCGCTGAGCTTCGACGAGATCGTCGTGACCACGTTTACCGTTGGCGGGGGTTACAAGACGCTCCCGATCTGGTTCGCTGAGAACTTCGCGAGGCCCAACGCGATCCCGGTTGTGAACGTCGTGGCAACGTTCGTCGTCTTGGCGTCGATCATCCCCGTCTACGTCGCGCAACGGCTGATCGACCGCCCGATTGAAGGTGTGGGAGCCGCTGCGGCGTGAGCAGCGACTCTGCTCCAGCGTTACCCGAGATCGACCTCACCGATCTCGACAACTTCACGCACGGGTTCCCGCATCATCTCTTCGCGGTCCACCGCCGCGAAGCTCCTGTGTGGTGGCACGCACCGACCGAGCACACGCCCGACGGGGAAGGGTTCTGGTCGGTCGCGACGTACGCCGAGACGCTCGAAGTGCAGCGCAATCCCGAGGCATATTCCTCTGAGCGCGGCGGCGCCCGCTTGCACGGCGGAACGCTGCTGCAAGACCTCGAGGTCGCCGGCGTGGTGCTGAACATGATGGACGACCCGCGTCACGCGCGGATCCGTCGTCTCGTGAGCACCGGCCTGACGCCGCGCATGGTGGCGGGGCTCGAAGCCGAGCTTCGCCGCCGAACGCGTGCGCTGCTCGCGGGCATCGAGGATGGCGTCGACGTCGACTTCCTCACCCACATCGCAGCCGAGCTCCCGATGCAGATGATCTGCCTGCTCCTCGGCGTTCCGGAGGAGGATCGCCACGACCTGTGGGAGGCGGTCGACCCCGGCTTCGACATCCGCAAGGGGGATTCGGCTCCACCTCCCGGAGGCGGTACCGGTCCGGCGCAGGTGCGCATGCTCGAGTACGGAACGGCACTCATCGCCGACAAGCGAGCGCACCCAACTGACGACATGCTCTCCGTCGTCGTGCATGCCACGCTCGACGATGTGGAGCCGCCGAACCTCTCTGACGCCGAGCTCTACTCGTTCTTCTCGTTGTTGTTCGCTGCGGGATCGGAGACGACGCGCAACGCGATCACCGGAGGACTGCTCGCGCTGATCGAGCGCCCCGACCAGCTCAGCACCTTGCGCGACGACATGAACGTGCTGCCGACGGCGGTCGAAGAGATGCTTCGGTGGACCACGCCGTCGCCGTCGAAGCGACGCACCGCCACGCGCTCAGTTGAACTGGGCGGCCACGAGATTGCACCGGGCGACAAGGTGTTGTTCTGGGAAGGATCGGCGAATCGCGACGAGTCGGTGTTCGAACGGTCGATGGAGTTCGACGTGCGGCGCGACCCGAACCCGAACCTGTCGTTCGGTCACGGCATCCACTTCTGCCTCGGCGCCAGCCTCGCCCGCCTCGAGATGCGAGTGATCTTCGAGGAGCTGCTCCCGATGTTCGCGACCTACGAGCTCACGAAACCAGTCGAGTGGACCAGAAGCAACCGCCACACCGGCATCCGCCACCTCTGGGTGCAGATGACTCCGGGCTAAGTGCTCGGATCGACGTACGAACGGATCTGGAGATCGGCGAAGTGCTGGTTCGCCGCCAGGTTGTAGTTGGGTCCGCGCAGCACAGGGCGCTGAACATCGGGCCAGAGCAGGTCGTCGCGCACGAAGAACGCGTTGGCCCCGACGAGCTCGAGGTGCACCAGCGTGTACCCCTTCACTCGAGCCTGTGCTTCCATCGCCGCGAGGGACGCACCGAAGTACGCGGTGTTGTCCCAGCCAGGGCTCTCCGAGGGTTGGACGAGTGGCTTGGTGGCGTCGAGTGAAGCGTTGTACTCGATGATGACGACGCGCGGTCGATAGCCCTCGAGCGCTTGCCAGATCCAGTAATCGGATCCGTCGACGTCGATGCTCAGCACGTCGAGATCCTCGGGGACGCTTGCGGCTCTGAAGGTCGCGGCCACGTTCTCCGGCGTGATTGCGCCGCTCACTGTGGTGACGGCAACGTTGTTCTTGTACTTCGATTGCAACCGCGAGAACCGTCCGTCGTCGAGTTCGGCGAAGAGCCCGCGCCATCCCAGGACGTCGGCCAAGAGGGAGCAACAGTTCTCGCTCCCGTCGCCCGCGCCGAACTCGACGAACGTCCGCGAGCCCGGGCCGATGCGGTGCAGGATCTCGCAGAGCACGCCATCCTCGCCGTTCTGCGAAAACACGCTGACCTCCGACGCCGACAAATCGAGCCCCTTTGAGTCGAAGAGATCGGGATGTCGCGCGCGAAGGAGTGCGAGGCCGTGGTATTGCTGGTGTTAGCGCTGGCGAAGCTCATCGTTTGAAAGCCGCTCGAGGCGCTCAACGAGGTCGAGGAGGTACGGCTGGAGCCGTGATGCGCCACTCAAGCGCATCAACTGGCGCCCGATCCGATCACGCATGCCGCTCATCGAAACGCGCGTGCCCGACTCGTGAATGCGGGCATGGACATCGCACGGAGCCTA
The DNA here is from genome assembly GCA_009694295.1 of Acidimicrobiia bacterium. Taxonomy (GTDB): domain Bacteria; phylum Actinomycetota; class Acidimicrobiia; order IMCC26256; family PALSA-555; genus SHVJ01. Next base: position 19,847 of record SHVJ01000012.1, read on the forward strand.
CGCGCACCGGACGTGTGAGTCGCTGTGGGTTGTTCGGTGGAGGTGGCGGGTGTCGAACCCGCGTCTTCCATGTCCTCTACGGGGCTTCTCCGAGCGCAGCCGATGGGAGTTGTCGGACCACCGCCGTCCACCGGCAACCATGCGGCGATCCCTACCTCAGAAAGTTGTCCCGATGAGCCCCTGGGGTCTGACCCGTCGGTAAGCCGCTGTCAATGACGCCCAGGCAGACCAGCGGCGCATCCGGTCCTGGGCGCGTGACCTAACCGAAGTTAGGCCGCGAGTCCGAGCTCGTTGGAGTCGGCATGTATTGGTTTGTGCTGACTTTTTCACGACGATCCAGCAACGTCGGCTCGCTTCACCCGCTTCGTCACACGAAATCGAAGCCACGCACCCCCATTGTCAAGTGCCGGGTCGATGCGTGTGACCCGACAGAGCCAGTGTACCCGGCGCCTGTGACATCTCGTCACGGGTTCGGGATCAAGAGAGCGTCAGTCGCGTTGGCCCTTCATCGCCCGGGCGGTCTCGCGATCGGCGTCGCGCTTGGCGATCGCCTGGCGCTTGTCGTACTGGCGCTTGCCCCGGGCCGTGGCGAGCTCCACCTTGGCTCGGCCGGCCTTGAAGTACAGGCTCAGTGGCACGAGGGTCACGCCCTTCTCGGCCGTCGCTCGAGTCAGTTCGTCGATCTCGCGATGGTGCAGAAGCAGCTTGCGGGGGCGGATTGGATCCAATTCGTCCTGGGAATTGGAGTACGGCGAGATGTGCATGCCGTGGAGGAAAATTTCGCCGTCCTGCACTCGTGCGTATGCCTCCTTGAGGTTCGCCTTGCCCTCGCGGATCGACTTCACCTCGGCGCCCTTCAGCATCAAACCGCACTCGTACGTGTCGAGCACGAGGTAGTCGTAGCGGGCGCGCCGGTTGTTGATCGTCGGCGTCGGGCGGGGTGGCATGGACTCACGGTACCGTTCCCGTTCGCGCTGAAAGGAAGGTGCTTCGGATGGCGGGGAAATCACCGCTCGGTGTTGGGCTCATCGGCTGCGGGATGATCGGGCAGGTGCACGCGGCCGGGCTCGGCCAGCTCGTCGAGGACGGGGATGTGCGTGCCGTTGCTGCGGCCGATCTCTCCGAAGAGGCGCGCAATAACGCCAACCGCAATGCCCGCGGCTTCGCGCGACTCCACGAAGACGCGCAAGCGGTGATCGACGATCCCGAGGTCGAGGCGGTGCTCATCTCGAGCCCCACGGCGACCCATCGCGATCTGCTGCTCGCCGTGCTCGAGGCGGGCAAGCCCGTGCTCTGCGAGAAGCCGCTTGCACCTACGTTCCCCGTGGTTCGCGAGATGCACGACGCTGTCGTCGCGTCGGGAGTCGCCGCGCAGGTCGGTTTCCACTCGCGGTTCCACTTCCTGTTCAACAAGATGCGCGACCTCGTGCAATCGGGTGAGCTGGGCGCGCCGATGGGCTACGTGCTGCGCGAGGACCAGTACTGGCCGACGGGTGATGTCGTCCCCGGCCATTCCTCGTGGCGCTCCGATCGCAAGCAGGCCGGTGGCGGTGCGTTGCTCGAGCACACGATCCATGGCGCGGACGTGGCCTCGTGGCTCTTCGGCCCTGCGCGGCAGGTGTTCGGTCGTACGAGGAGCCTCTTCGGGTACGACGTCGAGGACGTCGCGGCCGCGACCGTCGAGCACGAGAGCGGCGTGATCGGCACCTTCGTCACGGTGTTCAACGGCGTGCGCGGTCGTGAAGAGCGACGATTGGAGGTGTTCTTCGAGCGCGGCGCCGTCGAGCTCACCGCCGACTTCGTGGTCGGCGCCCCTGAAGATGGGCTGATGATCCAGCGCCCCGACGAGCCGGCTGAGCACGTCGACCTCGATGCGCTGCGCGCCGCGCACTGGAAGACGCTCGGTCTCACCCGAACCGATGTCTTGTTCTACCTCTACCTCGGCGCGCGGGCCTGGGTGCAGAGCGTTCGAGCGGGGACGGCGCCGAGCCCCAGCTTTGGCGACGCGCTCGCCGCGCACGCGCTCGTCGAGGCGGCGTATCGCTCGGCCGCGTCCGGTGACCCGGTCACGCTCGACGGCGATCTCTCTCTTCCTTGATCGGCGCTTCCGTGATCGCACTCCCGTGAGCGAGGCGCCACTCGCCGCACCTGTTCGCTCGCGAGTCAGCGAGCTACTCGGCGTCGACTATCCGATCGTGCAAGCGCCGATGGGGTACATCGCCCGTGCTCAGCTCGCCTCGGCGGTTTCGAACGCAGGCGCGCTCGGCATCATCGAGACGTCGTCGGGCCAGCTCGACCAGGTGCGCGACGAGATCGTCAAGATGCGCGACCTCACCGACAAGCCGTTCGGAGTCAACATCGCGCAGCTCTTCGTGCGCGACCCAGCCATCGTCGACTTCGTGCACGAGCATGGTGTGCGCTTCGTCACCACGTCGGCCGGCGATCCGTCGGTCTTCACCGGTGCCCTGCACGACGCCGGCATCACGGTGTTTCACGTCGTGCCGAGCCTGCGAGCCGCGCTCAAGGCCATCGCCGCCGGCGTTGACGGCATCGTGGCCGAAGGTGGCGAGGGCGGGGGGTTCAAGGCCACGCGCGATGTCGCGTCGATGGTTCTGATCCCGCTCGTATGCGCGGCCGTCGACGTGCCGGTGATCGCAGCCGGGGGCGTGTGCGACGGACGGTCGATGGCCGCCGCGTTCGCGCTCGGCGCCGAAGGCGTGCAGATGGGAACGCGCATGGTCTCCGCCGCCGAATCGCCGGTGCACGACAACTACAAGAACCTCATCATCGATACGCCCGAGACGGGCACCGTGTTCCTCAACCGGTGGCACAAGCCGGGGTTCCGCGTGCTCGCCACGCCGAAAAGCGAGGCCCAGGAACAGCTCGACGAGCAGGTCGTGCTCGGCTCGCTCGACGGGATCCTGAAGCTCTACTTCGAAGGCGACCTCGACGCGGCGTTCGCCTTCGGCGGGCAGGTGGCCGGGCGCATCGACGGCGTCTTGCCCGTCGCGCAGATCATCCAGGAGACCGTCACCGAGTTCCGCACCACGATCGCCAGTCTCGCGAACATCTAGAGTCCAGCTTTATGGCGAAGACCTCGGGCTCGATCCTCGGCAATCCGGTCCAGCGCGTCGAGGATCCCCGCATCCTCTCGGGCGAGGCCAAGTACTTCGACGACCTCAGTCCTCACGGCTGCGCACACATCGTCTTCGTCCGCTCCACGATGGCGCACGCCAACATCACGGCGGTCGACACGAGCGACGCCGAGAGCATGCCCGGCGTGGTCGGCGTGTACACGAAGGACACGCTCGAGCTGGCGCCGGTGCCGGGCTTTGTGATGCTCGACGCCGTCTTCAGTCGTCCGCCGTTGGCCGACGGAGTTGTGCGCTTCGTTGGTGACGTGATCGCCGCCGTGGTTGCCGAGACGCGCACCCAGGCGGTCGACGCGGCCGAGATGGTGGTCGTCGACTACGACCCGCTCCCTGCAGTGGTCGATCCCGAGGCCGCGCTGGCTGACGGCGCGCCGCTGCTGTTCCCGGCGCACGGATCGAACGAGGCGCTCGACCTCGTGGTGATGGGTGCAACCAGCGATCCCAACATCCTCGACGGTGCCGAAGTGGTGGTGAGTGGTCGCTTCGTGAACCAACGCGTCGCCGCGGTGCCGATGGAGCCGAATGGGATCTTGATCGAGCCCGGTCACGATGGCGCGGTCACGGTGACGGTCCCCACGCAGGGTCCGTTCGGTGTGCGCGACGCGATGGCACCGATACTCGGTGTCGAGCCCGACAAGATGCGCGTCGTTGCACCAGCCGTAGGCGGCGGATTCGGTGCAAAGACCGGGGCCTACTGCGAGCACATCATCACTGGCGCGATCGCGATGAAGCTCAACCGTCCGGTGAAGTGGACCGAGACCCGCTCGGAGAACATGGTCGCGATGAACCATGGTCGCGGCCAGATCCAATACGTCGATATGGCGCTCACTCGCGAAGGCAAGATTCAAGCCGTTCGAGCGCGCGTGATCTGTGACGCGGGGGCCTATCCCTCGATCGGCGCGTTTTTGCCGTTCCTCACGCGCATGATGGGTCACGGGGTGTATGAGATCCCCAAGGTCGAGGTCACGGCCCGCAGCGTGGCGACCAACACCACGACGACGGGGGCCTACCGCGGCGCCGGGCGGCCCGAGGCCGCGGCGTTCCTCGAGCGGATCATCGATATGGCGGGCGTGGAGCTAGGCATCGACCCCGTCGAGATCCGCAAGATGAACTTCATCCCGCCCGACCAGTTCCCGTACAGCACCTCCACGGGCGCCAACTACGACGTTGGTGAGTACGCCAAGGCGCTCGACGAGGCATGCCGCGTCGCCGACTACGCAGCCCTTCGCGCCGACCAGAAGGCGCGTCGAGAGCGCGGCGACACCAAGCAGCTCGGGATTGGGATCGGCGTCTACGTCGAGGTCACGGCCGGCGGCATGTTCGAGGAGTTCGGCGGCGTGGAGGTGCACGCCGACGGCACGGTGACTGCCACCGTCGGGACTTCGGCACACGGCCAGGGCCACGAGACGGCCTACGCCATGATCGTCGCCGAGTTGCTCGGTGTTGAGATGAGCGCCGTGCGCATTGTGCAATCCGACACCGCGGTCGTTCCTCGTGGGGGCGGCACGATGGGCTCGCGCTCGCTCCAGACCGCGGGCAGCGCGCTCTATCGGGCCGGCGAAGAAGTGGTCGAGAAGGCGAAGCGACTCACCGCGCATCTCCTCGAGGCCAACGTCGATGACATCGTGGTGCACGAAGGCGGCAAGGTGGGCGTCGCCGGTGTTCCCGCAACAGCGCTCTCGTGGTCCGAGCTCGCGGTAGCCGCTGCTGATGCCAAGCGCCGTCCAGGCGACTGGCCCAGTGGAGCAGAAGGCGCGTTGGGAGCCGAGATCGACTTCAACCAAGGTGAGGCCACGTTCCCGTTCGGCGCGCACATCGCGGTTGTCGAGGTCGACACCGAGACCGGTCGGGTCGAGCTGATGCGACACATCGGCGTCGACGACTGCGGTCGCATCCTCAACCCGCTGCTCGTCACCGGGCAGCAGCATGGCGGCTTCGCTCAGGGCATCGCGCAAGCGCTGTACGAAGGCGTGGTGTACGACGACGACGGCAACCCACTCACCGCGAACCTGATGGACTACGCGATGCCGAGCGCAGCCGAGTTCCCGAGCTTCGAGGCGAGCAACACCGAGACGCCCACCCCGTTGAATCCTCTGGGGGCTAAGGGCATCGGCGAGTCGGGCACGATCGGTTCCACGCCCGCCGTCCAGAACGCGGTCGTCGACGCGCTCTCGCACCTGGGGATTCGCCATCTCGATATGCCGCTCACCAGCGAGCGCGTGTGGAGCGCGATCCGCGACGCCTCTCCGCGCTGATCTTTCGACGTGCCGTTCGTACCACCGACGCTGCGACTGAGCCTGGCGCAGTACCGCGGCATCGTTGCGCACTGCTACGACGGCCTTCCGTATGAAGCTTGCGGCGTGCTCGCCGGTCCGGTCGAGGGTGCCGGTGAGCCAACCGGCGACGTGACCACCATCTATCCGTGCATCAATACCGATGCATCGGCCCGCACGTACACCGTCGACTCGCGTGATCTCCTCCGCTCGATGCGCGACGCTGAGAGTCGTGGTGAAGAGCTCATCGGCGTGTGGCACTCCCACACGCACACCGACGCGTACCCATCCGATACCGACGTGCGCCAAGCCATGGAGCCCAACTGGATCTACGCGATCGTGAGCTTGAAGCAAGCCGAGCCCATCCTGCGCGCCTATCGCATCCGCGACGGCCAGACCGAAGAGATCGACATCGACGTCGCGGGCCTGGCGTAGACGTTTTCGGCACGCTGAAGGCGTCCATGTGTCCTTCAACGTGCCGAGAAACCCTGGGGTGACTTGTACAGTGGGGTCATGGCCGTCGAGGTGAAGCTGCCCGCACTGTTGCGGGTCCACGCGGGTGGTGCATCGTCGGTGAGTGCCGAGGGCAGCACGATCGGTGAGGTGTTCGCCGATCTCACTGCCCGTCATCCGGGCCTGGCCGCCAACCTCGTCGGCGACGACGGCAGTCTCCACAAGTTCGTGAACGTGTACCGCAACGACGACGACATCCGGTACCTCGAAGCGCTCGATACGAAGGTCGCCGACGGCGACGTGATCTCGATCCTGCCTGCCGTCGCCGGCGGCTAAGTCGACGAGTCGCAGCCGTGACGCGGCACGAGACGATCCTCGGCGTCATCGGCGACACGCCGCTCGTCGGCATCCACGCGTTGTCGCCGAATCCCGAAGTGCGCATCTACGCAAAACTCGAGGGTCAGAACCCCGGCGGCTCGTCGAAGGACCGCATCGCGCTCAAGATGGTCGAGCTCGCCGAGCGCGAGGGTGTGCTCACGCCGGGCGACACGATCCTCGAGCCGTCGTCGGGAAACACCGGTATCGGTCTTGCACTCGTTGCCAAGCTGCGCGGCTATCGCTTACGCGTGGTGATGCCCGACAACGTGTCGATCGAACGGCGACAGATGCTCGAGATCTTCGGCGCCGAAGTCGTCTCGTCACCCGGCGCCGAAGGGAGCAATGGCGCGATCCGTCGTGCCGAAGAGCTTGCGGCCGAGGACCCGTCGCTACGGTTGCTGTTCCAATACGGCAACCCGGCGAACCCGCTCGCGCACTACGAAGGCACCGGGCCTGAGATCTGGCGTGATTGCCCGGAGGTCGACGTATTCGTGGCCGGACTCGGCACGAGCGGGACCTTGATGGGTGTTGGCCGCTACCTGAAAGAGCAGAAGCCGGACGTGAAGATCGTTGCCGTCGAACCGCCAGCGGGCGAGCTCGTGTCGGGGTTGCGATCGTTGGATGACGGGTTCATCCCGCCGATCTTCGATCCGGCTCTGCTCGACGGGAAGTCCATCGTGCGGCCGCGCGAGTCGATCGAGTGGTTGCGGCGTCTGCTCGACGAGTGCGGCATCTTTGCTGGCGTGTCCTCAGGTGCGGCGGTCGCAGGCGCCGTGAAGGCTGCCTCGACACTGGACGCGGGAACGATCGTGACGCTGTTGCCCGACGGAGGTTGGAAGTACCTCTCGTCCGGTGCCTGGACCGACGACCTCGACGTCGTTGCCGAGCGCGCCACCAAGATCAACTACTGGTAACGCCGTGGTCAACGAGCACGACATCGAACAGGCGGCGACGATCCTGCATGACGGCGGCCTCGTCGCCTTCCCGACCGAGACCGTCTACGGATTGGGTTGCGACGCGCGGAATCCCCGCGCGCTCCAGCGCCTCTACGAAGTGAAAGGTCGGCCGCCCGAGCATCCGGTCATCGTGCATCTGCCGAGTGCGGAGGCGCTTCCGGCATGGACGAGCGAAGTGCCGAGCGCGGCCCGCACGCTCGCCGACGCGTGCTGGCCCGGCCCGCTCACGATCGTGGTGCTCCGCGCCGGGCACGTGCTTGATGCAGTCACGGGTGGCCGGGGTGGTGTGGCCCTGCGCGTGCCCGACCAGCGTGTCGCGCTCGCACTGCTCACTGCGTTCGGCGACGGGCTCGCCGCGCCGTCGGCGAACCGCTTCGGACGCGTCAGCCCGACGACCGCTGCCGACGTGGTGGCCGACCTCGATGGCGATGTGGATCTCGTGCTCGACGACGGTCCGTGTCGAGTGGGTGTCGAGTCCACCATTGTCGACTGCACCGGCGACGAACCGGTGATCCTCCGCGTCGGTGGGTATCCACAGGCGGATCTCGAAGTACTGCTCGGTCAACCGATCGCGCTCCAGGTTGATGGCGAGCGCGCCGCTCCTGGCACGTTGCCCTTCCACTATTCACCGAACGCGTGCGTTGTCGTCGTCGACGAGCACAGCGCGGCGAGGCAGATCGCCGTCGGCATCGCATCGGGAAAGCGCGTCGGCGTGCTTGCCCTTGATCTGCCGACCGGTCTGTCGCCCGACGTTGTGTTGCTCCAATCGCCAACGAGTATCGAGGACTTCGCACACGTGCTCTACGTGCGATTGCGGGATGCAGACCGCCTCGCGCTCGATGTGCTCTTCGCCGTCGCACCGCCAGAACACGGGCTCGGCGCAGCAGTCGCCGACCGGCTTCGACGCGCGGCGGGGAAGCGAGCAGAGTGAACGTCCCCATCAATGGGCGCATCGATGGGCCCATCGCCGGTCCGATTGGGGTGTTCGATTCCGGACTCGGTGGCCTCACTGTCTTGCGGGCGATGATCGATCTGCTTCCACACGAGTCGGTCATGTACTTCGGCGACACGGCGCGGTTCCCATACGGCCCGAAGCCGAGCGATGAGGTCTTGAAGTACGCGCTCGAGATCGGTCGGTTGCTCGTCGACCACGACGCACGCGTCGTGGTCGTTGCGTGCAACAGCGCGGCCGCCGCGGCGCTCGACGTGTTGGCGGAAGAGCTCCCCGTTCCAGTGCTGGGCGTGATCGAGCCCGGCATGCGCGCCGCGGCCCAGGCCACCCGCACCGGCAAAGTGGGTGTAATCGGCACCGTCGGCACGATCGCGTCGGGCGCCTACCAACGGGCTGCTGCCGAGGTCGACGCCGACATCGAGCTCACCTGCGCCGCGTGCCCGGGGTTCGTCGAGTTCGTCGAGGCCGGCGATGTCGACTCGGAGCAGGTCCACATCCTTGCGGAGCGCCTATTAGCCCCACTCCAGACTGTGTCCGTGGACACACTTGTGCTCGGTTGCACCCATTACCCCCTGTTGGCTCGTACCATCGGCGACGTCATGGGACCCGAGGTGATGCTGGTGTCGAGCGCGGACGAGACGGCATTGGCCGTGCGCGATCTGCTGGGAACGCCACCCGACGGGTCCGCGGGCCGTTTGGGTGATCATCGATTCGTCACGAGTGGCGATGTCGACACCTTCGGACGCCTCGGCGCGCGCTTCTTGGGTCCCGAAGTCGTGCACGTCGAGCAGTGGGCCTGGTCCTGACATGGAGCTGTCATGGAGCTGACCGTGCTCGGGTGCTCAGGTTCGTACGGTGGACCGCGCGGTGCGGCGTGCAGCGGATACCTCGTGCGCGAAGGCGACACCGCAATCTGGCTCGACTGTGGGAACGGCACGTTCGGCCATCTCCAACAGCACATTTCGGCGGAGGAGCTTTCCGCAGTGGTCATCACCCACGAGCATCCCGATCACTGCGTGGACGTGTACGGATTGCACGTGCTCATGAAGTGGGGCTTGGAACGAGAGGGCTTCCCTGTGTACGCACCCGTTGGTCTCGACGAGCATCTCGGCACGCTCGTTGGAAACGATTGGGGTGGCGCGTTCGAATGGCGGGGGATCGACGACGGCGCGCACGTGCAGCTCGGGGACATGAGCATGCGCTTCTCACGCACCGATCATCCACCACCCACATTTGCTGTCGAAGTCGAAGGCAACCGCAAGCGCCTCGTGTACACCTCCGATACCGGCCCTGGATGGTCGGTCAGCGCGTTTGCTCCCGGTGCCGACCTCGTGTTGTCGGAGGCGACCTGGGCCGAGGACTACAAGCCCGCGCCCATCCACTTGACCGCGCGCGAAGCCGGTGAGGCCGCGCGCGAAGCCGGTGCGCGCCGGTTGATGCTCACGCACCTGTGGCCGCGCAACGATCCACGGCGCACAGTCGAAGAGGGTTCGAACGCGTTCGGCGAAGCCGTGACGCTCGCTGCCCCTCACCTCGTGACGCGGGTTTAAGCCCATGCCGCGGCGTGATGGGCGCGAGCCCGACGACCTCCGACCCGTTGCATTCACGCGCGACTACACCGACATGGCCGCCGGCTCGGTGCTGGTCGAGTTCGGGCGCACGCGGGTGCTGTGCACCGCCTCGGTCGAGGAACGGGTTCCCCCGTGGATGCGCGGGAAGGGCCGAGGCTGGGTCACCGCGGAGTACTCGATGCTGCCGGGCTCAAGCCCGGAACGCATTGAGCGTGAGGCACAGAAGGGGCGGCCGTCGGGTCGCACCCAGGAGATCCAGCGGCTCATCGGGCGCTCGCTCCGGGCCGTGACCACGCTCGAGACCATGGGCGAAGTGCAAGTCACCGTCGACTGCGACGTTCTCCAAGCTGATGGTGGAACCCGTACAGCGTCGATCTGTGGCGGCTATCTCGCATTGCACGACGCGTGCTCGCGCCTGGTCGCAACGAAGAAGATGGGCGCGCATCCGCTCAACGACCAATGTGCGGCGGTCTCGGTGGGGATCGTCAAGGGCGTGCCGTGCCTCGATCTCGAGTACTCGGAAGATGCCACCGCCGAGGTCGACATGAACGTGGTGATGACAGGAGCCGGGCGGTTCGTCGAGGTGCAGGGCACCGCTGAGGGCATGCCGTTCTCGCGCAGCGAGCTCGACGACCTCGTGGCCCTCGCACAAGGTGGGATCGAAGAGCTGTTCGAGCTGCAGCGCCAGCTCTTGGCTGTTCCGCCCCCGCCGCGTTCTGGGTGAGCTGCGCTCCACCCATGACGACATTCGTGCTCGCCACTGCGAATCCCGACAAGGCCACCGAGATCCAAGCCGTCCTCGCTGACGTCGGAGCGCCGGTCACCCTTCGCCCGCGCGACCCGTCGCTCCCCGAAGTGGAAGAGACCGGACTGACGCTCGAGGACAACGCGCGACTCAAGGCGATTGATGTGTGCGGCCAGACTGGACTGCCGGCAATCGCCGACGATACCGGCCTCGAAGTGGACGCACTCGATGGCGCGCCCGGTGTTCGTTCCGCTCGCTTCGCCGGCGAGCACGCCACCTACGCCGACAACGTCAACCTGCTGTTGGAACGACTGCACGACGTCCCGGAGGATCGACGGACGGCGCGGTTTTCGACGGTCGCCATCGCGCGTTGGCCCGACGGTCGCGAGGTCGCCGCGCTTGGGACCGTCGAGGGCGTCATTGCTACTGCACCTCGCGGTGACAACGGGTTCGGTTACGACCCGGTCTTCATGCCGATCGAGGGCGACGGAAGGACGTTTGCCGAGATGGATCCGGCCGAGAAGCACGCCTGTTCGCATCGCGGCCGTGCGTTCCGTACGCTCGCTGAGGGGCTACGCGCCGATTCGGAGAGCATCTGATGGCAGTCATCGACATCGCCGGCTTCGTCGCCGACCTCAAGGACCACGCGGTCGAGCACGGCTTCCACGTGCACGACGAGCGCCATTTCGTCGAGAGCTACTCGCTGCGCCAGACGTGGGAGGTCGACGCTCATCCTGAAGAGGGCTGCGAGGGGCCGGTCGACCTGTACTTGTCGCTCGAGATCGATCCGCGGGTGCTCCTCGGCTTCGAGGACGCGGTGATCTCTCGCCCCGACGGTGACGATCCGCCCGACGAATACCGATTCCCGCTGAACTTCACGTGGGGCTTGCCGCCGTTGCCGCACGGTCCGGATCTGCTCGTCGTCGCCACCGAGCTCGCGGGCGTCGGAGGCCCCGATCTACCACTCGAAGTCTCCGCGATCGACTCGATCCCGGCAGCCACCGAAGCCACGGAGCGCTCCCTGCGCGTCGTCGCGCATCAGAACGTGTCGTTGCTGCGGATTCGCGACGGCGACGCGGTGTCGTGCGACCTGCTCGACCGGTGCCTCGGCGTGAGTCGCTTCCTGCTTGAAGCGGCCGAGGGCTGGCTCGCTTAGCCGACTTCGACCGGGGTGTTCGCCCCGAAGATCACGGCCCGCCCGCGACCCCGTTCCTTGGCCTGGTAGAGCGCAACGTCGGCGTCACGAAGCAAGGTGTCGATCGTGACGCGGTTGCCCGCGCCGATCGCGATCCCGATGCTGACACCGACGTTTGTGGTGATCGGGCCGAGCTGCGCAGGTGTCGAGAGCGATGCCGTGAGGCGCTGGGCGAGGTCGAGCATCTCGATCTGACCTGCTGGATGCTCGCAGCAGATCGCGAACTCGTCGCCACCGAACCGGGCGACGACGTCGCCCTTACGCACCGAATCGCGCAGGCGAGCAGCAACTTCGATCAAGAGCTGGTCGCCGATCGGGTGGCCGTACGAGTCGTTCACGTGCTTGAACCGATCGAGATCGAGGAACAGCACGGCCACCGTCGTGCCGTCGCGATCAGCTCGCGCCAACGCCTGATCGCCCATCTCTTGGAACAGCTTTCGGTTCGGGAGCAGCGTGAGCACGTCGTGGGTAGCTTGGTGCTCGAGCAGATCTTGCGCAGCCTTCAGGTCTCGGATGTCATGCGCAATCGCGGATATGAGCGCCACCTCGTTGTGAGCGTTGTAGTGGAGCTGGACGGTCGCCGCTACGGCGACTTCTTCGCCGTCGCTCGTGAGGAGCGTGAGCTCACCGATCCATACGCCGTTCGCCAAAATCTCGGGAGTGATCTCCGGCGCGACACGCTCAACGGATGCCGGACTCAGGAACGCTTCGAGGCTGTCGCGGGGCCGATCGCCTTCATCGAGCCCGAGGAGGTTGCGAGCCCGCGCGTTGACGTATTCGATCCGTCCATCGGCGTCGGTGAAGAAGACGATTTCGGGGCTCGACTCGAGTACCTCGCTCAGCTGGATCACGCGCTCCTGGGCCGCGTGGTGCTCCGAGATGTCGACCAATTCGCAGTTGAAGAGGTCGACCTCGCCGTCTTCGCCTCGAACAACCCAGAGGGTTCGGCGAACCCTGACCACGTGGCCGTCGGCATGTTTCACACACCGCTCACGCGAGTCGTGGTCGATCGTCGCGTCGACCAGAGCGACCGCGGTGGCGGCTTCCTCCTCCAGCTCCGAAGGGTGGGTGAGCTCGACGATGTGCATGCCAACGAGCTGCTCCGCCGAATAGCCAGCGAGAGCGGCCATGGCCGGGTTCACGCGCATGATCCGCCCGTCGGGGGCGATCACCGCACATCCGGAAGGTGCGCGCTCGAACGAGAACTCGAAACGACGTTGGATCTCGGCCATCTGAGCTGCGAACTCTGCTCTGCCGGTGACGTCGCGCGCGCAGATGACGATGCCGCGCACGCTGGGAGTTTGAAGGAGGTTGTTGGCGACGAGCTCGATGAATCGGAGCGGTTGGCCGTCGGCTGGCTGACCCTGGTTGTTCACTGCCACGCGCACATTCATCGGCTCGCGGATGCCGGGTCCCTTCGCGGCCGTCTCGCCGAGGGCTTCGATAGCGAGCCCGCGATCATCGGGGTGCACGAGGTCGAGCGCGTTGGTGCCCAGGAGGTCGCAGACGGCGACCCCGAGAAAGCTTTCGCAAGCCGCGTTGGCGTAGCAAAGGGTCCCGAGGGCGTCGACGACGAACACCATGTCGGACAGGTGATCGAGGAGCGCCGAGGCCGTGGGAACCGGTGTGGTCCCAGAGGGTGCGTATGAAGACTGCGAGGTCATGCCTGCTCCCAAGAGGGCGTCGCTCAGATCATCGGCAACCCGACCATGCGACACAAGGGCTGGTTTCCCCTGCGCCAGAATGGGGTCCGTGCCCATGCGAACCGACTGCCGTCACTATGAGAGCCGCACGTATGCCGAAGGGGAGGTCGTGCGCAAGTGCCGTCTCGACCGTGCTCCCGAGGCGCCGTGGCGTTGCCCCGACGATTGCCCGTTCTTCGAGGTGCGACGGATGGACGCCGGCTGGCACTACGGCAGCCTCACGACGGCGCACGCGGCGCCCGAGCCGGAGCCCGAAGGTGTCGACGTGTCGGCGCTGCTCGACGAGGCGGAGAGCATCGTGAACGCGGCGGCCCCCGAGCTGATCGCCGAACTCGCCGCCAAGTCCAAGAAGCGCTTCGGGAAAAGGAAGAAAAAGAAGTAGTGGTCTTGTGCGAGCGGAGGGACTCGAACCCTCAAACCCCGAAGGGCACCGGGACCTAAACCCGACGCGTCTGCCAGTTCCGCCACGCTCGCGAGCCATCAGTCTCCCACTCTGACGCGTGTGCTCGCCGCGATATCGTGCGCCCATGGGCAATCAGATTCCGATGGTCGACTACCTCGTGCTCGGTGACTCGCCGCATCTCGCGGCACATGAGTGCAAGGAGTGCAAGGCGCTGTACTTCGATCGCCGCAACGCGTGTGCGAACTGCGGTGCACGAACGTTCGAGGCACGTGATCTCGCCACGTCAGGCGTGGTGCGCTCGTTCTCGATCATCCATCAGGCGGCGCCGGGTGTACCCGTACCGTACATATCGTCCATCGTGGATCTCGACGGTGGAGGGTCGGTGAAGGCGAACCTTACGAACGTCGAACCCGATCCGGAGCACGTCAAGCTTGGAATGAAGGTGGGGCTGGCCACATTCGTCGCTGGCACCGATGACGACGGCACGGAGGCGATCGCATTCGCCTTCGAGCCGGTCGCGTAGGGAAAGAGACAGAAGATGGCTGAATCCGTGTGGGTACTCGGCGCGTCGATGACCAAGATCGCGCGCTACCCCGACAAAGACGTGATCGATCTTGCTTCTGAGGCCGCGCTGAACGCGCTCGACGATGGCGGCGTTGCCATGCGCGACATGCAGGTGATGGGCATGGGAAACATGTTCCAGGCCATGGCCGGTCTCGGTCAGAGCGTACAACAGCAGATCGGTCAGACCGGTATCCCCGTGTACAACGTGGTCAGCGCGTGCGCGACCGGCGCCGTCGCGGTGCGCACGGTGTACCTGTCGATCTTGGCTGGCGAGTGCGACATGGGCATCGCGATCGGTGCAGAGCAGATGGGCAAGATGGGTCTGCTTGGCCTTGGCGGATCGGCCAAGCCTGAAAAGCACGTGTACGAACCGTCAGGGCGCTACGGATCGGTCATGGGTGCCGAAGGGATCCTCGGCACCACGCTGATGCCCGGCGTGTTCGGGCAGGCCGGCATGGAGTACGCGTACGAGCACGACGGTGTCGGTTTCGACCAGTTCGCGAAGGTGGCAGAGAAGAACCACGCACACTCGGTGTTGAACCCGCTCGCGCAGTACCAGAAGCCGTTCTCCTTCGAGGAGATCAAGGAAGCGCGCATGGTGGCGTACCCGAACACGCTGCCGATGTGCTGCCCGTCCGGCGATGGCGCGGCGGCGGTTGTGCTCGTGTCCGACTCCAAGCTCAAGACGCTCTCCAAGGAGCAGCAGCGGCGCGCGGTGAAGATCGGTGCGTCGGTGCTCACCTCCGACCCGTACAACGAGCGCGGTCAGGTGCAGCCCGA
Organism: Acidimicrobiia bacterium; assembly: GCA_009694295.1. Taxonomy (GTDB): domain Bacteria; phylum Actinomycetota; class Acidimicrobiia; order IMCC26256; family PALSA-555; genus SHVJ01. The sequence goes on from SHVJ01000012.1 coordinate 34,972, forward strand.
CGTGAACACGTTGACGCGCAACGCCGCGAAGATCGCGTACGAGAAGGCGGGCATCGGCCCCGACGACCTTGATCTCGTCGAGCTCCACGACTGCTTCGCCACCGCCGAGCTCCTGCACTACGACAACCTCGGCCTCTGCGAGCCGGGCGGCGCTGGCGCATTCATCGACTCCGGTGCGCCGTGGCGCGATGGGAAGACGCCGGTGAACGTGTCGGGCGGTCTGTTGTCGAAGGGTCACCCGATCGGCATGACCGGCGCGGCCGGCGTGTTCGAGATCACCACGCAGCTGCGTGGCGAAGCTGGCGATCGTCAGATCGAAGGTGCAAAGGTCGGTATGGCCCACGTCATCGGTCTTGGCTCCTCATG
>SHVJ01000013.1 GCA_009694295.1 Acidimicrobiia bacterium
AGCAGGGGCGATCGGCGGCCGGTCGGATGCCCAGCGAGGTGCCCCACCGCCGCCGCACCTGTTCCCCAGCCTCGTACCGTCGTCTTGTGCGCCCTTCAGGCGCCGGTAACCTGCCCGCCACGATGAGTGGTCGCCTCCGCTATCTCCCGGCGCTGGATGGTCTCCGGGCGCTCGCCGTCGGGGGCGTGATCCTCTACCACGGCGGCATCGCGTGGGCCCCCGGCGGCTTCCTCGGCGTCGACCTCTTCTTCGTCCTGAGCGGCTACCTCATCACCACGCTCCTGCTCGGAGAGTGGCGCACCGACGGCAGCATCAACCTCCCCGCGTTCTGGGCGCGCCGCGCCCGACGCCTGCTGCCGGCGCTGCTCCTCGTGCTTGCGGCCGTCGCGCTCTATGCGGCGCTCATCGCTCGGCCCGACGAGCTCAGCAAGATCCGCGGCGACTCTTTCGCCACCCTCGGCTACGTCGCCAACTGGCACTTCATCTTCGGCGGCGACTCGTACTTCGCGCAGTTCGCCGCACCATCGCCGCTCAAGCACATGTGGTCGCTGGCGATCGAGGAGCAGTTCTACCTGCTCTGGCCGTTACTCGTGCTCGGGTTGCTCCGGCTCCGACAAGGCGCGAACCGAGTGTTCCCCATGGTGACGGGCGGGCTCCTCGTGATGTCGGTCACCGCCATGTTCGTGCTCCACCAACCCGGTCACGACCCGTCGCGCGTGTACTACGGCACCGACACGCGTGCGCAGTCGCTCCTCGTCGGCGCGCTCCTGGCGATGCTCCTCCGGCGGGTCCCGTCACCCACCCGGCTGAGCATGCAGCGCGCGCTCCGCGGTGCCGGAGTCGCAGCCGCGATCGCACTCGCGTGCATCTGGGCCACGGTGTCGGACCACTCCGACGCGCTCTATCGGGGTGGCTTCCTCGTGGAAGCGCTGCTCGTGTCGGTGGTGATCACCTCCATCACCCAAGAGCGCTCCGGTCCGTTGGGCGCGCTCCTGTCGATCGCGCCGCTGCGGTGGATGGGTCAGGTCTCGTACGGCTTGTACCTGTGGCACTGGCCGATCTTCGTCGTGCTCTCCCCGGAGCGGGTCGGGATCGACGGCTACGCGCTGTTCGGCCTTCGGCTCGCAACCACGTTCGCAGTGGCGACACTTTCGTACTACTTCGTCGAGATGCCGATCCGACGCGGCACGTTCAACGCGCGCGTCCTCTGGCGCGTCACCCCCGCTGCCGTCGTCGCAGCGTTGCTCGCGGTGATCGTTGCGACGGCCGGCGCCTCCACGCCGCTCGTCGAGGTATCCGCGCGCGACTTGAAGGCTCCTGAGGTGTTGGGAGCGCGCTCGAACCGGGTCGACGACGCCATACCCCCGAAACGGGTGTTGCTGGTGGGCGACTCCCTGGCCGACTCGCTTGCTCCGGGCTTTCAGCGCCTGGCCGACGAGCAGGGCTTCGAGCTGTGGAATGCGTCGGTGCCGGGTTGCGGACTCGCCGACATCGGCGAGTACTGGCTGGGGGTGTGGCGGTCCGAATCCGATGCGTGCAAGCCCGCGTGGCGTGACCGCTGGCCTCAGCACATCGCCGACTTCGATCCCGACGTTGTGGTCGTGCTCGTGGGTGGCCACGACACGACCGACCGACTCATCAACGGCGCGGTGAAGAAGTTCGACGAGCCCGCGGGCGCGGCGTTGGCGACGCACGATATTCAGCTCGCCACCGACATCCTCTCGGCACGCGGGGCGCGCGTCGCCTGGCTGACACTCCCGTACTCCAAGCAGGGCTGGGCTCACCAGGTCGACCACAACCGCTCGGCGTTCAACGACGCGTGGGTGAACCGGTGGAACCAGATCCTGCACGACGCCACCGCCCAGGCGCCCGATCGCGCCTCCGTGCTCGATCTGTGCTCGTTCGTCGATCCCGATGGCACGTGGACCAGGAATGTCAACGGCGTACGGGTTCGGATGCCGGATCTCATCCACTTCAACGACGCCGGTGCCGACCTCGTCGCGCAGTGGGCCATGCCGGAGATCCTGGCGTTCGCCCGCAATCCGGCGGCAGCAGCAGCGCCGGTCAAGTCACCCGCAAACTGACGTCACCCGCCAGCCGACACCGCAGAGCCCACCCACGCGGCAATCCGCTCCGCGGCGGCTTCCGGCGTCTCGCGATCGGCGGCGACGACCAAGTCGGGGTGCTCAGGTGGCTCGTACGGATCGTCGATGCCGGTGAACCCTGGGAGGTCGCCGGCGCGGGCCTTCGCGTAGAGACCCTTCGGATCACGCGCCTCGCACACTTCGAGCGGCACGTCGACGAACACCTCGAGGAACGGCAAACCGGCGGCGTCGTGGAGACGGCGGGCGTGCTCACGGCCGGCGCGGTACGGGCTGATCAACGGCACTACGGCCACGATGCCGGCATCAGCGAAGAGCCGCGCAACCTCCGCGACACGTCGCACGTTCTCGGTGCGGTCGGCGGCCGAGAACCCGAGGTCGCCGTTGAGGCCGTGACGCAGGTTGTCGCCGTCGAGCGTGTAGGTGGCAACACCGCGACTCACGAGCACGCGCGTCAGCGCGGACGCAGCGGTCGACTTTCCCGAACCCGAGAGCCCCGTGAGCCACACCGTCGCGCCGGTAAGTCCGGATGTGGCCCAGCGCTCGGCGCGCGGCACGCCCTCCTCGTGCCAGACGACGTCTGGACTCCGAGGGGGTTCGCTCATCCTGCCCGCGTCATCCGGCCGACGCCGCGAGGATCATGCCGGCGCCGACGGTCTCGAACGTTCCTTCGTCGATGAGGATGAAGCTCCCGGTGATGCGGTTGCGGCGATACTCGTCAACAAAGAGCGGCACCGTCGTTCGGATCGAGATGCGTCCGATGTCGTTCATCGCCAGCGCGGGGTGATCGTCCTCGCGGTGCAGCGAGTTCACATCGAGCCGGTAGTTGAGATCCTGGATCCGGGCGCGAGCCGTGCGGGTGGTGTGTTTGACCCCGTAGGTCTGACCGGCTTGCAACGGTCGTTCACTGAACCAACAGATCATCGCGTCGACGTCTTGGGTGACCGTGGGCGCGTTGTGAGGCCGGGCGAACATGTCGCCGCGGCTCACGTCGAGCTCCTCGGCGAGGCGAATGTTCACCGACATCGGCGGGTACGCCTGATCCACCGGTCCGCCGTACTCGTCGATGCCGGCGATCGTGGTGGTGAAGCCCGACGGGAGGACGAGCACTTCGTCGCCGGGGCGGAACATGCCGCTCGCGACCTGGCCGGCGTAGCCGCGGTAGTCGTGATGGTCGTGCGACATCGGGCGCACCACGTATTGCACGGGGAACCGGGCGTCGATCAGGTTGCGGTCGGAACCGATGTACACGTGTTCGAGGTGATGCAGCAGCGTCGGGCCTTCGTACCACGGCGTGTTTGGTGAGTGCGTGACGACGTTGTCGCCGAGGAGCGCCGAGACCGGGATGAACGCGAGATCGTCGATGTCGAGCTTTGCCGCGAAGTCGGAGAACTCCTCGCAGATCTCGTCGAACCGAGCCTCGTCGAACTCGACCAGGTCCATCTTGTTCACGCACAGCACGAGATGCTTCACCTGGAGCAGCGAGGCGATCACCGCGTGCCGCTTCGACTGCTCGAGCACACCCTTGCGGGCGTCGACGAGCACGAGCGCGAGATCGGCCGTGGACGCCCCAGTAACCATGTTGCGGGTGTACTGAATGTGGCCCGGCGTGTCGGCGATGATGAACTTGCGTCGCGGGGTGGCGAAGTAGCGGTAGGCAACGTCGATCGTGATGCCCTGCTCGCGCTCAGCCCGCAACCCGTCGGTGAGCAACGCCAGGTTCGTGTAGTCAAACCCCTTGTCGCGACTCGTACGCTCGACCGCTTCGAGCTGGTCTTCAAAGATCTGCTTGGTTTCAAGCAGCAACCGACCGATCAACGTCGACTTGCCGTCGTCGACCGACCCCGCCGTCGCAAAGCGCAAAAGCTCCATTACACGGGTCGATTCCGCTGTGGCGTCCCGGCCGTCCGGCCACGTCTCCGCTGCATCTCCATGGTTAGAAGTAGCCCTCACGCTTGCGGTCTTCCATGCCGGCTTCGGAGATGCGGTCGTCGGCACGGGTCTCACCCCGCTCGGTGAGCCGGGACGCCGCGACCTCGAGGATGACCTGCTCCACGGTGCTGGCGCTCGACTCGACCGCGCCGGTGCACGACGCGTCGCCCACCGTGCGGAACCGCACCATCATCTCTTCGGGCTCTTCGCCGTCCATCACGGTCACGAACGGGGTGACGGCGAGCAGCATGCCGTCGCGGCGGAACACCTCGCGCCGGTGTGCGTAATAGATGGATGGCAGCTCGACGCCGTCGTCGGCGACGTAGTGCCACACGTCGAGCTCGGTCCAGTTCGACAACGGGAAGATCCGGATGTGCTCACCCTTGCGGTGCCGGCCGTTGTAGAGGTTCCACAGCTCGGGGCGCTGGTTCTTCGGATCCCATTGCCCGAACTCGTCGCGGAACGAGTACACGCGCTCCTTGGCGCGAGCCTTCTCCTCGTCACGTCGGCCACCACCGAATACCGCATCGAAAGCGTGCTCGGTGATCGCGTCGAGCAGCGTGGTCGTCTGCAACCGGTTGCGGCTGGCTTTCGGTCCCGTCTCCTCCACGACACGCCCGGAGTCGATCGAGTCCTGCACCGACGCCACGATCAGCTTGACGCCAAGCTCGGCCACCCGGCGATCGCGGTAGTCGAGCGCCTCCGGGAAGTTCTGGCCGGTGTCGATGTGCATGAGGGGGAACGGGATCTTCGCAGGCCAGAAGGCCTTCTCCGCCAGCCGCAGCATCACGGCCGAGTCCTTGCCACCCGAGAATAGGAGCACCGGCTTCTCAAACTCGGCCGCGACCTCACGGAAGATGTGGATCGACTCGGATTCGAGGGCGTTGAGGTGCGAGAGCTGGGTCGTCATGCCAGTCCAAGGGTATGCGCCACGCACCCGGCAGATCCGCACGAGCGGCTCCATGATCGGCTCCATGATCGGGACCACGACCTGGCCACCACGCTGGCAGATGCGTCATGCTGGAGGCACTTCGTGAAAGGGGACGGCAATGACCACGATCATCGACTGCGATCAACACCTGTACGAATCCCGGACACTCTGGGTCGACAACTGCGACCCCGCGCAGCGAGACGACGCCCTGCGCATCGAGGACGACGACCTCGGCTACCCGTGGATCACGTGGCGCGGCACCCGCCTCGGCATGGCCGACGTCCAGCTCCCCGGCGAGACCGATGTGCTCGGCGAGCGCCGCAACCGCCGGCTCGCCGGAGAGGCACCCGACTACCTGTACGACGACGTGCTCCCCGCCGATTATTGGGACCCGACCGCCCGCCTCGAGCGCATCCATGCGATGGGCCTCGACCAGGCGATGCTCTTCCCCAACTTCGGGCTGCTCTGGGAACGGCGTCTCTCCGACTCACTCCCCGCCCTGCACGCCAACATGGGCGCGTGGAACCGGTGGTGCTCCACGGTCGTCGCCGACGGCGGCGGCGCGCTCCACCCGGTCGCACACCTCACGTTGCGCGACCCCGACTGGCTCGATGCCCAACTCCGCGACCTCGAAGCGGGAGGCGTCCACGTCGCGATGATCGCCCCCGCGTTGGTCGACGGGAAGCCGCTCTCACATCCAGACCACGACCGCATCTGGAGCTCGTTCGTCGAGCATGGCGTCGCGCCGTGCTTCCACGTCGCCGACCAGCCTCGGGTGTTCGACGACGCCTGGTACACCGACGACGAAGAGCACGGTCTCGTCAATGCGATCGAGTCGGTGTTCCTCTACACGCCGGTCGCGTTGGCGATCACCGACCTGATCGTGAACGGCACGCTCGAGAAGCACCCCGACCTGCGCCTCGGGGTCGTGGAGCTCTCGGCCATCTGGGTGCCGCTCTACTTGATGATGCTCGACGGTGCGCTGCGCTTCACGTCGAAGCTCAACGGTAAGTCGATCGCCAACCTCTCGATGGAGCCAAGCGAGTACTTCCGGCGCGCGGTGCGCGTCGCTGCGTTCTCGTACGAGCAGCCCACTCGACTCATGGGTCAGTCGGGCGATCTCTTCATGGCGTGCAGCGACTACCCGCACTCCGAAGGCACCAACACGATCCTCCAGGACTACGAGCAGCAGCGCTGCGACCCCATCGAGCAGCCCGGCCTCTACGGCGGCAACGTCGAGGTGCTCCTCGGGGGTTAACCGCTCGGGGATGACGCCCGCGCGAGGAGTGCCTGGGCTTCTGGCGGAAGGTTGAGCTCACCCGCGAGGACGACGGCGCGGGGGCTCATCTTGATGAGGGTCTTGCGGACGACGTCGACCATCTTGTCGTCGTCGACACGTTCGGCTAACTCCAGGAGTTGGGTCTCGGCGAACACCAGGCACAGTGCATCTTCGAGCACTTGCACCTCTGCATCGCGCCCCAGGCCGCGCTTGCGTACGAGATCCTGCACTCGTCCGATGACCACGTCGTCGTAGCCCGCGTCGGCGAGGATCTCGGCGACCTCGCGTGCGTGCTGCTCGTGCAGTTGCTTGCGCCATCGCAAGTACCCCGACCGGCCTTCGGGGTATGACGCCCGCGGAATGCTCCAGCGCCGGAGGTGGTGGGCACGTGCGGCGAGCAGCAGCGCTTCCCCGGCGTCGGGCTCGAGCTTCTCCACCCATTCGGTGACGAGCTCGGCGTGCGCGAGTTCCTTGGGACGCTCGACACCGCGGATCACGACGCGGTGAGGGTCGATCGAGTTCGCGGCATCGATCGCGGCTATCGCTCGCGTGAACTGCTCTGACGCCATCCAACGAGGGTACGCCCGCGGACGCTACGCGTCGGCGACCTGGCGGGCCCAGCGATAGTCGGGCTTGCCTGCCGGTGTTCGTTGGACCTCGTCAACAACACACAACCCTCGCGGCACCTTGTATCCGGCGAGGCGGCCGCGACAGTGCGCATCGACATCGGCGAGGTCGGGCGGGTCCCCCGCCAAGACGGGCGCGACCACGGCCACCACGCGCTCACCCCAGCGTTCGTCACTCACACCGACGACGACCGCGTCTGCAATCTTGGGGTGAGCCTTCAACACCGCCTCGACCTCTTCCGGGTAGACCTTCTCTCCCCCCGTGTTGATGCACATGGAGCCGCGGCCCAACAAATGGATGGTGCCGTCGGCATCGACCATGGCCATGTCGCCGGGCAGCGCCCAGCGGCGGCCGTCGATCTCCACGAACGTGCGCGCGCTGCGTTCGGGATCGTTGTGGTATCCGATCGGCACCCGACCCGTCGTGGCGAGGCGACCGGCAATGCCTGAACCCGGATCGATCGGCGTGAGCGAGTCGTCCACCACCATCGTCTCGGCCTTCGGCGCGAACGTGAGCGACGCGCCGACTGGCGTGTCGCGAGTGGCGAGCGCGACGGCTTGCGACGGTGATTCGGATGATCCGATCGCTTCCAGGATCGCCTGCACACTCGGGAGCGCAACAAGAAGGCGGTCCTTCACGTCCCCAGACAGAATGCTCCCGCCCGATCCGAGCAGGAGCAACGACGACGTGTCGTACGCACCTCCGTTCGCTTCGACTGCGTCGAGGAGCGGGCGAGCGCTCGCATCGCCGACGAGCGTGAGCATGCCGATGCGCTCGCGTTCAACGAGTTGGAGCACGAGCGTCATATCCATGTGGCGCTCCGGATACAGAATCAGTCGACCGCCGCCGAGCAGCGTGCCGAACGCGCCCCACTGCCCGCTCGCGTGCACCAGCGGACCGAGCGACATGGTGACGAACTCCCCCGGACCGGGATCGCCTGGCGCGAGGAACGGCGCAAGTCGTTGGTTGGGGTTGGCCACGACCTTGTCGCACAGCTCTTCAGGTCGCTCGATCGGTGGGCCCCCCGGGTTCCCGCCACCGACCGCCGCGAAGAAGATGTCTTCCTGCCGCCAGACCACACCCTTCGGCAGCCCGGTGGTGCCGCCGGTGTACAGCACATAGTGGTCGTCACCCGAGCGCGGCCCGAAATCGCGCACCGACATGCCAGTCTCGAGCACCGACGCCAGCAACCGCGCGTCGGCCACGGATCGCTCGGCGGTGCCATCGTCAACCTCGAGGAGCCACTGCAAGGTATCGGGTCGCGCGGCGCCGGCCACCTCGGCGCCAAGCGAACGGTCGAACACCAACGCGACGAGATCGGCGTCGCGCATCACCACACCGAGCTCGTCGGCCACGTACCGGTAGTTCACGTTCACCGGCACCGCCCGCAGCTTGTAGCAAGCGAACATCACCTGGACGTGCTCGATCGAGTTGTGCAAATAGCAGCCGATGTGATCTCCAACGCCGACGCCGAGCGTCGCCAGACCGTGAGCGAGACGGTTCGCGGCTTCGTCGAGCTCGCGGTACGTGAGTCGTCGCTCACCGCAGACCAGGGCCTCCCGGTCGGGCACGGCGTCGACCACGCTCTCGAAGAGATCGGCGAGGTTGAACTCCATATCCGAGGTCGGACGCTACATTGCGACCATGCGCGTGCGCGACGACGGATTCGTCCCGAAGGAACGCTACACGTCGCCCGAGTTCCTCGCACTTGAGATGGACCAGATGTGGTCGCGCGTCTGGCAGCTCGCGTGCCGCGAGGAAGAACTGAGCGAAGTCGGCGACTACGTCGAGTACACGATCGGCGACCAGTCGATCCTCGTCGTGAAGTCCGCACCCGACACGATCACCGCGTCGTACAACGCATGCCTGCACCGCGGCACCCGTCTCGGCGAGGGCCGCGGCCACTTCGATGAGGGCACGATCACCTGTCGCTTCCACGCTTGGTGCTACTCGCTCGATGGACGACTCACCCATGTGGTCGACCGCGACGATTTCGATGAGATGCCCGAGGGCATGTGTCTGCCGGGAGTGCGCGTCGAGTGCTGGGGCGGGTTCGTGTACGTGAACCTCGATCCCGATGCCGAGCCGCTGCTCGACTTCCTCGCCCCACTCCCCAGCCTGCTGGCGCCATACCGCATGGAGGACATGCGGCTGCGCTCGTACCTGACAACGGTGCTCCCCGCGAACTGGAAGGTGGTCGTCGACGCGTTCAACGAGGCGTACCACGTGCAAGGCACACACCCTCAGATCCTGCCGTGGACCGACGACACCACCATCGAATACGAACAGCTGGGCAAGCATTCGCACTACGGGCGGCTGCCGAACGCGCGACGTGTGCTGCGACCGAGTCCTCGCCTCAACCTCGCCGACGACGACTGGGACGAAGGACAGATCCTGGCGGGCATGGTCGAGGGCCTCGGTGGAGCGTTCCTGGCTGATGAGCGCGCCGTCGTCCAGGAGTTGCAGGACGCGCAACTGCCGCGCGGTGAGGTGCTCGGTCGCTACCAGGAACGCCGCATGGAGCTCTTGCGATCGCGCGGCTTCGATGTGTCGGGCTTCGACGTGGAGCAGATGACGAGCGCCGACGACGTGTATTGGTTCCCGAACGTGGTGGGACCGGTCTATCCGGGCAGCGCCATCCTGTTTCGTGTGCGTCCCAACGGTCTCGACCCCGACAGCGCGATCAAGGACACCTGGGTGCTCGAATGGCCGCGCCCCGATGAGCCCTGGACGATGCCCGAGCACCGCACCTTCGAGGACTGGCGCGATCGCGACTGGGGCCTCATTACGAACCAGGACTATGCCAACATGCTCGAGGTGCAGACGGGGATGAAGGCGCGTGGTTTCACCGGATTGCGTCTCAATCCTCGCCAAGAGTCCAATGTGCTCCACATGCACCGGGTGATCGACGAGTATCTGAACCCGTGAGCACACCGTCGCTACGCATCGCCAGCTACAACATCCATGGCGGCAAGATGGGCGGCCGCGCCGGGCTTCCGCCGCTTGTCGACGCCTGCACGCCGCTCGGCGCCGACATCCTGGGTCTGCAGGAGGTCGATCGGCGCCAGCGCCGTTCCGGGTTCGCGGATCAGGCCGCCGCCGTGGCCCGAGGGTTGGGCTGCGCTCACGTGTACGGACCCACCCGGCGTCGAATCATCCGCGGTCAGTACGGCAATGCGCTGATCGTCCGAGGTGAAATCATCGACGACGAGATCGTTCGCTTGCCGGGGAGCGGCACAAAGCAGCAACCACGCGTCGCGATCCTGGCGCGTGTCGAAGTGCAGGGCATCACATTGACGGTCGCGGTGACCCACCTCCAACATCATCCAAAGCGCTTGCACGATCTGCCGAACGAGGCGCCCGACCAGCTGCGCGCGCTCCTCGAACAGCTCTCGGCCCGCCCTGGCCCGCACGTGCTCATCGGCGACTTCAACATGCAGCCACCGCGGGCCGAGCCGATCCTCACTGCGGCCGGGTACGCGGTTGCCGCCACGGGTCCGGCCTACCCCGCAGAACAGCCCAAGATTCAGCTCGACTACATCGCGGTCGACGGACTCGTCATCGAGTCAGCGAGCGTGGTCGAAACTGGCAACGTCAGCGATCACCGCCCGATCATCGCCACTGTTCGGAAGCCGTAGCCCGCGAGAAGTCAGACGCTCGCAGATAGCTCGACGAGCTTCGTGACGGTGTTCCAGTTTCGGACGGTGATCGGCACCGCGAGCTGACGGTCGACATATGGTGGCACCTTGGCGCGGCCCATCCCGTTCGGGAGATGGAAGTAGAGCGCTGTTCCATCGACAACCACTTCTTCCGGGTTGAAGCGCTTCACATCCAGCCGCCGAACAGCCGCAGCCGCGACCGGATTCGTCATGAACCCCACGTGGACCTTGGACACGTCGGCGTTGGCGAAAGGATTCCGCTGCGCCACCCGCTTCATTTGCGCGGCGGTTCGCACGATCACCGCGGCCTTGAACCCGAACTCGGCCTCGAGCACCTTTTCCAGCGTGGGAGCCGCAACCGCTTTGGCGCTGCTGAAGATGACGTTGCCGCTCTGGATGTACGTGGCAACGCCCTCGTACCCGAGCGACTCAAACGTCTGACGAAGGTCGGTCATTGCGACCTTGCCGCGCCCACCGACGTTGACACCTCGCAGCAGTGCCACGTACCGCGTTGCCCGATTGGATTTCACGGCGCGAGATCGAACACCTCGGCCAGGCCACTGACAAGCCACCTGTGCTCGTCGCCGAGAGCCCAGAAGCGGTTGACGCCCGCGAGATGGGCGATGACGTCTTGTACCGACCACTCGTCGCACCGGCTGGGTGCCGCACATTGTTCGTCGTCGAACTCGCTGACGATCGACGACGACCGTCGCCGCTGCCGCAGCAACGGCACCGACGGATCAGTGAACGCTCCCTCGAAGCGGAAGAAATCAGGCGTGTCGTAGCGCGGCTTGATCTGCATGCGCGTCGAGTCTCAGGCTTCGGCGACCTGTTTGAGATTGGCGAGTGTGTCCTTGATGCCGTCACGCGCCATCTGGGCCATCCCGTCGATGCGCGGCTTCACGTCGATGCTCGGATCGCCACCGCTGACCATGTCGGGGTAGGCCGGCAACACCTTCCACCATTCGGTGGCCAGCGTGCCGTCGCCCTGGGCTTCGAACGTGTACCCCCAACGCACCAGCTCGGCATCACCTTCCTGCCCGTGGTTGATGAAGGCAAACTCCTTGCCCGGCTCGGCCACCACGACCTGGCAGTGCGTATCCCAGGTGATGTCGCCGATGGCATTGTGGCCGGTGAACCACGCGCCGCTTTGGCCTGCCGCGGCGGGGTCGTCCCAAACACCCGACGTGCACACTGGGCTGAGCTCACCCATGCGCGTCACGTCGCTGACGATCGCGTACACGTCGTCGGGCGACCGGTCGATCGTGATCGAGTCGGAGTGGGTGTACTCAGAAAGGTCCATGCCCGAACATTACGGCACGAGTAGCCCTGGTCGGACGACCCGAATTGACGGTTTAGTCCACGAACGTGGCGAGCCGGCGGTGGATGAGCCACGTGCCGTTGTCGTTGTGGAACACATCTTCGTAGCGCCCAACGATCTGGATCTTCCAGCGGGCCTCCACCTGGATGATGAGGACCACGTCGCTGATCGCGTGAGCCTCGTCGTCGTTCCAGTCGGTGACGAGCGTGTTGAGCACGAGGTGCCGCTGCGGACCCCGTGGTTTCCAACCGGCGTAAGCCGCGCGGAGCGCAGCTTCGCCAACGTGTGTGCCCATGCCCGTGATCTCGGACACACCGTCGGAGCAGAACGTCGCGATGATGTCGTCGGTTCGGCCGTCGTCCAGGGCCTGCGTGTACGCGGCCATCGTGGCGCGGACACCTTCGGAAACCTCTGCGAATGTCATCTTCGCCATCTCAGAACCCAGCCTCTCTCAAAAACCGGCGTCTCTCAAAAACCGAGGTCGAGGATCGGCTTGTCGAAGGGCGCCACGTTGACCTTCTCCAGCGCGGGAAGGAGCTGCTCGTAGGGAAGGCCGGCGAGGAACCCGTCGATGGTGCGCTGCAGGTTGGAGATGTGCCCCTCGAGCCGCTCGTTCAGACGCATGTACTCGAAGCCCTTCGCGTGCAGTCCCTTCTGTTGACGTGGGAGGTTCGAGAAGTCCTGCGCGGGGATCGGTGGCCATCGTGAGTCGTTGGGCGGCCACGCCTCTGGTGCCGCGCGCGGCGACGGCTCCTCGCCCTGAGGGAGCCGCGCGAGCGACCAGATCTCCATCAGCGTCTCCTCCGGCCCCAGCGGGCGGAAGCGGTACGACGATGCCCCGCTATACATCGGCAGCACGAAATAGTGCGGGAAGCACTGGTAGAAGGTGTCGTTCCATCCTTGCGCGTCGAGTTCGTTGATGTCGGGGATGTCGGCGTGCCGGTCTCGGTTGAAGGAGATGACCGCGTCGTTGAGCGCTCGGTTCCAGATCGAGACCGCCTCGGCCGGATCGTTGGGCAGCACCATGGCGCGCAGCCCCTCGGCGACCGTCACGTCGTTGGCATGCACCATCCCGTCCATGCCCTCGCACATCACCCGTAGGTACTCGATCTCAGCTTCGATGAACGCGGTTGGGTCGAACGGCTCCCCGGGACGCATCGTGTACCGCATCCCCGTGATGTCGAGCTGCGGATGCGTGACGAGCACGTGGTACATCTCGACGAATGCTTCGATCGCGAGCTTCCAGTTCACGGGCAGACGCGCCGCGTACCACTGCTCGGTACGCATCGACTCGACCCGCCAGGCGTCAAGGATCGTCGCGGCCGGCTCGAAGCACTGCCGGACGGGCGGCGCGTCGACGTCGAAGTTGATCCACGCGCACCCGCCCCACGTCTCACACCGCACGGGGACGAGATCCAGCTCGTCGGGCTCCATGTTGTGCTCGGAGAACGACTTCCGTCGCGGGACGGTCGTGTTCTTGCCATCGAGGCCGTAGCACCAACCGTGGAACGGACATTTGAACCCGTCCTCGCACGTGCCCCGACCTTTCACGAACTGCACGCCACGGTGGCGGCACGCGTTCTGAAAGGCGCGCACGCCCAGGTCTTCGGTGCGCACCACGACGACCGACTGATCGAGGAACTCGTATTCGACGAAGTCGTTCGGCCGCGGGATCTCCTCGAGCCGACACGCCATCTGCCAGACCCGAGGCCAGAGCAGGTCGACCTCTAATTGGTAGAAGTCGGGATCGAAGTAGCGCTCCTTGGGCACGCGGTCGGGGAACTCCGGGCGCATGGCGAAGGGCGTCGGCGCAGTCACCCTCTTCTTCTCCACGATCGCCACGGCCGAAACGGTATACGAACCGGTCGGTACAATCCGCCCCGCCATGGAACCCCCCAACGACGCCGTCGATGTCGACGTGCTGGTCGTGGGCGCTGGCATCTCCGGCATCTACCAGCTGTACCGCGCGCTCGAAGAGGGGTTCACCGCCCAGCTCATCGAGGCCGGGAGCGGCGTCGGCGGCACCTGGTACTGGAACCGCTACCCCGGCGCGCAGTTCGACTCGGAGAGCTACACGTACGCATACCTCTTCTCCGAGGAGCTGTTCGACGAGTGGGAGTGGCACGAGCTCTTCGCCCACCAGCCCGAGATCGAGCGCTACCTGAACCACGTGGTCGACAAGTTCGACCTACGGCGCCACATCCAATTCAATGCCCGCGTGACCTCAGCCGTGTACGACGAAGCATCGGGAACGTGGGACGTCACCGACGGCAACGGCACGCCGATTCGAGCCCGGTTCCTCGTGGCGGCGACCGGCGTGCTCTCGATCCCCTTCTTCCCCGAGGTGCCGGGACGCGACAACTTTCGCGGTGAGCAGCACCACACCGGCCTGTGGCCGGCAAAGTCGGTCGACTTCAACGGGAAGCATGTTGGCGTCCTCGGAACGGGGTCGAGCGGCGTACAGATCGTGCCGGTGATCGCCGACGTCGTGGCGTCACTGACCGTGTACCAACGCACGCCCAACTGGTGCACGCCCCTCAACAACTCACCGATCACCGACGCGGAACAAGCGTCGCTGCGAGCCGACTTCGCGTCAATCCGGGACACGCTGAACACGTCAGTGGCCGGCTTCCTGCACGAGCCGCACGATCGCGCCACCTTCGACGACTCGGAGGAGGAGCGCCGGGCGTTCTACGAGAAGATGTGGAGCAGCCCCGGGTTCTCGAAGCTCACCAGCAACTACACCGACGTGCTGATGGACGAGACCGCGAACGCCGAATGGTGTGAGTTCGTTGCCGAGAAGGTTCGCAGCCTTGTCGATGATCCGACGGTCGCCGAGATGTTGATTCCGAAGGACCACCGCTTCGGTGAGAAGCGTCCTCCCTTCGTGACCGACTACTACGAGACCTTCAACCGGGCGAACGCGTCGCTGGTCGATCTCAAGGCCACCCCGATCAAACGCATCACCGAGCAGGGCATCGAGACCGCCAACGGCGTGCGCGAGCTGGACATGATCGTCTGGGCTACCGGGTTCGACTTCGGTACCGGCGCGCTCAACCGCATGGGGATCCGCGGCCTTGACGGCTTGGCGCTCGAGGAGCACTGGGCCGATGGACCGACCACGTTCCTTGGTGTCCAGACCGCCGGGTTCCCGAACTTGTTCTTCCCCGGCGGACCGCACGCGGCTGCTGGCAACAACCCGCGCTACAACGGCGATCAAGTCGAATTCATCACCGAGACGCTCATCTACGCGCGCGACCACGGGTTCGACACCATCGAAGTCTCACCCGAGGCCGAGGACACCTGGACGGCGATGGTCGATAAGTGGGCGAAACAGCCGCCGTCGTTCACCGAGAAGAGCTACTACTTCGGCACCAACGTCCCCGAGAAACCGACTCGCTACCTCTTGAACGCGGGTGGTAGGCCGAAGCTCTTCCGAGAGATCGCGAGAGTTCGCGACACCGACTACCAGGCGTTCAAACTGTCGCGATCGGCGTGACCGGGCCACCGACTGTGCCGGGAAGTCGCAACGGAGGCGCGGTGAGCAGGAATCGGCTCCGCTTGTGCTCCCGCAACCAGGTTGCGAGCTCGTGCAAGTACCAGAGCTCACCCAGCGGGATGCCGAGCTTGAACAGGCAGAGGTGGTGGATCGGCAGGAGCGTCTGGCGGCTCTTGTCGTTGCGGTCCCCGCCGACCATCCCTTCCACCGCGTAGTTGTCCGAGACGAGCGCCGAGAGCTGTGAGTCGGCGATCCACTCGAGCATCGCGGGGTCGCGGGCGTCGAGGTACGTGCAGGTCGTGAAGAGCTGCTCGGGATCGGGTTCGCGGTTCCATTCGAGGACGCGCGTCGCGAAGCCCGTGTGGAACAAGACCATGTCGCCGGGCTCCACCACAACGTTGTCTTTCGCCATGATCTCTTCGAGCGTTGCGAAGTCGACCCCGCGGAAGTCGTCGCCAAGGTGGTGTCGGAGGTCGATGAGAACCCCGCGGCCCTGCACCCCGTGGAACGCCATGTGCTCCAGGCCGAGGTGATGTGCGAAGGAGATGTGCTTCGAGCCGTCGCCCCGTGCGTCGGGCTTCGGCCCGACGAGGTCGACGTCGGCGCGGTACCCGTTGTAGAAGACGGACTCTTCGACGCCGTCGCCGTCGGCGTCGAACTCGGCACCCGCGTGGGCGAGCGAATCCCATTGCGTCGAGTACTGCAACCAGAGCGTCACCATGTCGTCGGCCCACACGTCGACGTACTTCGGGTGTCCCCACTTCTCCATCTGGCTCTGGTGGATGTTGAAGAAGATGTCGGGTGTGCCGTCCATGTCCTCGGTCGGCGCAAGGATCGGCGGGTGGCGTCGCTGGTTCAGGAGGGTGCCGCCCGGGTAGTCGAGCGGCAGACTGAGACAGAAGCTGACACCGGCCTCGACCTCACGCACACCCTGGAGGACCTTCTCGGGAGTGAGCAGGTTGATGCGGCCGAGCTCGTCGTCGTCGCCGAAGTCGCCCCAGTTCGAACCGGGCGGGCGTTGCTTCCACCGCTTCGTCACAGCATCCTCTTCTCTTCCGCTCTCGGCGCTGCGCGCCGGGCCGCTCGGGCCCCGTTTCAGGCGGCACATAGCATGTACCGACCGGTTGGTTTAGCCTGGCAATGAAGGGGGCCGCAACGATGACCGCGAAAGACTTCGTCGTCTCCGGCGACGGCCACCTCCTCGAGCCGACCGACCTCTTCGTCACGCGCTTGCCCAAGCACCTCCGCGACCGCGCGGTATGGGAAGAGGACTTCGAGATCGAGCCCTTCGTCGAGGGCGGCGCCAGCGTCTTTCGGCGCCTCCACACTCCGGGCTTCGAGGGGTGGACGGTCTCGCGCTACCGCCAGACCGGCGGTCGGACGCCCGAAGGCGACCCCGAGATGATCCTCGAGGACATGGACCTCGACGGCGTCGACGCCCAGGTGCTGCACCCGAACCTGTCGCTGTTCGGGCTCTACTCCGACAACCATGAGCTCTCGATCGCGCACGCACGCGTCTACAACGACTACATCGCCGAACGGTTCACGCCGTACTTCTCGCGGCTGGCGCCGACGGCTCCCATCCCGCTGTCCGACATCCCAGACGCGGTTGCCGAGATCGAGCGCGTGGCCGCCCTCGGTTCGCGCGGCATCCTCCTGCCCGCTACACCACCGAAGCCGTACTACTCGCGCGACTTCGATCCGGTGTGGGCTGCAGCGCAGGCCACCGGCGTGCACGTCTTCATGCACACGCAGACCGGTGGCGTGAAGGTCGACGACACCGAGGCCCCGACGCTCAGGTTCATGATGGAGGCGGCGGCCCAGGTCAACCAGCCCGTCACCGGCAAGTCGGCGTCGCGGCGGATGATGAACCAAGCCGTGTACGCCGGGTTCCCGCCCGCGCAAGTCATCTGCGAGCTCATCGGCGGCGGCGTCCCCGAGCGTTACCCCGACCTTCACTTTGCACTGATCGAGTTCAACGCGCACTGGTTGGCCTCGTTGGTGGGCGGGATGGACAAGTGCTGGACCACCGGGATTGGCCAAGACCCCGACTGGTGGATCGGCTTCTGGGACGACACCCGCCCCAACAACGACCAGCCCCACATGGCGCAGCTTTTCAAGCTCAACGAGAAGTGGCCGTTTCCACTGATGCCGAGCGAGTACGTGAAGCGCCAGTTCCACGTGCAGTTCCAGGACGATCCCGTGGCGATCGCGTGCCGGCACATCACCGGCGTGTCGTCGATCGTCTGGGGCAACGACTACCCGCACGCCGAGGGCACGTTCCGAGGCAGCCAGGAGCTGATTGCGAAGCAGTTCGCCGGCGTCCCTGCCGACGAGCGAGCCGCGATCCTCGGCGGCACGCTGGGCGGACTCTTGGGCTTCAGCCCGGTCACCGCCACGACTTAGGGCGTCGACTTCTCGATCCCTCGAAGGAAGATGTCGGCGAAGGGTTTCGCCACGTCGCGGGCCGAGACGCGACCGCCGGCCTTGAGCCACAAGTACGTGTAGTTATGCATGCCGAGCCAAGCGAAGGCCGTAAGCCTCGCGTCGAGCTCACGGAACTCGCCGGAATCAACGCCGGCCCGCAGGACCGCTTCGACCCTTCGTTCGTACACTCGACGGCGCACGCGGAACTGCTCGGCGCGTTCGTCGGTGAGCGCGGGGAACTCGTGCAGGAAGACCCAGACGTGATCGGGATACCGGTGGATGACGTCGAGCAGCTCATCACCCAGCATGGCGAGCTGCGCGGACGGTGGTCCACCAGCTTGGGCGACGCGATCCGCGCCGATCATCACCTCGTCCATGACGCGATCGTGGATCGCGGCAAGGAGCTCCTCCTTCGACGCGATGTAGTGGTAGAACGCGCCCTTCCCCAGACCGTTGACCGTGCACAACTCAGCGATGCCCGTGGCGTGATAGCCACCACGCGCGAAGACTTGCGCCGAGGTGTCGATGATCGCGTCGCGACGCGCATTCCACTTCGCGCCGCGCGCGGGGGCGGCGCTCGCTTCGGTTCCAGGCATCGGCTCTGACGGTACCTCTCCGCTCACGTTCATCATCGACCTCGCCACTGCGGCTCACGCTTCTCGGCGAAGGCAGCCAACCCTTCACTCGTATCCTCCGACGCGAGCAGATCGTTGATCAGCTGCTCCGAGATCTTCCTCAACGTTTCGTCGTCCTCGCGTTCAGCGGCGAGGACGACGCGGCGGCTGGCACGCACCGCGAGTGGCCCCGCCGCGGCGACCTGCCGCGCGACGTTGATCGCTTCGTCGACGGCGGCACCGGGCTCGACCAAGCGGCTCACGAGTCCGAGGTCGAACGCTCGGCGCGCGTCGATCGGCTCACCGGTGAGGATTGCGTCCATCGCGGTCGCGCGACCTATCGCACGTGGCAGCCGGAAGAGCCCGCCGGCCGCGGCAACCAGGTTGCGCCGCACCTCCGCGAGTCCGAATGCCGATCGCGTGGTGGCGACGACGATGTCGGCCGCGAGCACGATCTCCAGACCGCCGGCGGTCGCCAGCCCGTCGACGGCAACCACGATCGGCTTGGTGCGCTCGCGGTACACGAACCCGGCGAAGGCACCGCGCTCGGTGTCGAGCGAGGCCGCGGACCCCGTCTCTCTCAGGACCTTCAGGTCGGCACCCGCACAGAAGACAGGGTGGGCCTGATCTGCGGTGTTCGCGCACAGGACACCGACCCAGACCTCGGGATCGTCCTCCAGTTGATCGACGGCCGCCTCGAGGCCGAGCGCCATCTCGCGATTCACCGCATTGCGCGCCTCGGGGCGGTTGAGCGTGATGACGCCGATGCGATCCGATGAGGAGTACAGGACGGGCGGCACGATCGAATCATATTGACTGGTCGGTACACTCCCGCCGGTGAGCAAGCTCAGCTTCGACGGGCGGGTCGCCATCGTCACGGGCGCAGGACGCGGGATCGGTCGAGCGTATGCACTGCTCCTCGCCGACAGGGGCGCCAGCGTTGTCGTCAACGACCTCGGTGGCTCGATCGACGGGGTTGGCTCCGACGCCGGACCCGCGTCCGACGTTGTCGCGGAGATCGTGGGAGCGGGCGGCGCGGCGATCGAGAACACCAGCGACGTGGCCGACGTTGGAGGCGCTCAGGCCCTCGTCGAACTCGCAGTCGAGCGCTTCGGTCGCATCGACATCCTGATCAACAACGCGGGCATCGTGCGATGGGCGGGCCTTCCGGAGGCGGATGCCGACAACCTCGCGAGCACACTCGCGGTGCACGTTGGGGGCTCGTTCAACACCACCCGCGCCGCATGGCCGCACATGGTCGAGCAGAGCTACGGCCGCATCGTGATGACGGGGTCCACGGGGATGTTCGGGCTTCCCACGAACCTCTCGTACGCCGCCGCCAAGGCTGCAGTCATCGGACTCACGCGCAGCATCAACACGGCCGGGGCGAAGCACGACATCTTGATCAACGTCATCGCACCCGCGGCGTTCACGCGGATGGCCGGCGGTCCCGCGGGCGACCTGGAGGCGCAGATGCCGCCGGAGCTCGTGGCGCCGATGGTTGCCTTCCTCGCCCACGAAGACTGCCCAGTCAGCGGCGAGATCTACACGGCCGGCGCAGGTCGCTTTGCTCGCATCTTCATCGCCTCGACCCCGGGGTACGTCAGCTCATCGTCAACGCCGACGATCGAGGACGTCGCCGAGCACTGGGCGACGATCAACGACGAAACCGGTTACTCGGTGCCGAAGGACCTCATGGAGTGGTCCGCCTCGTTCATGACCCACCTGGCGTAGCGCGCAGATCTCGCTTCAAGACCTTCCCCGACGGGTTCCGCGGGAGCGCGTCGATGAACGTCACTGCCTTCGGGACCTTGTAGCGCGCGAGCTCGCGGCGACAGTGTTCGATGAGCTCGTCCGCGGTGACCGTCGCGTTCGGTCGCAACGCGACGTAGGCGACCGGGACCTCTCCCCACTTGTCGTCGGGACGGCCGACGACCGCAGCTTCGAGCACCGCGTCGTGCTCGTACAGCACGCGTTCGATCTCTGAACCGGCGATGTTCTCGCCGCCCGACAGGATCATGTCCTTGAGCCGGTCGACGATGAACAGGTAGCCATCGTCGTCGCGCACACCGATGTCTCCCGTATGGAACCATCCACCGGCGAACGCGGCCGTCGTCGCCTCTGGATCGCGCCAATAGCCCTTGAACACCTTCGGGCCACGAAGCACCACCTCACCGCGCTCCCCTGCCGGCAGCGACTTCCCCTCCTCGTCCCAGATGTCGAGCTCGAGATAGAGGCACGGGCGCCCCACACTGCCCAGCTTGGCGACGAGGCTGTCGCGGTCGAGGAAGGTGTCGCCGGAAACCGTCTCGGTCAGGCCGTACGCGTCGGCGAACCATGCCGACGAGAACGTCCGCTGGATGCGCTCGATCAGCGGGATGGGCATCTTCTCGCCACCGTTGATGACTAAACGCACCGACGACAGGTCACGTTGCTCGATGTCGGGAAGCGCCATGATCGCGTTCACCATCGCCGGCGCCAGCCACACGGTCGTGACGCGCGAACGTTCGATCTCGTCGACGACGTCGGCCGCGTCGAACACGCGATGCAGGATCGTCGTCGCGCCCGCGGCGATCAGCGAGGTTGTGGTGAGGTCGAGCGCGCCGACGTGGTACAGCGGCCCGCACGCGAGGCCGAGATCCGCGCTGGTGAAGCCGAACTCCACGATGTGCGCCAGGTTCTTCCACGCCAGGTTGGCGTGCGTGAGCATGACGCCCTTCGGTCGTCCAGTGGTGCCCGACGTGTACATCAGCCGATGGACATCGTCGCCACCAACGGGGGCGCGCGGCACAATCGATGTCACGCGCAGCTCGGCGAGCAGCGTCCACCCTTCGACAGGTTCCGAGATCGACGCTCGCAGCAGTGCCGACTCCATGCCCTTGGTCGCATCATTCGCCAGGGCGACCAGTGCGTTGTCGCAGACCAACGCCTTCGCTTCGGAATGCTCGAGGATGTACCGCACCTCCGGCGCGGCGAGGCGCCAGTTGATCGGCATCGCGATGGCACCAAGTGAGTTGGCGGCGAAGATCGTCTCCAGGAACTCGGTGCAGTTGTACGAGAGCAGACCCACGACGTCGCCCGCGCCAACCCCACGCTCATGCAACCCGGCGGCGAGCGCAGCTGCTCGCGTGGCCATGTCGCCGTAGGTGACGGTCTCGCCCTCGAAGATCGCCAGCGCCTGGTTCGGCGCGCGGCTCGCGTGATGCTCGAGCACCGCGCACCAGCTCACGTCGGATTGCATCGGGATCTTCACGGACTCGGCTCCATCGCTGACCTACGGCGCCGCGTAGCCGCCGTCGACCACGATCGCCGACCCAGTCGTCCACCGCGACGCGGCACTCGCGAGGTACGAGTACGCGCCGATCAGGTCGGCGGCAGCTCCCAGTCCGAGCGGATGCTTGGCCGCGATCGCGTCGATCGCCTCCTGCGGAAGGTCGTCGTGGATGCCCGACAGGAACGTGCCCGGACACACGCAGTTCACCCGGATTCCGTCACGCGCGTACTCAACAGCTGCGACCTTCGCGAGCTGGATCACCGCGGCCTTCGTCGCGCAGTACGGAGCTGCATGTGACCACGCCGTCATGCCGGCGACCGACGCCGTCAACACGATCGATCCCGACTTCTGAGCGCGCATCACACCAACAGCCGCGCGGATGTTGTTGACCGCGCCGAGGACGTTGACGCGCAACGCGCGCTCCCAGTCTTCGGTCGTCAGATTGTGGATTCGCCCATTCGGAGAAAGGATCCCGACGTTGCTGATCAGCACGTCGAGGCGACCGAAGCGTTGCACCGCCAGGTCGACGACAGCCTCGACTTGGGCGATTTCGCTCACATCCGCCAGCAGCGTCTCGACCGAACCGCCGGCGGGCAAACCGTTCACGGTTGCTTCGAGCGACGGCGCACTCACGTCGCTCAGTACGACATCGGTATCGGGTTCGCCGACGAAGTGCGCAGATAACGCGGCGCCGAGCGTGCCGCCGGCCCCGGTGATCGCCATCACGCGTCGTGCGTCGCTCATACGAGCAGGTATCCGCCGTCGACGTTGAGCACGGTGCCGGTGACAAACGACGACGCGTCGGACGCCAGGAATTGGTATGCGCCGGCCAGGTCGGTGGAGGCGCCCCAACGCCGTTGCGCGGTGTGACCCACGATCCCGGCCGCAAGCTCCGCGTTGTTCTTCCATGCATCGGCCAGCGGCGAATCGAACCATCCCGGCGCGACGACGTTCACGGTGATGCCGGCGGGTGCCAGATCCAGTGCCAGTCCCTTCGCCATGCCGACGAGCCCGGCCTTTGACGCGCTGTATGCAGTCAGGCCCTCACGTGGACGCTCGCCGAGCACCGAGCCCGTGAAGATCAGTCGTCCACCCTCGCCCATGACCCGGGCCGCGGCGCGGGCGCCGAGGAACGCCCCAGTGAGATTCACCTCGAGGACCTTGCGCCACACCGACGGGTCGGTTGCTCGCGGTCCGGCGACGATGGGCGAGATCCCCGCATTGGCGATCCAGACGTCGACCCCGCCCCATTCGGCGACGGTGGCATCGGCCACCACTTCGTTGAAGTCCTCGTCGGTCACGTCACCACTGAGCCAGAGAGATGGTCCGGGAAGTGACTCCGCAACAGACTTGAGGTCGCGCTCGGTGCGCGCGACGAGGCTCACCGACGCACCCGCTTGCGAGAACGCGTGCGCGAGCAACGCACCAAGTCCGCGGCTGGCACCGGTGATCACGACGCGCTTGCCTGTCACCTCAGCGCCACGTGGGAAGGAGCGGGGGATCTCAATCTGCTCGACCATCGGTTTCCCTGGCGTTCCTTCCCGCTCCGTCTGCCCGAGTTTTGTACCGACCAGTACAGTACACATTCCATGTTCACCGACGCCGACCTGCTCGAGATGCATCGGCGCATGGTCGTGATCCGCGGGTTTGAGGAGCGTGTCGCCGCGCTGTACCGCGACGGCGAAGTGCCGGGCTTCGTGCACCTGTCGATCGGACAAGAGGCGTCGGCCGTTGGCGCGTGTTGGCCGCTCGCGCCGACGGATGTGATCACGTCGACGCACCGCGGCCACGGCCACTGCCTCGCCAAGGGTCTCGACCCGCTCGGGATGTTCGCCGAGCTGATGGGCAGGGACCAGGGCACGAACCGCGGCCGCGGAGGTTCGATGCACATCGCCGACCCAACCGTCGGCATCTTCGGCGCCAACGGGATCGTGGCTGCCGGCTTACCGATCGCGGTGGGGGCGGCAACCGCGGCCCAGCTTCGCAACGACGGCAGCATCGCGGTGGCGTTCTTCGGCGACGGTGCGGTGGCGCACGGCACCTTCCACGAAGCGATCAACCTCGCGGCGGTGTGGCGCCTACCGGTGATCTTCTTCTGCGAGAACAACGGCTACGCCGAGTTCTCGCCGGCGTCGGCCCAACACGCCGCGTCACTCGAGCAGCGCGCCGCCGGCTACGGCGTGGACTACCTCGCGGTGGACGGCAACGACGTGGTGGCCACGGCAACGGTGATGACGTCGGCGCTCGAGGCGACTCGCGCCGGGCGAGGACCCGTGGTCGTCGAGGCCGCCACCTACCGGTGGCACGGTCACTACGAAGGCGACCCACAGCGGTACCGATCGGTCGACGAGGTTCGAGAGTGGGAGGCGCGCGACCCGCTGCTCGTGAGCGCGCGTCAACTCCAGGCGGCAGGTGTCGCCGAGGACGCGCTCGCAGTCATTCAGTCGTCGGTGGCACTCGAGCTCGACAACGCAGTCGAGGCGGCTCGCCAGCTGACACCCCCGGCAGTGACCACACTGACCGACTTCGTCACGCGCCCGCGACCCGAACGCGCCGAGCCGCCGGCACCAGCCACCGATGCTCCGGTGTTCCGCACGATGGACGCGATCCGAAACGCGCTCGAGGTGGAGCTCACGAGCGACGAGCGCGTGTTCATCGCCGGGATCGACGTCGCCGCCGGCGGGAACGTGTTCGGCCTGATGCGCGGGCTGCACGACCAATTCGGCGATCGAGTCCGCGACACCCCCATCTCCGAGAGCGCGATCGTCGGCCTTGGTGTCGGCGCCGCGATGGCGGGCATGCGCCCTGTCGTCGAACTCATGTACCTCGACTTCCTCGGTGTGTGCCTCGATCAGCTGCTCAACCAGGCCGCGAAGCTGCCGTTCATGACCGGCGGTGCCGCCGAGATGGCACTGACGGTGCGGACCCAGTTCGGTGCGGGGCGTTCCTCGGGAAGCCAGCATTCGCAGAGCCTCGAAGCGTTGCTCGCTCACATCCCCGGGCTGAGCGTCGTCATGCCCTCGACTCCCGCCGATGCGTACGGCCTGCTACGCGCCGCGATCCAGGACCCGAACCCGGTCGTCTTCATCGAGAACCGATTGCTCTACGGCATGAAGGGCCCGCAGCCACCAGCCGAGTACATCCTGCCGATCGGCAAGTCCGCGGTCGTGCGCCCGGGCAGCGACATCACTGTCGTGTCGGTCTCGCGGATGGTGCACGAGGCGGTCGCCGCGGCCGAGGCGGTATCCGATGAGGGCATCTCGGTCGAGGTGATCGACCTGCGGACCGTCGCGCCACTCGACATGGCACCCATCCTCGACTCGGTGCACAAGACGAGCCGGCTGCTCATCGCCCACGAGGCAGTCATGCAGTTCGGCATCGGCGCCGAGATCGCCGCCGTCGTCGCGCGCGAAGCGTTCTGGGATCTCGACGCGCCGATCGAACGAGTCGGCGCGGCGGCTACTCCCCCGCCGTATTCGCCTGACCTCGAACGTGCCTGGCTCCCCGACCGCGACAACATCGCCGAGACACTCCGACGCCTCGCGGCTGTGTGAGGGGTTAACAGCCCAACTGGCGCGCGATGACCACGTGCTGGATCTCGTTCGTGCCTTCGCCGATCTCGAGCACCTTTGAATCGCAGTAGAAGCGCGCGACGGGCGTCTCGAGCATGTAGCCGAGCCCTCCGTGGATCTGCACCGCCTCCGATGCCGCCCAGGTCGCGACGCGACTGGCCTTCAACTTGGCCATCGACGCTTCCTTGAGGAACGGCTCACCGATATCGCGTAGATACGCAGCGCGGTACGTGAGCCATCGCGCCGCCTCGAGTTCGGTGGCGATGTCGGCGAGCTTGAACTGGATCGCTTGGAACTTCGAGATGGGTTGGCCGAACTGCCGGCGTTCGCGTGCGTACTCCAACGCCAGGTCGAGCACGGCCTGGGTCAGGCTGAGCGACAACGCGGCGATCGAGATGCGCCCGACCTCGAGCGTGCTCAGGAACTGGCTGAGCCCCATCGCGGGATCGCCAATGAGGTGGTCATCGTCGACCCAGACGTCATCAAAGAACAGCTCACGGGTGTCGAGACCACGCCAGCCGATCCCGCGCATCTTCTGGCCCATCGTGAAGCCGGGCGTGTCCTTCTCCACGACGAGCGTCGCGAACTCCGAGGCGTCGCCGTCGGCGGAGTCGGTGCGTGCGAGGAGGGTCACCCCGAACGACATGTCGGTGCCTGCGTTCGAGATGAATGCTTTCTGGCCGTTGAT
Organism: Acidimicrobiia bacterium; assembly: GCA_009694295.1. Classification (GTDB taxonomy): domain Bacteria; phylum Actinomycetota; class Acidimicrobiia; order IMCC26256; family PALSA-555; genus SHVJ01. Next base: position 25,926 of record SHVJ01000013.1, read on the forward strand.
GAGCCAACCACCATCGCGCCGTTCCGCGCGCGTGCGGATGCCCCGTGCATCGGAGCCCGCGTCGGGTTCGGTCAGACCAAATGCGCCGAGCGCGCTCCCCTCGGCCAACGGCCGCAGCCAGCGTTCGCGCTGGGCGTCGTTGCCGAAGAGGTACAGCGGCAACGACCCGATCGTGACGTGCGCCTGCCACGCGGCCGCGACCGACTGATCCGCCAGACCCAGCTGTTCCATCGCCGCGACGAAGCCGACGGTCGACATACCGATGCCGCCCCACTCCTCTGGGATCAGCATGCCGAGGAGACCCAGCGCGCCCATCTCGCGCAGCAGGTCGGTCGGGCACCGAGCGTCTTCCCACGCCAACGGCGCGCGCGGGGCGATCTCCTTCTGCGCGAAGTCCCGGCACAGGCTCACCAGGTCGCGTTCCGCCTCGGTGAGCGAGAAGTCCACGAGCGGATCCTATTGGACCGACTGGTACAACCGCGCTTCGCTGGGTGTCAGGCGCGTCTCGTCATGGCGAAGGCGGTCGACTGCTCTGGCTACTTCACTTCTGGCTACTTCACCTCTGGGTTCTTCGGAATCTTTGCGAGGTCGTCGCCGAAGCACAAGAACGGCTTGCCTGGCTTGCCGTACACAGGCTTGAGCTTTCCCTTGACGATCTTCATGAGCGCCGTGCAGTCCTGATCGTCCTCGTGCGCCTTCGTCCAGTCGATGGGCGGAACGAAGCCGTTGGCCGTGTAGTCGGTGATCTGGTTCAACGCGTCGATGACCTTCTGGCGAGTGAAGTTGGGCCCCGCAGCCTTGAGCCCGGTCACGAACTCGTCGGCGTTGATCCAGCCGATGATCGCGTTCTCGGTCTGGCGACCACCGGTCTTCTTCATCCACTTCAGGAACAGCTTGACGGCCGGCCGCTGGGGCTTCGCCTCGAACGGTGCGAAGAGCGTCGCAACATAGAGGCCGTTGAGGAACTGCTGGTTCTCCTTGATCGTCTCGTGCTCGTAGGCATTGGGCAGCACCATGGCTGCTTCGAGGCCCTGGCGCAGCATCTCCTTGCGGAGGTTGATGATGCCGTTGAAGTCGATGCAAGCGATGATGTAGTCGACCTTCGCGTCGACCATCTGGCTGACCTGTGCGCTGAAGTCGGGGTTCCCGAATCCGAGGCTCTCGTCGTCGAAGGCGACCTTCGCCGTCTTGTACTTCTCGAAGCTGCTCTTGGCGCCCAGCGCGCAATCCGTCGACTGCACGACGTTGTAGGCGAGAAGGGCGACGTTCTTGACTCCGATCTTCGTCGGCAACCACTGGTTGATGCCTGCTTGCGCGCAGGTGAAGCAGATGTACGACCCTTGCGCTCCGAACAAGTTGGGCGGTCCCGGCGTGTTGTTCTCGGATCCGAACTCCGCGTTGATGTCCCAACCGAAGGTCGGGATGCCCTCGTCGACGTAGACCTGAGCACCGGTGAACAAGCTCGTCGCGAGCGGCAACGCCGCGAACACGTTGTCCTCCGAGATCAGCGCTTGAGATTCCGCGCGGTTCTTGCCGAGCTGGTCGTCACGCTTCGAGGAGAGCACGAGCTTGCGGCCGTACACGCCACCCTCGCTCTTGTTGATGTACTCGAAGTACGCCTCGACTCCGTCGAACGCGGGCCCGTACGAGACGCCGGTCGGGTTCATGGTGTCGGTGAGCACACCACCGACAGCGATCTCCGTATCGGTCACGCCGGGCTGATCGACCGCAGGGAACTTCTCCCCCGCGCCAGCGAGCGATGCGCTCGTGGCGCACGCAAGCGAGATCGTGACGAGCACCGCTGCCCATCGGCGAACGAGTCGAGAACCGGTCATCGGACCCCCCTGACAACGCAACGACCAAAGGACATCAGCGTAACGACCTCTCACCTCGCTCGCTCGTCGCGGTCGCCCAGGGGAGACCTACCGCCCGGGCATGCCTGTCAGAAGACGCCATACTGTCCGCCCGCCGACCGGTCGGGGCAGGAGGACCACGTGACCGAGCTTCTCGGGTACGTCATCCGAGGCATCCCGTTCGGGTGCGTCTTTGGCCTCGTCGCGGTCGGAATCGTGCTGGCCTACAAGACGTCGGGCGTCTTCAACCTCGCGTTCGCCGCCCAGGCGTTCGCATCGGCGGCGGCGTTCTACACGCTGCGCAACGACAAGGAGTGGGGCATCCTCCCCGCGTTCCTCGTCTCGGTGGTGGTGCTCGCGCCCCTGGTCGGCTTCGTACTCGACCGGTTCCTGTTCCGCTATCTGCGCACCGCGCCGACGCTCGCCAAGCTCGTGACCTCGCTCGGGCTGCTGATCGCGCTTCCCGAGATCGTGAAGCTGGCGTGGTTCGGCGCGGACACCAAGTACTCGCCGCCGACAATCTGGCCATTCGACGTCGGGGTCTTCAAGATCTACCACCCGATCGGCGAGCAGTACGGGATCGACGGTGGTCAGGCCGCCGCCATGATCGTGACGGTCCTGGTGGTGATCGTGCTCACCGCGTTGTTCCGGTACTCAGCGATCGGCTTGCAGATGCGCGCCGTCGTCGAAAGCCCGCGGATGACGTCGCTCGTAGGGATCAATGCCGACCGCGTGAGCATGATCGCGTGGATGCTCTCGAGCTTCATCGCCGGCTTGGCCGGCGTGCTCATCGCTCCGCTGTACGCGCAGACCGAGGTCAACAGCTTCACGACCTTGCTGGTCGCCGCGATCGCGGCGGCAGCGTTCGCCCGTCTGACGAGCATTCCGCTGGCGTTGGTCGGCGGCCTCTTGCTCGGCATCCTTCAGGGCATCCTCGCTGGCTACCTCCCCGCGGGCAGCATCCTCGCCCAAGGCCTCCGTCCGTCGTTGCCGTTCGTGGTGCTCTTCGTGCTGTTGCTGTTCTGGCCCGGCCTCCGGCAGAAGGCCGAGTTGACCGACCCGCTCGCCGGCGCCGATCCCCCGCCGCCCGGACTCGCGGCGGCCGAGCGCAGTCGTGGACTCACGATCGGTACGTGGACGTTCGGCGGTGTCTTCGTGGTCGCGTTCATCGTCGTCTCGCTCACCATGCTCACGACCCATTGGCTCGACATCGCGATCGGAGCGGTGATCTTCTCCCTGATCTTCCTCTCGATCACCGTGATCACAGGCATGGCCGGCCAGATCTCCCTGTGCCAAGCGACCTTCGCTGCCGTCGGGAGCTTCACGACCGCGCAGCTCGCTGACAACTTGGGTTCTCCGTGGCTCGCGCTGGTCCTCGGCATCGCGTTCGCCTCGATCTTCGGCGCGCTGATCGCGATCCCGTCGCTCCGCCTCGGCGGCATCTACCTGGCGCTGGCCACGCTCGCGTTCGCGCTCATGTTCGACAGCGTCATCGTCCCGCAGCCGTGGGCCGGCGGCGGCCAGCTGCCACCGCAGGTCGCCCGTCCGGGCTTCATCGACGACGACAAGGTGTTCTTCGTGTTCTGCGTCGTCCTGCTCGTCGTCGTCGGCACCATCGTGGCGCTGGTCCGTCGCGGGACCACGGGCAAGTTTCTCGACGCGCTCCGCGGCAGCGAGCCCGCTGCGACCTCACTAGGCATCAGCGCCGCACGCGCGCGAGTCGTCGCCTTCGCACTGTCGGCCGGCATCGCAGGGCTCGGTGGCGGCCTCCTCGCGCTTCGCGAAGAGCAAGCCAACTACCTGATCAACTTCAGCCCGTTCGTCGGGTTGTTCTGGCTGGTGCTCGTCGTGACCTTGGGCTCTCGAACCGTTGAGGGCGCGATCCAGGCGGGACTCGCGTTCGTGCTGTTTCCCGAGCTCCTCCAAGCGCTCGGCGTCCCGGGTGAATTGCGGTTCGTGCTGTTCGGGCTCACCGCGGTCGCCTACGCCAAGCACCCCGAAGGGCTCCTCGAGTACGGGAAGCGCAGACAACTCGCGTCCATCCAACGCCGACTCGATCGGCGCAACGCCGCGAACCAACCCGCAACCGGGGAGGCAATCTCGTGAGCCTGCTCGAGGCGCGCAGCATCACGAAGCGGTTCTCCGGAATCACCGCGCTCAACGCCGTATCGCTGACCGTCGAGCAGGGCGAGGCAGTGGGCCTCATCGGGCCGAACGGTGCCGGGAAGACCACCTTCTTCAACTGCCTCCTCGGCATGTTGCGGCCCGATGCCGGCACCGTCCACTTCGACGGCACCAACATCACGCGATACCCGGTACACAAGCGCGCTCGTCTCGGATTCGGGCGCACGTTCCAGCGGATCGAGCTCTTCGGCGGGATGACCGTCCGTGAGCACCTCCTCGTGGCCGAGCGCGCCCGGCTCGGGACCGGCCGACTGTGGAAGGACTGCCTCAACCTGGCCCGACCGTCCGAGGAGGAGCACGAGCGCGCGAAGCGAACGTTGGAGCTGCTCGGACTGAACGACGTCGCCGATCGCCAGATCGAGGCGCTCAGCCTCGGGCGGGCCCGACTCGTCGAGCTGGGCCGGGCACTCATGACCAACCCGAAGCTGCTCCTGCTCGACGAGCCGTCGTCGGGCCTCGATCAGAGAGAGACGCAGGACGTCGTGGGGATGCTCCATGAGATCCAGCGCGAACGCGGCACCGCCATCCTCCTCGTCGAGCACGACGTCGGCATGGTGCAGTCGTTCGCCAGTCGCCTCTACGTTCTCGATTTCGGCACGCTGATCGCCGAGGGCCCGACCGCTGAAGTGATGAACGACGGCGCCGTGCGCCGTGCCTATCTCGGCGAGGTCACTCCGACGGATGCCGAGCGACCCGAGCGCGCCGCCGTCTCCGCGACTGAACCGGATCCCACCGGCGCGACGACCGCGCCAGCCCTCGCGCCGCTCTTGGAGCTGCGCGACGTCAACGCCGGCTACGGGCCGTTTCGGGCGCTCTTCGGCGTCTCGTTCACGGTCGCCGAGGGAAGCGTCGTCGCGCTCCTCGGCGGCAACGGCGCTGGGAAGACCACGATCGCCCGAGTCGTCACCGGCTTGGTTCCGGTGACTTCCGGTGAAGTGCGCTTCGACGGCGCCGACATCGCGGGCATGCCCCCCTGGCAGATCGCTCCGCGCGGCATCGTGCACGCACCCGAAGGACGCTCGGTGTTCAGCTCCCTCACGGTCGAGGAGAACCTGACGCTCGACTTTCGGCGCAACCTCGGTCGCAAGGGTGTCGCCGGCGGGCTCGAGCGCGCGTACGAGCTCTTTCCGCGCCTCGGCGAACGCCGCAAGCAGCTCGCGGGAACGCTCTCCGGAGGTGAGCAGCGGATGCTCGCGCTCGCGCGCGTCTTGGTTCGTCCGCCGCGCCTCCTCGTGGTCGACGAGCTGTCGCTCGGACTTGCACCGATCGTCGTCGACGAGGTCTACGCGAACCTCGAGAAGGTGCGTCAGGAGGGGACGACGATGCTGATCATCGAGCAGTACGTCGGTCACGCGCTCCAGATCGCGGACACGGCCGTGCTGCTCCAACACGGCGAGGTCGTCTACGAAGGGTCCGCCAAGGATCTTGGCAACATCTCCGACCGTCTCATGGCCGGAAGCTGACTCAGAGCCGATACAGCTTGCGGGCGTTCTCCCCGTAGATCTTCTTGCGCGCGTTGGGCGACAACGTGGCCATCTTCGCCTCGACCGTCTGGAGCGGATTCGGGTACAGGCACGTCGGGTGGGGAAAGTCGGTCTCGAAGAGGATGTTGTCCTCCCCGACCACCTCGATGAGCTCCGGGAGCTTGTTGCGATTGTTCTCGAACCAGAACGTCGCGAAGATGTTGCTCCGGAAGTACTCCGACGGCATCCTCTTGAGCTTCGCGAGCTCGTCGGGCGCGTTCTCCGTCATCTCATAATCCAACGTCTCGAGGATGAACGGGATCCAACCGACGCCGCTTTCGACCGAGACCATCTTCAGATCGGGATGGCGATCGAACATTCCCGACAGGATCGCGTTCGAGACGACACGGGCATTGCCGATGAACAGCAACGTGCCGCCAATCGCGAGCTGCGTATTCATGGGATGCGATGCCCACGGATAGTTGCTGTAGAACGACATCGCGGTCACGCTGGCGCCGATGTGGAAGTGCACCGGGAGCTCGAGCTCGGCGAGCGTCGCCCAGAACGGGTCCCACGCGCGGTTAGCGAGGTCGGGCGCGCCGAGATCCTGCGGATCCGACGTCATATTCACGCCTCGCATCCCGAGACCCGAGACTCGCTTGGCTTCGGCAACGCACGCGTCGACGTCCCACGCCGGCATGAGCGGCATGGGCAAGAGTCGGTTGTTCGAGTCGGCCTGGATCTCTGCCATCTGATCGTTGTAGAGCTCGATCACCAGCTGACAGAGCGCCTGGTCCTCGACCCCACCCAGGTCTTGGCCACCGAGTCCGATCGTGCTCGGGAAGATCACCTGGGCGTCGATGCCGCACTCGTCCAAGACCTGGACGCGCACCTTGGGGTCGTAGGCCCCAACGTGGATCATGTCGATCGTCCAGTGGTTGAGCGCCAGGTCGGCGCTCGCCTTCTTCCCGTCTCGCCCGATGACACCAGCCGCGGTCGCGATGCCCATCTCGTGACCGTCGAACACCCACTTCGGCCCGCCGTCGATGATCTCGACGCGTGGCACGCGGTCCTTGTACTTGGCCGGAGCGACCCGGGTAAAGAGGTCGTGCGGCTCCGTCCAGTGGGAATCGGCGTCGATGATCAGCGTGCCGTCCTTGAGCATGCCGCCGACGCTACGGCGCGACCGATTCTTCGGCAAGCACGCGGTCGACGACCGTTCAGGGCATGTGGTCGGCGATGAACCGGCTCTCATCGTTGATGGAGCCCGGCACACCGAAGTCGGTGAGGTCGCACGCAGCCACGAGATTCGCCTCGGCCTGCTCGGGTGATGTGAGCGCGAGGTCAGAGGCGTACCAGCCGCGACCCTCCCCGATGAAGACCCGGGAGATGTGCCCTGAGCCCACGGAGAAGATTCGCTGGGTCTCGGCGCAGCGCTTGCTCACGAGGTACAGCACGAAGGGCGCCACGTTCTCGACCGTCATGTGCGGGATCAGCGGCTTGAGCGCCCGGACCGTCTCCGCGAACTGCTCGGGCGAGAAGGGCGGCGGCGCATCGTGAGCGATCCCCGTGTTCAGCGCCATTGGCAGGACCACGTTCGCGTTGATTCCATGGGGTGCACCTTCCAGCGCGACCACGTTGCACAGGCCGATGAGTCCCGTCTTCGCCGCGGCGTAGTTCGCCTGCCACGGACTCCCGAAGACTCCCGCGCTCGACGATGTGAACACGATGCGTCCGTACCCGGCCGCCTTCATGTGTCGATACGCGGGTTGCGTCACATAGAACGCGCCGGCCAGGTGCGTCTGCAGCACCTGGTCGAAGTCCTCGACCGACATGTCCTCGAATGCGGCGTTGCGGAGCTGCCCGGCGTTGTTGATCAAGATGTCGACGGCGCCGAACTCCTCGATGGCGGTCTGCACGATCGCGTTGCCGCCAGCAGGCGTGCCCACCGAGCTCGTCTCGGCCACCGCTGATCCGCCCTGCTCCGTGATCTCGTGTGCGGTTGACGCAGCCGCGCTCGCCGCGATGTCGTTGCACACCACCGCGGCACCACGAGACGCGAGCGCCAGCGCGTACGACCGCCCGAGGCCGCTCCCCGCGCCTGTGACGATCGCGACCTGCCCGTCGAACCTGATTGGAGCGTTGTTCACACGAGTTCAGACCCGGTCGAGCTCCAGCATGCGGATCGCGTTGCCGCGAACGATCTTGTACTTCTGCTCGTCGGTCAGGCCTTCGAGCATCTTCTTGCAGTACTCCTCGGAGTTTGGCCATGTGGTGTCGGTGTGTGGGTAGTCGGTCTCGAAGCAGATGTTGTCCTCGCCGACCTCGTCGAGTGACTTCACGCCGTGACGGTCCCAGGTGAAGCAGCCGAACACCCGGTTGTAGTAGTAGCTCGACGGCGGCTCGGGGCATAGGCGCTTGGAGTTCTGCCACGCGTTGTGCTCTTCCCACACCGTGTCGGCCCGCTCGAGCGCGTACGGCAACCAGCCGATCTGACCCTCGGAGTACGCGATCTTGAGCTTCGGGAAGCGATGCATGATCCCGCCGAACAGGTAGTCACCAAGCGACGCCATCGAGTTGTTGAAACCGACCATGCCGCCCACGCCCGCAGGCGCGTCCTTCGACGAGAACGGATCGGTCGACGACGAGCCCACATGCATGCACACCGTGGTGCCGGTCTTCTCAGAGGCCGTGAACATCGGGTCCCAGTGACCCGTGTGGATGCTCGGAAGGTCGAGCTTCGTCGGGAGCTCCGAGAAGCACACCGCCCGCACGCCACGTGCGGCGTTGCGCTCGATCTCCTTCGCCGCCAGGTCGGGATCCCACAGCGGAATGATGCAGAGCGGGATGTTGATCCCGATCGACGGGTCGCACCACTCCTCGACCATCCAGTCGTTGTACGCCTGCACGCAAGCGAGCGCGAGCTCCTTGTCGTCGGCCTCCATGAACGTCTGGCCACAGAACCGCGGGAACGTCGGGAACGGCAGCGATCCGTCGACCCAGTTCAGCTCGAAGTCCTTCTTGCGCTCCTTGGCGTCGTAGCAACCGGGGCGCATGTCGTCGTAGGTCATCGCGGTCATCGTCATGACCGTCTTGTCGAACGTCGACAGGTCTTCGCCCTTGGTCGCTTCCAACGGGATAGCAACGAACTTCTTCTGGACGTAGATGAGCTTGTCCTCGTAGATCCAGGCATCGCCCCACTGGCCATCAGGGTCTTCGGACATGTCGTACTTGGCGCCCTTCAAGAGCTTGAACGCGCCCCACTTCTTGCGCTCGACCCGCGGGCCCTTCGCCCGGTACTTCTCGGGCAGCCAGGTCTGCCAGACGTGTGACGGCTCCACCACGTGGTCGTCGACGCTGATGATCTTGGGCAACTCCACTGGGAACCCCCGGTGCGGATCGTCGGATATGTGCT
>SHVJ01000098.1 GCA_009694295.1 Acidimicrobiia bacterium
AACCACGGGCCGGGTGTATACGTCGGGGAGTCATCACGCGTAACCGCGCGCGCCTCGGGAGGAGATCGATGAAGTCCTACAAGGTCCTGTTCGGAGTCACGATCATCAACGTCGGGCTCGTCGCCGCGGCATGGTTCGGCATCGTCGGCGCGCAGCCGAGCGGGGCGCAGTCTCGTGATGGCGTCCTCGAGGCGTCGGGGTTCGACCTCGTGAACGACGAAGGCACCGTGGTCGCGCAGCTCTACGTGGGCGACGACGGCACCGGGCAGATCCGGCTGCGCGACGCGAGTGGCGAGGTGCGAGTGAAGATCGGCGCCAGCCCCGACGGCGCCGGGTTGATCCTCTTCAACGGTCAGGGCGAGCCGGTTCCCGGGGTGTGGGCGGTCACCGACGAGCAAGGGGCGAAGATCACGTTGGTGAACGGCGAGACGAGGAAGGTCCTCAAGCCCTGAAGGGTTGCGACACCTTCATGCAGGCTTGTGGCCGATGATCGTGTGCAGCCCGATGGGGAGCTCCTCCGACCCGAATGATCGGCCCACCTTCGCGTCCACACCGTGCTCGGCGAGTAACGCCGGTACGGGTGACGTGTCGATGAGCACGTTGTCGTGGTGCTCGTCGTCGCGGCGCCACGTGCCGTCGTCGTTGCGCACGAACGTCGTCATGTCGCGGACGAATCGATCCGGCGTCGGCACGGAGAACAGCGCCACGATCGCCCAGTCGTCGCTCACCCGTCCTTGGTTGGCGACGTCGACGCGTGCGGCACCCCACTCGAAGTCGCACAGATCGAGGGCGAGCACACCGCCGGGGTTGAGTGCCTTCGCACTCGCAACCAGCGCTCGGTCGAGCGCCGCCGCATCGGAGAGATAGCTGAATGGATGCCCAATCGCCACGATCGCATCGGTTGCTGGTAACGGATCATCCGGCAGCACGAGCTGGCTGATCTCCTCGGCGTCGGGCACTGTCTCGCGGGCCAGGTCGAGCATCGCGGGTGACGCATCGGTGGCGACGACCCGATGGCCGGCGTCGACGAGATACCTCGTGAGCAGCCCGCTGCCGCACCCCAGTTCGAGCACGAGCCCGTTGCGCTCCCGCACAGGTGCGAACAGCTCGAGAATCCCGGGCGCGCACAGGTCGGCGTGGAAGCCGTAGCCAAGGTGATGCACGAGCGCGAGGTCGCGTCGGTAGTACGGATCATCCATGGAGCCGATTCTGTCGCCTCCTGGGCGCGGCACGCGTCCGGCGTAGATTTCCCGCCGTGACCACGATTGAATCCCCCACCATCGCCGCGCACCCCCTCGACATGCTGACGGCCGAGGAGGTCACGCGCGCCGTCGAGGTATTGCGCGCGAGCGGACGCGTCCCCGAAGACGCCAGGTACATCCACATCGTCCTACACGAGCCGTCCAAGGAGACGATCGCGGCACACCGGCCCGGCAATGTGGTCGACCGGGAGATCGAGCTCCAGCTCGTGACTGGACCGACCCTCGAGGTGACCGAAGCCGTCGTCTCGATCACCGCGGGCGAGGTGCGCTCCGTCGACGTGATCGAAGGTGTTCACCCCACCCTCTTGTTCGGCGAGTCGGGCGACGCCATCTTCAAGGTGAAGAACCACCCCGAGTGGCAAGCAGCCATGAACAGGCGCGGCATCACCGACTTCGACCTCGTGCAGGTCGACCCGTGGCCCGCGGGCACGTTCGGGAGCCCGCATGAAGAAGGACGACGCATCAGCCGGTGCATCTCGTTCCTGCGCGAGTCCAAGACCGACAACGGCTACGCGCGCCCGATCGAAGGCGTGATCGCGTACTTCGACCAGGGTGGCGGCGAGGTGCTCGAGATCGTCGATCTCGGCGTCGTGCCGCTGCCACCGAACCGGGGCTCGTACCTCCCCGAAGACGTCGGCCCGATGCGCACCGATCTCAAGTCGCTCGAGATCACCCAGCCCGACGGGCCCAGTTTCAGCGTGGAGGGAAACCTCGTGCGCTGGCAGAAGTGGTCGTTCCGAGTCGCGTTCGACCCGTACGAAGGGCTCGTGCTCCACACGATCGCGTACGACGACCAGGGCCGGATAAGACCCGTGATGCACCGTGCGTCGATCAGCGAGATGGTCGTGCCGTACGGCGACCCCGGCCCGATGCACGGTTGGAAGAACGCGTTCGACGTCGGCGAGTGGGGCCTCGGGCGGATGGCGAACTCGCTCACGCTCGGTTGCGACTGCCTCGGCGCTATCCACTACTTCGACGGCGTGCTCACCACCGAAGCAGGCGACCCGTACTTCGTCGAGAACGCCATCTGCATGCATGAAGAGGACTACGGGATCCTCTGGAAGCACACCGACATGCACGGCGGCACCAGCGAGGTGCGCCGGTCTCGCCGTCTGGTCGTGAGCTCGATCGCCACCGTCGGCAACTACGAGTACGGCTTCTACTGGCACCTCTATCTCGACGGGAACGTGCAACTCGAAGTCAAGCTCACCGGGATCATCTCGTCGATGGCCGTCGCCCCCGGCGATGTCCCCGAGTTCGCCAACATGGTCGCGCCGGGCCTCGCGGGCCCGAACCACCAGCACATGTTCTGTGCGCGCCTCGACCTCGACGTGGACGGCACCGAGAACAGCGTGTACGAGGTAGAGGCCGAACGCGTGCCCCCAGGGCCTGACAACGAATGGGCCAACGCCTTCAAGATGCGCGCAACCCGGCTCGACACCGAGCTCGCAGCACAACGGGAGACCAACCCGGCCGACTCACGCACGTGGAAGGTGGTCAACCCGTCGAGCAAGAACGGGCTCGACCAAGCCGTCGGGTACAAGCTCGTACCGACGATGTCGACGCCCACACTGCTCGCCCACCCCGAGTCGAGCGTCGGTCGCCGCGCCGCGTTCGCCACACACAACCTCTGGGTCACGCAATACGCCCGCGACGAGCGCCGCGCCGCCGGCAACTACCCGAACCAGTCATCGGGTGGTGACGGGCTCCCAGCGTGGACCGCGGCTGACCGCGCGATCACCGACACCGACGTGGTGCTCTGGTACTCGTTCGGCGTCACGCACTTCGTGCGCCCAGAGGACTGGCCGGTCATGCCGGTCGAGTACACCGGCTTCCTGCTCCAGCCCGTCGGCTTCTTCGACCGCAACCCCGCACTCGACGTGCCGCCGTCAACCGCGAGCGGCAGCTGCCACGCCTGAGCGTTACGCCGCGGGTCGCGGCGCCATGATCAGTACGGTGCCTTGTGCGATGCAAACGGCGCGGCCCTCGTTCACGACGTCGATGCGCACGACGGCGGTGCGCTTGGTGAGCGCCTCGATCTGCGCCGTCGCCGTCAACGTTCCCGTCGTGACGGGTGCCAGGTAGTTGAGCTTGAACTCGGTGGTTGCCGCCCAGGAGCCCTTGGCGATCACCGGATAGCAGACCGCGCCGAGCACGTGGTCGCACAGGGCAGCGATCACTCCCCCGTGCAGGTTGCCGGCAAGGTTCAACAGCTCGTCGCGAACGTCGACTTCGGCGCGCAGAATCCCGGCGCCCACCTCGGCATGCCGGACACCAAGGTATGCGGTGATGCCGCTCGCCTCAGCAACGTCATCACGAGCCATGTGCTGTGCGGTCTTCGGGTCGTAGAGCGGGAATTCGATGGCCTGGAGCGTAGCCAGCAGTCCCGTGGCACGATGGTCGCCGAGGAACACCGAGTTCTCGGGGGAAAGCAATGGTGGCGATCAGACGAGGCGACTCACGGCGCGGATCGGTGCGGCGGTGCGCTTTCGCCATCCTCGCAGTCATCACGACCGTCGCCGTGTTGCCGGCGACCGGGTTTGCGGCCAAGAAAACCAACACCGGGCCGCGCATCATCATCGACACCGACTTGTCGAAGTGGTGGGACGACGCGAGCACCATCGGGATCGCCAACGTGTTGCACAACCAGGGTGATCTCCGTCTCCTCGGCATCGTGTCCGATGTCCCGAACGACGCAGCAGTCGCGGCGCTCGACGCCATCAACACCGCGTACGGCAATCCCAAGATCCCGCTCGGCGCAATGGCCGGTAGCGACGCCGACACGTTCGATCACGGCTACACCGACGCGCTCGTCGATGAGCTCCCCCATTCGGTCAAGGACAGCAGCGATGTTCCTGAGGCGGTGGTCCTGTACCGCAAGCTCCTCGCGAAGCAACCCGACCATAGCGTCACGATCGTCTCGATCGGCGGCTACACGAACCTCGCGGGCTTGTTGAACTCGAAGCCTGGTCAGGGAAGCAAGCTCGACGGCCGGAAGCTGATCGCCAAGAAGGTGGAGCGGATGGTCATCGAGGACGGGTTCTTCCCGAGCACCGAGAAGGCGCCGGCGTACACGAACCAGAAGATCGACCTCGCCGCCGCAACCGAAGTCCTCAGCGGCGATGGATGGCCCACACCGATGGCCTGGGTCGACGGCCAACCTGGGATCGCCGCCCGCGTGGGCGGAGCGTTGTGCACGACGGTCGACGCCAAGCACCCGATGCGAATCGTCTACGAGAACTTGTTCGGCTGCGCAGAGCCCGGGGACGGTAACTGGGACGCACCAACGTTGATCTACGCGATCGACGGCCCCACGACCGTCTTCACCGAGCTGGGTCAGGGTGGTGCAGCCGCCATCAACGGTGCCGGCGGGCTGGTGTGGGTCATCCCCTCAACGCGGTCCGGCGACGTCTACGTGCATTCCGCTGATCAAGACGCGCTCAACGCGCGGATCGACGAGCTGCTCGTCGCCGAGTGATCCGTCACGAGTTGGCCCAACGAATCAACCGGTGACACGATCCAACACTCACTGAACCGCCCCGGGTTCTGTGGAGACTCGTCTTATTGAGTCGCTGCCGTAGTGACTGCGACTTCTTCACGGTAGTGCTGTGCTTCTCGCTCGACAGGAGGAACCATGCCGATCTCACTGTGGAGACGGCGGTGGTTGAACCAGTCGACGTATTCAAGCGTGGCGAACTCGACATCGTCGAGGCCGCGCCAAGGACCGCGACGGGCCGATGCCCGACTTGTTGGGCGACGACGCCGTCGCCGCCTGGGAGAACGCCGTCAAGGCGTTCAGCGAGGGTGTCGACTCACCTGGCGCACTCGAGCGCGACGTCACCTTGCCGTTCGCAACCGTGCCCGGTGCCGTGGTGCTCGAGATCGCCAAGTTCGACCTGCTGGTCCACGCGTGGGATCTCGCGCAGGCAACTGGCCAGAAGTTCGACCCGCCCGCCGAAGTCGTCGAGCCCGCCATCAGCGCCGCCCAGATGATCATCGCCCCCGAAGCGCGCAATGGCGACGCCTTCGGTGCAGAGGTCACACCGCCCGCCGACGCCACGCCGATTCAACGTCACGCCGCCTTCACGGGAAGGGCCGTCTAGTCCCGGCTCTTCCCGCGGATTGCGAGTTGCAGTGGGGCGTGTGTGAGCAATCTGCCGACGGGGACGGTGACGTTCCTGTTCACCGATCTCGAGGCCTCGACGCGCCTGTGGGAGGAGCACCCTGAGGCGATGCGCGGCGCGCTCGCCCGCCACGACACGATTCTGCGCGAAGCGATCGAGGGCCACGCAGGCCATGTGGTGAAGACCACCGGTGATGGCTTCCACGCCGCATTCGCCACCGCGCACGATGCGGTCGACGCCGCGGTCGCAGCGCAGATCGCGCTCGGCGATGAACCGTGGGAGGAGACCGGCGCGCTAACGGTGCGAGTCGGCGTCCACACCTGTGAAGCCGAAGCGCGCGATGGCGACTACTACGGGAGTGGGGTGAACCGCGCGGCGCGCTTGATGGGCGTGGCGCACGGCGGTCAGGTGTTGGTCTCCGCGGCCACGAGCGAGCTCGTGCGCGGCAGCTCGGTCGATCTCGCGGATCTCGGCGAGCACCGGCTTCGCGATCTCGGTCACCCCGAACGGATCTTCCAACTGATCCACCCCGCGCTCGAGCGAACGTTCCCGCCGTTGCTGTCGGTCGACGCGGTCCCCACGAACCTGCCGACGATGCGCACCGAGCTGATCGGTCGGGCCGACGATGTCGAAGCGCTGGCCGAGCTCGTGGGTCGCGAGCGGCTGGTCACGTTGACGGGGGTCGGTGGCGTCGGCAAGACCCGCCTCGCGCTCGGCGTCGCGGCGGCCGTGGCCGCCGAATACCCGGACGGCTGTTGGCTCGTGGAACTGGCGCCGGTCTCCGGTGGCGATGAGGTGGCAAAGGTCGTCGCCACCGCGATGCGTTCGCCGACGACCGACCTGGACTCGCTAGCCGACTACCTCGCGGATCGTCGGGTGCTGATCGTCCTGGACAACTGCGAGCATGTGCTCGACGCGGCCGCCGACCTTGTGGATGCGGTGTTGGAGTCGAGTGCCGATGTGCACGTGCTCGTGACCAGTCGCGAGCCGTTGGGACTCGACGGCGAGCAGGTGCGCCGGGTCCAGTCGCTGGCGCTTCCCGGCGAGCACGCCGATGCCAGCGCGGCTGGATCCAGCGCGGCGGTGCAGCTGTTCGCCGAGCGCGCCGCTGCCGCGGCCGATGGCTTCGTGATCGACGATGGCAACGTTGCCGCGGTCGTGGAGATC
>SHVJ01000014.1 GCA_009694295.1 Acidimicrobiia bacterium
ATCGAGGAAGACCCGACGGGCACCGAAAGGTGCTCGTCGAACCCACATTCTACACGTGTGGTGGTGGGGCACGCGCTCCTAGAGTGGGCGCGCATGGCGGCCGCATCTCCTTCCAACCCGTCAGGGCGCCACGCACCCGACCTCGAGGAGGTCACGAAGGTCGCCCGCGGCATCGCAACCGCGGTTGCTCCCGAGGGTGGCGTGACCGACGTGCAGGCTGCGCTCCTCCAGGCGATCACGAGCGCGCTGACGAGCACCGAGATCGACTACCGCGACCTCGAGCCGATGGAGTGCGACGAGCTCGCCGGCGTCCTGGAGGGGCGCGATACGGACTACCGCCAGCGCATCGTCCACCACATGGTCCTCGGCGAGCTCGTATTGCGGCCGCTTCCTCCTGAGGTGGCAGCGCGCGTGGCGCGCTACGCGAAGGCGCTCGGGATCGACGATCGCTTCGTGCGGGTCGCGCGGCGCTACGCGCAGGGAGCGTACGGCCTGGCCTGGATGGACCTGCGCCGCAGCGGTTTCACCGAGCACCTCAAGAACACCGACACCGAGCAGCTGCACACCAAGCTCGGCATCGACGACCCGTTCGTTCCCGCCGGGGTCGACCCCAGCCTCGAAGCCCGTTGGGCTGCCTTCGGCGAGCTGCCGGAAGGGACCCTCGGGCGCGGGGTCTGGGAGATGTACGACCGGCGCGGCTTCGCGCTGCCAGGGAACGCCGACGGACCAACCGCCTTTCTTGCCCAGCACGACTTCGTGCACGTGATCGCCGACTAAGAGACGAACCTCCATGGCGAGCTCGAGGTGTTCGCGCTGATCGGACGAGCCGACCCCGACCCGAAGGAGTTCGCGTGGCTGGCCACACTCGTCGGACTGTTCGAGACCGGGTACATCGAGGACACCGGCTTCTTCGAGCGCGACATACACGAACACAACATCCAGTCTGCGGGCATGCACCGTCGGATCGCCGACGGGATCCGACGCGGCAAGGCTGTGAGCGAGTCATACGGCACCGACCTCTTCCTGGTCGACTACCACGCCCTCGCGGCGCGGCCCGTCGAGGAGGTGCGGGAGATCCTGCGCGTCCCCAAGAAGTCCGTCGACGCCACCGCCAGCGGCTCGGTCGGCCTCTTCGATCGTGTGGGCATGTCGGAGCGCCAGCGCCAGTATGTCGACGAACATGCGCAGCCCGAAGGAGACACATGAAGAACGTGAACTTCACCCAGATGGTCTCGTTCCGCTGCCACGACCCCGACGCGGTCGTGGAGCTCGCCGCGGGGTGGGACGACATGCAGGCGGCTGCCGAAATCATGGGCTACATCGGCTCGCACGTCCTCGTCGACCGCGACGACCCCAGCCAGTACATCCTCGTGGCCGAGTTCGGCGTGGTCGACCCCGACGTGTCGGCCGCCGAGGAGGCGATACGCAACAACGACCGGCCTGAGACCCAGCTGTGGGCCCAGAAGCTCGCCGACATCATCGAAGGCGAGCCCTCGTACCGCAACTTCGACGAGCTCTACCGCACCGGCTGAGCGTTCAGTCGCCCTTGCCCTTGCCCTTCGCCTTCTGCGCCCGCTTCCAATCGCGTACGCGAGCCAACGTCTCGGGGGAGTCGATGTCGGCAACGGAGCGTGGCGTGCTGTCGGAGTACGGCTTCGCGGCCGCCTCCCAACCTTTGGGGCGCACACCCATGCGCTTCCCGAGGAGCGCGAGGAAGATCTTCGACTTCTCTTCACCGAACCCAGGAAGCGCGCGCAGTCGCTCGTAGAGCTCAGCTCCGCTCGTCGCTCCGGTCCACACCTTGGCCGTGTCACCGCCGTATTCATCGACGATCGCTTGGGCGAGCGCGTGCGCACGCTTGCCCATCGATCCGGGGAATCGGTGCAGCGCGGGCTTGACCTTGAAGGCGGCTTCCACGTCGTCGGGGCTCATGGCCGCGATCGCTCTGGGATCGAGCCCGCCCAGGCGCTCGCTCAGCGTGTACGGCCCGCGGAACGCCCACTCCATCGGCACCTGCTGGTCGAGCATCATCCCGAGCAGCAGCGCGAAGGGGTTCTCGACGAGCAATCGATCGGCCGCCTCGTCTCCGGTGACGGGGATGGTCCGCTGAGCCATGCGCGCAACCTTATGTCTGGGCGTACGATCGCGGCCATGCCCGCGATGCACCACGTGAACCTGTGTGTCCCGACCGAGGTCGACGGCCGCGATGGCGCCGACGCCGAAGGCGAGTGGCTCATCAATGTGCTGGGCTACCGCACGGCCGAGCCCGGCCCTGAAGTGGCCAAGCTCGGCACGCCGCGGTGGTACCAAGCCGAGGACCACCAGGTACATCTCACGATCGACCCCGACCATCAGCCATCGGGTCGCGCACACACGGCCATCCGTCTCGATGACGCGCTCGACGGCGCGATCGAGCGCCTGGAAGCGATGGGCCAGACGCCGCACGCGATCACGTTCGACGGCGACCGCCACGTGTTCACGAACGACCCCGCCGGGAACCTCTGGGAGCTCATCGGTCCTGCTGTCACCTGATCTGGCTGTCACCTGATCTGGCTGTCACCTGATCTGGCTGTCACCTGAGAGCGTTCTCAGGAATGACGCTCGCTCCCGGCGCAGGGCGGGCACAATCTCGGTGTGCGTGTGCTGGTGGTTGAAGACGAGGTACACCTCGCGCAAGCCATCTTCGATGGGCTGAAGGCCGAGGGCTTCGACGTCGACGCGGTCCACGATGGCAACGATGGTCTGTGGCGTGCGCGTGAAGGCTCGTACGACGCGATCGTCCTCGACGTGCTCCTCCCGGGGATGAACGGGTACCGCGTCTGCAAGACGCTGCGTGAGGAGGGCATCTGGACGCCCATCCTCATCCTCACTGCCAAGGACGGCGAGTACGACGAGGCAGAGGCACTCGACACCGGAGCCGACGACTTCTTGTCGAAGCCGTTCTCGTTCGTCGTGCTCCTTGCTCGGCTGCGCGCGCTCTTCCGCCGCGGTGCGCCGCCCCGACCGACGGTGATGGAGTTCGGGCCGATGCGGCTGGATCCCGGCACCCGATTGGTCAACCACGGCGACACTGAGATTGCGCTGACCGCACGGGAGTTCTCACTGCTCGAGTACCTCATACGCCGCGACGGGAACGTCGCGTCGAAGCCCGAGATCCTCGACCACGTGTGGGGCATCGACTTCGCCGGCGACCCGAACGTCGTGGAGGTGTACGTGGGCTACCTCCGCCGCAAGATCGATCAGCCGTTCGCGACCAACCTGATCCAGACCGTGCGTGGCGCCGGCTACCGCCTCTGCGTAGACGTCTGAGATGCAGCGCAGGTCGGTACGGCTGCGCGTCACGCTGGCGGCGGCGGGGCTGTTCGCCGTGGCGCTCACTGTCGCGTCGTTCGCGCTCGTCCGGTCCGTCCACAACAACTTGTCAGACGAGATCGAGCGGACGAACCAGGAACAGCTCGACAAAATTGCCGAGCAGGTGGCCGCGGGCACGCCACCCGCCGAGGTCCAGCTGCCGAATGGCGGACCCGGCGGTCAGCCCAACTTCCGGGCGGTCGGACCCGGCGGCGCGCCGATCGTCATCCCCGGCTCCGACAACCCCAACAATCGACGCCCTCCTCGCGGGCCGGATCCGACGGCGCAGGCGCGCCGCACCGTCGAGACGACCACCGGCCAGGTCACGCTGATCGTCGAGCGGTCGCTGGCTGAGGTCGACAGCACGGTCGACAGCATCACCGACGCACTCTTCGTCGGCGTCCCGTTGCTCGTCGTGCTCGTCGGGCTGCTCACATGGTGGATCGCGGGGCGCGCGCTGCGGCCCGTCGAAGCCATCCGCGCCGAAGCAGCGGAGATCACTGCCAGCACGATCCATCGCCGCGTGCCGGAGCCCCCCACCGACGACGAGATCGGCCGTTTGGCCCGCACGATGAACTCGATGCTCGACCGGCTGGAGGAGTCGTCACTGCGCCAACGACGATTCGTCTCCGATGCGTCGCACGAGCTGCGCAGCCCCGTCGCCGCGATCCGAGCGCAGGTGGAGGTTGCGTTGCGCAAGGGTGATGACGCCAACTGGCCCGAGGTCGCGCAGCGGGTGCTCGAAGAGGACGAGCGGCTCGCGACGGCGGTCACCGAGCTCCTCGAGCTCGCGCGGGCCGAGGAGAGCGCCGAAGCCGAACAGATCGAGGTGGATCTCGACGAGGTGGTGCTCGAGGAGACGGCGCGCGTCCGACGAGTACCGATCGACACGAGCCGCGTGTCGGCTGGCCGAGTACGCGGGAGCGCGCCGCAGCTCGCGCGCGTCGTGCGCAACC
Organism: Acidimicrobiia bacterium; assembly: GCA_009694295.1. Classification (GTDB taxonomy): domain Bacteria; phylum Actinomycetota; class Acidimicrobiia; order IMCC26256; family PALSA-555; genus SHVJ01. Next base: position 4,308 of record SHVJ01000014.1, read on the forward strand.
TCCTCGACAACGCGTGTCGGCACGCCAGCTCCAAGGTCGAGGTCGCGCTCGCCGCGCGCGACGGATCGGTGTGGCTTGCCGTCGACGACGACGGACCGGGCGTGCCGCCATCTGATCGGGCCCGGGTGTTCGATCGGTTCATGAGGCTCGACGAAGGCCGAGCGCGCGACGCCGGGGGTATGGGACTCGGACTGTCGATGGTCAAGGCGATCGTTGAACGCCACGGCGGCCAGGTGGCCGTCGCCGAGGCGCCGATCGGCGGCGCGCGGTTCACAGTCCGCCTTCCCACGAACTGACGCAGCACGCCAGTACTGTCGCTGAGTGCCCGACCTCACCATCGCGTCCTTCAACACGCACTTCGGCCTCCGTCGGTGGCCGAACCCGCCGCGCACGCCCTTCGATCTCGAAGCCTCGCTGCGTGACCTCGACGCCGACGTGCTCGTGCTCCAGGAGTACTGGCGCCCAGACGGCAAGTGGGGCGCCCACGACGAGGCGGCCGCTGCGCTCGGCCTCGACGTGCACTACGAGCTGATGGGCGCGGCCACCGGGAAGACCTACTGGCCCGGTATCCAGGGCAGCGGAGAAGCAACGATCGGCATCGCGGTGCTGACGCGCCTGCCAACCCATCGGATCGGCTCTCTCCAGCTCGGCCCCACCCCCGGCGACGCTGCCCCTGCCCGTACGGCGTTGCATCTCGAGATCGACGTGCACGGTTCACCGCTCCAACTCGTCGCCGTGCACCTCTCCTCGCGTCTCCCCCACGCGCCCGTGAGGCAGCTCCGCCGCCTCGCCCCTCAAATTCCGCGCACTGGTCCCGCCGTCATCGCCGGCGACTGCAACTTCTGGGGCCCGGGCGTCCGCACCTTCCTGCGCGGCTGGCACAGAGCAGTAAGGGGACGCACCTGGCCAGCAGGACACCCCCACAGCCAAATCGACCACATCCTCACAAAGGACCTTCGCGCACGCGGCGGAAGGGTCATGCCAGACGTGGGCAGCGACCACCGCCCAATACGCGCGGAGCTGTCATGGTGAACGAGACGGGGAGCGCAGATGCTCGCAGCCGCGGGCGAGCGTCCCGAAGGGCGGCGCCGGGTATCCCGGCGTCGAGCGAGCGCGGCCTTAGTAGGGAACAGTGACGCCGTTGTAGGTGAGCATCTCCGCGTACATGGCGAGGATCCGCTGCGAGTACGTAGTGGACGTGGCCCAGTTGCCGCTCCCCATGACGTTCCACGTCTGCGCGCGCCCCTTCGGGAGCACGAGGTGGAACCGCGGGTCGACGCACGGGTTGTGCAGCGGCGGGACCGTGCACGTCGTGGCAGTGACGTCGGCGTACGCGCGCAGGTGTTGGATCTGGGCTCGCACTCCGGTGCGCGCGTCCGGGAAGTTGGCCGGGGTACCACCTCCGTCGGTGGCGCCGATGCCCGCAAAGTTGTTGTTGGCGGCGGGCACACTCCCGCCGAAGCGGAACCAGCCCGTCTCGAGGATCGACTGGATGAACGCCACGTCGCCCCTGATCCCCTCGGCCGTGCCCTCCTCCACGTAGAACTGAGCCAGGCTCGCCACCGGGGCGGTTGCTGCGTAGACCCCGGAGGGATGCGGGGTACGACCGTTGAACCAGGCGGCGAGCTGGGCCGGGGTCACGAGGGCGGGGCCGAGGATGCTCAGCGGTGTCCCCGGCACGACCGGGACTCCTGCGGCTGGCGGCCCAGTGGGCGGAGCAGGGGCTGCAGGCGGTGGGGTGGGCCGGATGCACCCGGCCAGCACGAGACCGCTCACCGCGAGTACGACCAAGAGCCGGATGGGGTGCTTCGCGCGGAGTATGAACATCTGTTGCACCTGATCGGCCCCGTTGCGGGTGGGGTTAAGGGCCAAATTCCGCGGAAATCCGGCCTTCCGCGGTGCAGGGCCCCGATCGGGGCTCACGCAGAGCGTCGCCATCAGGAGTGGCCGTCTTGAGCCGTGGTCGGCGATGGAAGATGCCCTAGCGTACCTTGATGGAGGCCGGGCAGGCGATGGACACCAAGGTCGTCCTGATCACCGGCGGGAACGCCGGAATCGGCAAGGAGACGGCCGTCGGCCTCGCTCAGCAGGGCGCCCGGGTGCTCATCACCTCGCGCGACGCCGAGCGCGGCGCCGGAGCGCTGGCCGAGATCCGCGACCGCAGCGGGAGCGCTGCCGTCGAGGTGGTCGCGCTCGACCTCGCCGACCTCGCGTCGGTGCGACGGTGCGCGGCCGAGGTGCTGCAGCGCACCGACCGTCTCGACGTGCTCGTCGACAACGCCGGCCTCGTCATGAGCCGTCGCACGCAGACCGCCGACGGGTTCGAGACCACGTTCGGCGTGAACCACCTCGGCCACTTCCTGCTCACGAACCTGTTGCTCGATCGGTTGCGTGCGAGTGCGCCGAGCCGTGTGGTCGTCGTGTCGTCCGATGCGCACAAGCAAGCCCGCCACGGCCTCGACTTCGACGATCTCCAGTCGGAGCGCTCGTATCGTCCGTTCGTGGTCTACGGCAAGACCAAGCTCGCCAACATCTACTTCGCGCGCGAGCTCGCCCGACGACTCGAGGGCACTGGCGTCACGGCGAACTCATTGCACCCGGGCTTCGTCGCCAGCCGCTTCGCGCGCGACGGCGACACCGGTTCCCTGCTCCAGCTCGCCATGTTGCTCGCGCGGCCGTTCGCGATCTCCCAGGTTGCTGGGGCTCGCACCTCGATCTGGCTCGCGTCGTCATCCGACGTCGACGGCGTGAGTGGTTTGTACTTCTACAAGTGCGCTTCGGCCCACACTTCAAAGGCTGGCGCGGACGACGAAGCCGCCAAGCGACTCTGGGCCGTCAGCGAGGAGCTGGTCGGCCTCTGAACCCGCGCGGGCCTTAGCCCGAGCGCGACAGCCCGACGACCGGGATCACCCCGGCGAACAACGCGAACGGCTTCCCGCCACCATCGGGCAGCGGCGGCCCGGCCACGCCGCGCACGTCGGGAGCCGTGGCATTCGCCCACAGCGTGTACCAGACCCACAGGTTGTAGAGCTGCTTGGCGAACCGCTTGTTGAGCTGCTTGTAGATCGCGGTGCGCTTGGCGGGGTTGGTCTCGACCCGACCACGATCCAGCAGGTCGTCGATCACCGGGTCGTTGATGCGCCCGAAGTTCACGAGCGAACCGCTGTGCCACCAGACGTATTGCGAGTCGGGATCGCCGCCGGGATGGTTGCGGAACCCGAGCTGCTGGAACTGCCCACTGATGGCTTGGCTGATCAGCTCCGGCTGCGAGATCGTCCGGACGCTCACTTCGATGCCAGCCCGCCCCTGCTGCTCCTGCACGAGGGCAGCGAGCGCGACGGCTTCCGGATCGGGAACCGTGAGGTATTCGAAGCTGAGCGGCTCGCCGTGCTTGGCTTCGTACTGTGCGGCGAGCTTCTTGGCCTTCTTCAGGTTGTGCTTGTACAGGCCGGTGTCCTTGATGTACGCCGGCGACCCTGGGCCAAACGGCCCGGAGGCGATGGTGAAGAGCCCGTGGTTGCGGATCTCGTTGAGCTCCACTGCATCGCCGGCATAGGCGACGGCTTTCCTGGCGATGATGTCGTCGAAGGGCGGCTTTGACACGTTGAGCATCCCGTATGCGACTTCCGCGCCCCGGTCTGAGATGACGAGGTTCACCTCGCCGTTCTTCTCGCTCTCCTCGAGCTGGAGGATCTGGTTGGCGCCGCTCGTCTGGATCATGTCGAGCTCGCCGCCGAGGAGCCCGTTCACACGTTGCGCGGGATCGGGAGACGGCACGAACGTGATTCCGTCGAGGTAGGGCAACCCCTTGCGCCAGTAGTTGTCGTTGCGGACCACCTCGAGCGACTCGCCGGGGGTCCAATCGACGAACTTGAACGGGCCCGTGCCGATCAAGTTTGTCGCGCACGTCTGCCGGTCGGCGAGCTGTGCCCGCGCCAGGATTCCGATGCGGCCGCTTCCGAACAGAAACGCGGGGAACGCCGGCCACGGACGCTTTGTGGTGACCACCACCGTCAGCGGATCCTTGACCACCACATCACTCACGTCCGAGAAGTTGTAGGCGGACAACGCTGCCGGGATCGACGGGTTCTTCCCCCGGTAGGTGTCGAGGTTGAGCTTGAGCACGTCGGCGTTGAGCGCGGTGCCGTCGTGGAAGGTGACGCCTTCGCGCAGCGTGATCGTCCACTCCGTGAACGTCTCATTCGGTTCGACGGTCTTCGCCAGGTAGGGCACGTACGCGCCCTTGCTGTTGATCGTGACGAGCGTGTCGTACACGGCGCTGACCACTTGGATCCCCGACGCGGCGAGCTGACCCGCAGGGAGGCAGTACCCGTTGGTGGTGTCGGTTTCCGCCTCGAGCCCGTACGTGAGCGATCCGCCGCGCGATGGCGCGGCCGACACCGACGCGTTGGTTCGCGCGCTCGCGGGCACCGTGATGACAGTGAGCATGCATACGGTCACGGCACCCAGGACCCAGATCGTGCGATGGCGCGTGGTCTTCATCACTCTCACTCTACGAGGTGCTTTTCCGACATTCAGCCCAGCCACCCAGCGTCAGAGAGCTTGCGGTCGATCGCGTATGCGGCACTGATCAGACCCAGGTGGGTGAACGCCTGGGGGAAGTTGCCGAGATGCTCGCCGTGCGGACCCAGCTCCTCGGAGTACAGCCCAAGGTGATTGGCATACCCCAGCATCTTCTCGAACACGAACCTCGCCTTCTGCGCATCGCCCGAGCGTGCGAGTACCTCGGCGTACCAGAACGAGCACATGTTGAATGTGCCTTCGTCGCCGCTGAGACCATCGTCCGCCGCGTGCTCGTTGCGGTACCGATACACGAGTGAGTCGTCCACAAGGTCTTCGTCCATCACCCGGAGCGTCGAGAGCCAACGCGGATCGGTGGGACTGATGAACTTCACCATCGGCATCAAGAGATTGGAGGCGTCGACCGTTGTCGTGCCCTTGTGCTGCACGAAGCACTGACGCTCGGGATTCCAGAAGTTCGACATGATGTCGTGGTAGATGGCGTCGCGCGTCATCCGCCACTTGTCGTGGGGATACGGCAGTGACCGCCGATCGGCGAGCCGGATGCCGCGGTCCACCGCCACCCAGCACATCAGGCGTGAGTACAGGAACTCCTGACGGCCGCCGCGCACCTCCCACACACCCTCGTCGGCGAGCTGCCAGTGCTCGGTCACCCAGTCGACGAGCCGCACGAGATTGACCCAGAGGTCGTGCGGGATCGGCTCGCCGTACTTGTTGTAGAGGTACACCGCGTCCATGAGCTCGCCGTAGATGTCGAGCTGGAGTTGGTCGTACGCGCCGTTCCCGATGCGCACCGGCTTGGACCCGCGATAGCCCTCGAGGTGCGGGAGCGTCTCTTCCGTGAGCACCTTGCGACCGTCGTGGCCATACATGATCTGCATCGAGCCATCGGGATTGAGGTCCATGCAGCGCTCGTAGATCCAGCGCATGAACGCGCCGGCTTCGTCGGTGTAGCCGAGTCGAATGAGCGCGTAGACCGTGAACGACGCGTCACGAATCCATGTGTAGCGGTAATCCCAGTTCCGCTCGCCACCGATCTCTTCGGGGCGGCCGAACGTGGCCGCCGCGAGGAGCGAGCCGTGGGTCTGCGAGACGAGGAGCTTCAACACCAGCGCGGAGCGGTTGACGATCTCGCGCCAACGACCGGTGTAGTGCGACTTGCCGATCCAACTGCGCCAGAAGTTGACCGTGTCCTTGAACGCTCTCGCCACGAAGTCGGGATCGGCTGACGGGCTCGCCATGCCCGGCTCGACTTCTTCCATCACGAACGCCGCGGTTTCACCAGCAGCGAGGTGGAACGTTGCGACGCCGGCACCGCTTGCATCGATCGTCAGCGGCACTGCGGTGCGCAACCGGAGCGCAACGCCGTCGGGACCCTTCGAGGCGAAGATCACTTCCCCGTCACGCTGTTCCACCGTGTGCTCGGCCCGGCCGTAGTCGAAGCGCGGCTCGAAGTGCAGATCGAAGCGCACGTTGCCGCGCACCGTCTTCACGCGACGCACGAGCGTTCGCGGATGGTCGTGCGGGTAGAAGCCGACAGGCATGAAGTCGGAGACCTCGGCGACGCCTTCCGACGCGAGAAAGCGCGTGATGAGCACGTTGGTGTCGGGGAGGTACAGCTACTTGCGCGCGCCTTCGAGAGACGGGCGGATCGAGAAGCGCCCCCCCTCGCTCGTGGTCGAGGAGTCCGCAGAAGATCGTGGGCGAGTCGAACTTGGGAAACGACATGAAGTCGATCGACCCGTCCTTGCCGACCAGCGCGACGGCGTGCAGATCGCCGATGATCCCGTAGTCCTCGATCGGCTGGTAGCCCTGCGCACTCACTCGCCCCCTCCTGGGCCGTCCTGTCTCCGCTGTACCCGAACTCTGACACCCATTCGCCGACAGAACACGGCCCGACAGAACGCGAAGTGGGTGCTGCTGGTAGAAACTCCCACAGCCCACGCCTGACCAGGAGCCCCATCACCATGCCCGAAGCCGTCATCGTCGCCACTGCCCGCACCCCGATCGGGCGCGCCAACAAGGGAGCGCTGGTCGACTGCCGACCCGATGACCTCTCCGCCACCATCATCCAGGCTGCGCTGGCGAAAGTCCCCGGCCTCGACCCCGCCGAGATCGAAGACGTGATCTGGGGCAACGGGCAGCCGGCAGGCGAGGCTGGGTACAACATCGCGCGCGTCGTGGCGATCCTCGCGGGCATCGGGCACGCGCCGGGAGTCACGGTGAACCGGTACTGCTCCTCCTCACTCCAGACCATTCGCATGGCTGCGCACGCGATCAAGGCGGGAGAGGGCGACGTGTTCGTCGCCGGCGGGGTCGAGACCGTGAGCCGGTTCACGAAGGGCATGTCCGACGGACTCCCCGGCACGCACAACGCCCTCTTTGTCGACGCTGAGGCGCGAACGAAGTTGCGCCAGGATGGCTCGCAAGGACCATGGACGCCGCCGACCGGTCTCCCCGACCTCTACCTGGGCATGGGCGACACCGCCGAGAACGTCGCGGAGCAAGAGAAAGTGACACGCGAGCGCATGGACGAGTTCGCCGCGCTCTCACAGAACCGCGCCGTCGAAGCGCAGAAGAACGGGTTCTTCGAGCGTGAGATCACGCCCGTCACCACACCCGATGGCACCGTTGTGAGCGTCGACGACGGGCCCCGCCCCGACACCACCGTCGAGAAGCTGTCGCAGCTGCAGCCCGTCTTCCGCCCGAACGGCACGGTCACCGCGGGGAACGCGTGTCCGTTGAACGACGGCGCGGCAACCACGATCGTCATGAGCGACACGCGCGCCAAGGCGCTCGGGATCACGCCCCTCGCACGGATCGTCGCATCGGGTGTTTCGGCGCTCGATCCGGAGATCATGGGCCTCGGGCCGATCGGAGCAAGCCGTCAGGCACTCGAGCGCGCGGGCTTGACGATCGACCAGATCGATCTCGTCGAGATCAACGAGGCGTTCGCGGCGCAGGTCATTCCATCGGCCGATCAGCTCGGTGTGCCGTGGGAGAAGCTCAATGTGAACGGCGGGGCGATCGCGCTCGGCCACCCGTTCGGCATGACCGGCGCCCGCATCATGGGCACGCTCATCAACGGCCTCGAGGATCGCAACCTGCGCTACGGCCTCGAGACCATGTGCGTCGGTGGCGGTCAAGGCATGGCGATGATCGTCGAGCGACTGACCTAGGCGAACCCCGATGCCGGCGCAACGGACCACCCGAGTCCCACCGGCCTGGGTGATTCGACCACTCCTGGCGACCCGCAACGGACTGGCGCGCCTGCATCGCGCGCTCGTGCCACCCGAGGTGGCACTGCTCGAGTGTTCACTCGGCATCATCGACACGAAGGCGCTCAGCGTGGCCGCGGAGCTCGGCGTCGCCGACCACCTTGCGAACGGGCCACTGTCGAACGACGCGTTGGCCACCGCGTGCAACGCCAATGCCGACGCGCTCGCGCGGGTCCTGCGATACCTCGTGGGGCGCGGCATCTTCGCCCAGACGCGCGACGGTCGATTCAAGAACAACAAGCGCTCGGACCTGCTGCGCACCGTGGACGGGTCGAGCCGCGCGTGGGCCCGATTCTTCGGCGCCGATTGGCACGTGTCGGGATGGAATGCCCTCGATCACGCCGTCCTGACCGGGGAGAGCGGCGCGGAGGCTGCGCTCGGCCGGCCGTTCTGGGAGTACCTCACCGACGTGAACCCCGAGGATGCGACCGCTACCTGCTCCAAGCAATCGTGCACGACTGGGACGACGACTCGTGCGTCCGCTTCCTCTCCAACTGCCGCGACGCCATGGCACCCGATGGACGTATTCTCGTCCTCGAGATCATCATGCCCACCCACACCGGCGACCACTTCGCCAAAGCCATCGACCTGGAGATGCTCGTGGACACCGGCAAAGGCCGCGAACGCACCCGCCACGAGTACGAAGCCCTGTTCGCCCAAGCGGGCCTCCGCATCCACAAGACGATCCCCATCGCCATCACAACAATCTTCGAGCTCGAAGGGACACAATGACTGTCTCACGAACCACTCCCTCGGCCACCGTCACGGTGTTGGCGCTCCTGCTGGTGCTCGCGGCGCCGCTCAACGCAGCCGGAGCGCTCGGTGCGACGAGGACCACGGCGCCGGTCTACGAGGACACCGGTCCCTACGCGGTCGGGTTCGTCGACGTACCGCTCGGCGACCAGGTGGTGAGTGTCACCTACCCGGCGCTCCCCACTGATGGCCCGCACGCGTCGTACACGCAGAGCGACGCGCTCCCTGCCGACCTCAGGTCCATCGTGCCGCCCGCGTACAACGCGGCCACTGAGCTCGACGCGGTCGTAGGGGCGCCAGGCGCCGTCGACGACGGGCCGTTCCCCGTGGTTCTCCTCGCCCACGGGGCCGCCGGCTTCCGGCTCGACAACTCCGAGCTGATGACCCGCATTGCGTCGTGGGGCTTCGTCGTCGCCGCGACCGACTACCCCGCGTACGGCCGTGCGGCACAGGTCCGCGCCTCACTCTCGGGCGAGACCAGCGACCGCACCTTCACGAAGGCCGACGTGAAAGCCTCGCAGCGCGCCAGCATCGAGATCATGCTCGCCAGCCTCGACGCGGTCATCGCTGCGGGCGACGACCCCGCGAGCCAGCTGCACGACGTGATCGATGCCAAGCGGGCTGCTGCCGTCGGCTTGTCGCTCGGCGGCGGCGTCGCACTCGCGGCGCTGGGCGAGCGGCGCATCGACACCGCCGTCGGCTGGGCGCCGGTGACGCCCTACAACGCGGGCTCGCTCCCGGCCAAGCCGGTCATGGTGATGGGTGGCAGCCGGGACATCGCGGTCGAGCCGAAGGAGGTCGCCAAGCTCTTCAAGGCGATGACCGCGACGCCGAAGCGCTCCGTGACCATCGGGCGCGCCGGACACAACTCGTTCACCGACACCTGTCGGGTCATCGCCGCGGGCGGTGGGCTCATCGCGTTCGCACGCGACGCCGGGTTGATCTCGGGCCGTTTGCTCGATCTCGGCGAGAACGGCTGCCAGGCCGGCGACCTCCCGCCCGACGACATGATTCGGGCCGTGACCCACTACACGGTGGCGCACCTGCGCGATGCCCTCGGTATCGATCACAAGCCCCGCGGCCTCGACCAGGCGACCGCACGGGCGTTCCCCGGGGTGAAGATCACGTTGCGCGAGCGGGTCGCCGGCTCGTAGACCGCCCGACGCCGAGTCCTGTCGGGCCGCGGCTACGACGTGCCGTACACCGGCTCGGGCGGGCGCAGCTCGGCGATCAGCTCTCGGACGATCGGGCCGAGCTCGGCGGGGTCCCAGCGCGACTCCTTGACGCGTCGCGGGCCGTGGTGCCAGCCGTCGGCAAGACTGACGATGCCCCCTTCAAGCTCGAACACTTGGCCAGTGACATCGTGGGATTCGGTGCTGGCGAGCCAGACCACGAGTGGTGAGACGTTGGCCGGGTCCATGGCGTCGAAGCCGGTCTCGGGCTTCTTCATCATGTCGACGAAGGTGTCTTCGGTGAGACGCGTGCGTGCCGATGGCGCGATGGCGTTGGCCGTGACGCCGTAACGCCCGAGCTCCGCGGCTTCTACGAGTGTGAGTGCGGCAATGCCCGCTTTGGCCGCGCTGTATGCGCCCTGGCCGATGCTACCGAGCAGTCCGGCGCCGCTGCTGGTGTTGATGATGCGGGCGTCGACGGTGTCGCCTTGTTTCGAACGTTCGCGCCAGTAGTTGCCGGCGTGACGGGCTGGGGCGAAGTGGCCCTTGAGGTGCACGCGCACCACGTCGTCCCACTCACTCTCTCCGGTGCTCACAACCATCCGGTCGCGCACGATGCCCGCGTTGTTCACCAGCACATCGAGACCGCCGAAGGTGTCGATGGCAGCCTGTACCAATCGCTCGGCACCACCCCAGTCGGAGACATCGTCGGCGTTGGCGACAGCTTCGCCGCCGGCGGTGCGGATCTCCTCGACGACGGAGTTCGCCGCTTCGCTCGACGGTTCGGTGCCGTCGAGCGCCACGCCGTAGTCGTTCACCACCACGCGCGCACCCTGGCGTGCGAACTCGAGCGCGTGGGCGCGCCCGAGGCCACGCCCCGCGCCGGTCACGATGACGATTCGGCCATCAACCACTCCCATAAGCCGGGTACCGTACCGCGGTGCATTACGGGATCACGATGTTCGCGACCGACCGCACGATGTCGGTGCATGAGCTTGCGCGTGCAGCAGAGGAGCGCGGACTGCATTCGCTGTATATCCCGGAGCACACGCACATCCCCACAAGCCGCGCCACACCGGCACCGATGGGTGGCGACCTCGACGAGGAGTACTCGCACACCGTCGACCCGTTCGTGGCGCTTGCAGCAGCCGCGGCGGTGACACAGCGCATCCGTCTCGGCACGGGCATCTGTTTGATCGCTCAGCGCGAGCCATTGGTCACCGCCAAGGTCGTGGCAACGCTCGACCAGATCTCAGACGGTCGCGTCGAGCTCGGGATCGGTTTTGGATGGAACCGCGAGGAGATGGAGCATCACGGGATCGACTTCGCGACCCGGCGCGATCGCGCGCGCGAGCACATGCTCGCGGTGAAGGAACTGTGGACGAAGGACACTGCTTCGTTCGACGGCACCTTCGTGAAGTTCGAATCCTCGTGGTCCTGGCCGAAACCGGTGCAGGCAGGTGGCCCGCCCGTGCTCATCGGTGGCGCAGCAGGTCCGAAGATGTTCCGGCACATCGCGGAGTATGCCGACGGGTGGATCCCGATCGGAGGCGCCGGTCTTCGCGCCGCACTCCCCGACCTGCACGAGGCGTGCGAGGCGTTCGGACGCGATCCGTCGGTGCTGCGGATCGTTCCGTTCGGGACCACGCCCGATCCAGGCAAGTTCGACTACTACGCGTCGATGGGCATCGAAGAGATCGTGTTGCGAGTGCCGGGCGGCACGGCCGACACCGTGTTGCCAATCCTCGACCAGTACGCGGCGATCGTCGAAACAGGCGCGTAGCGCGCGTCAGAGACGCTCGATGATCGTGACGTTGGCCTGCCCGCCACCTTCACACATGGTCTGCAGGCCGTAGCGGCCGCCCGTGCGCTCGAGCTCGTGGAGCAACGTGGTCATGAGGCGAGTGCCGGTGGCGCCGAGCGGGTGCCCGAGCGAGATGGCGCCGCCGTTCACGTTGACCTTCGACATGTCGGCACCGGTCTCGCGTTGCCACGCGAGCACCACCGATGCGAAGGCCTCGTTGATCTCCACGAGGTCGATGTCGTCGAGAGACATCCCGGTCTTCTCGAGCGCATATGCGGTTGCCGGGATGGGCGCCGTCAGCATGAAGATCGGGTCGTCGCCGCGCACCGAGATGTGATGGATGCGGGCGCGGGGCTTGAGACCGTGCGTCTTAAGCGCCGCCTCCGAGACCACGAGCATCGCAGTGCCCGCGTCGGAGAGCTGCGACGCCACCGCTGCGGTAATACGTCCGCCTTCGGCGAGCGGTGCGAGCTGCGCCATCTTCTCGAGCGACGTACCGCGCCGCGGCCCTTCGTCGATGTCGAGTCCGGCCAGTGGCACGATCTCACGTTCGAACCGAGCCTCGTCCTGCGCGCGGATTGCCCGTTCGTGGCTCTCGAGTGCGAACGCCTCCATCTCTTCGCGCGAGATGTCCCACTTCTCGGCGATGAGCTCCGCGGCGCGGAACTGCGACACCTCTTGGTCGCCGTAGCGCCTGACCCAGCCTTCGGAACCCGAGAACGGATCGGTAAACCCAAGTGGCTCCGCCGCGATCATCCCGGTGCCGATCGGGATCATGCTCATGTTCTGCACACCGCCAGCGACGATCACGTCGTTGGTGCCGCTCATCACAGCCTGCGCCGCGAAGTGCACGGCCTGCTGCGACGAACCGCACTGGCGGTCGATGGTGGTGCCGGGCACCTCTTCCGGGTAGCCCGCAGCGAGCCACGCCGTGCGCGCGAGGTCGCCGGCTTGAGGACCGAGTTGGTCGACCACACCGAAGAAGACGTCGTCGACGGCGGCCGGGTCGATCCCACTGCGCTCGACCACCGCGGTGATGGCGTGCGCGCCGAGGTCGGCGGGGTGGACCTGCGAGAGGCCGCCACCTCTCTTGCCAACCGGCGTGCGGGCGGCCTCGACGATGTAAGCCTCGGGCATCAGGTCTCCTTGCGGGGTGGAGGAGTTACAGGATCGCGCGTCCGACGCGGGACCGGTGCCACGAGGCATCGCCCCATGCCGCTGCCAGCGCCCACGCCCGTTTCATGAACAAGTGGAGATCGTATTCGTACGAATAACCGATCGCACCGTGGCATTGCAACGCCTTCGCCGCGGTGAGGTTCGCGGCGTCGCCGGCGGCGGCTTTGGCCATCGACACATGCACGGAAGCGTCGGGATCCTCTTCGCTCATCGACCACGCGGCTCGGTAGACGAGTGGTCGGGCGAACTCGAGCGCGATGCGCGCATCGGCGAGGTGGTGCTTGACGGCTTGGAAGCTGCCGACCGGCACGCCGAACTGATTGCGGTCGCTCACGTAGGCGACGGTCATGTCGAGCATGCGTCGAGTCAGTCCAATGAGCTGCGCGGCCGTCCCGAGCGCCCCCCGGTCGAAGGCTCGGCGAAACACATCCCGATCCCCGATCTGCACTCCCGAACCCGTCCCCGAACTCGACACTTGCCCAAGGCGGCGCGACCCGTCCACTGAGTTCGGAAGGGTCGTGACCTCGAAGGCCTCAAGCAGCTCAACGCCGGCGTCGCTACCCGCAACGACGACATCGGCGCTGTTGCCGTATGCGACGGCTCCTTGACCTTCGAGCGACGTGACCGCGGTGATCGCGCCCGTCGCCGCTCGGGTCGGTTCTGGAAGAAGCGGTACCGCGACGGCCACGTGCTCGACGATGGGTTCCGGCACCGCGAAGTAGCCCGACTCTTCGAACACGAGCACAAGATCAAGGTCGGTGAGCTCGAGCGCGGCTCCGAGCACGCCCATCTCCCCGAGCCGAGTCCACAGCGTGTCGGTGCGACCGTGCTTGTTCGTCCAAGCGTCACGCACGACGCTCGGCGGGCATTCGCGTGCGAGCAGGTCACGTACGGCGTCGCGGAACGCGAGCTGATCATCGGTGAACGCGAACTGCACGAGCTACTTCCGCGGGAGCCCGAGCACGCGCTCGGCGATCACGTTGCGCTGGATCTCGTTGGTACCTGCGTAGATGGGTCCGGACAACGCGAACTGGTAACCCTTCATCCAACCGGAGTCGTCGTGCTCGGCGTCGGCACCAAGGAGTTCGAGCGCGAGCTCGTGCATGCGCACGTCGAGGTCGGACCAGAACACCTTGGTCATGCTCGACTCGGCGCCGAGCTGCTCGCCCGCGCTCATGCGCGTGACGGTGAGAAAGGTCTGCCAGCGGTATGCCTCGGCATCGGTCCAAGCCCGGATGACCGCGTCGCGCAAGCGCGTGTCATGCGGGTCGGCCCGCTCGCGCCTGAGCTCGATCAGCCGCGCCGCGGTTGCGGTGAACCGTCCCGGACTGCGCAGCGTGAGCCCACGTTCGGAGCTCGTGGTGGCCATCGCCACACCCCAGCCCTGGTGCACCTCGCCCAGCACGTCGGTGTCGGGGACGAATACATCGTCGAGGAACACCTCGGCGAATCCTTCGTCGCCGTCGAGGCGACCGAACCCACGCACGGTCATGCCCGGAGCGTCGAGCGGCACTAGGAAGTACGTGAGCCCCCGATGACGCTCGGCCTCGGGATCACTGCGGAACAGGCCGAACAGGTGGGTGCAGAACGCACCCCGTGTGGTCCAGGTCTTCTGGCCGCTGAGTCGCCAGCCGCCACCCGCGTCGTCGCGCACGGCCTTGCTCTGGATCCCGGCGAGGTCACTGCCCGCATTTGGCTCCGACCATCCCTGGCACCAGAGGTCCTCGGCGGCTGCCATGCGAGGGAGGATCCGGTCCTTCTGCTCCTGGGTCCCGAACTCGAAGACGGTCGGCGCGAGCAGGAAGATCCCGTTCTGCGTCACGCGCTGCGGCCCGCCAACTCGGTAGTACTCCTCTTCGAAAATCAGCCACTCCATCGCGGACGCGCCGCGCCCGCCGTACTCCTCCGGCCACGACACGACCGCGTAACGCGCGCCGTAGAGCGCACGCTCCCATTCGAGGTGCACGCCAAACCCGTCACGCGTGTCGCCCGAAGGAAGCCCGCGCGGCACGTTCGCCTCGAGCCACGCCCGACACTCAGCGCGAAACGCCTCCTCTTCGGGAGCGAAGGTCAAGTCCATGCGACCGGCGACGCTACACACTCCACCCCCCACGCTCCTTTTCGTGACGCTTCCAGTTGCTATGGCAACGAATTCAGTCACGGAAACACGGGGGCGTGTCGGGCCTGCGATCAGTTGGAGGATTTGCCTTGGCTACGACACTTGACGATCGCATCGCAGCCCTGGCCGCACGACAGCATGGCGTCGTTGCGCGCTCACAGCTCGTGGCCCTCGGTGCGACGGACGCTGCCATTCGGCACCGCCAAACGCGCAAGCGCCTCATTGTCATGTATCCCCGCGTCCTACGTGTGGCAGGCGCCCCGCAGACGGATCTGACTCGCGTGATGGCTGCGGTGCTCGCTGCAGGCCCTGGAGCGTGTGCGTCCCACCGAACCGCAGCTTCGCTCTTCGGACTTCCGGGCTTTGGGTTGCGCTCCATCGACGTGACCGTGCCGTACGGACGACGGCCCCGACTCACAGGGATCACCGTGTACCTCTCCGGATGGCTGCCCGACTGGCACCGCCGTGTCGTGAATGGGATACCAACCACGTCGCTCGCTCGGACGCTCTTCGACCTCTGTGGATCGGTCCATCCGCAACGAGCCGAACGCTCGCTCGATACCGCGTTGGCTCGTCGCGTGGTAACCGTCCCCGCGTGTTGGCGGGTCCTTGCCGATCTCGCCGAGCACGGTCGGGACGGCACCGTTCTCATGCGAGAGCTCTTGACTGCTCGCGGCGAGGGGTACGTCGCGCCCGCGAGCGAGCTCGAAGCGCAACTCTTGCGTGTCCTCCGCGAGGCCGGCTTGCCCGCTCCCGCCCGAGAGATCGACCTCGGCGACGCCGACACCTGGGTCGGGCGCGTCGAGCTGGTCTACCGAGAAGCGCACGTCCTCATCGAGGCAGATAGTCGGCTCCATCACAGCTCGCTGCTCGATCGCCGCGCTGACAAGGCACGCGACGACCGCTTCAAAGCCATCGGATGGAAGGTTCGGCGCTTCACATGGGAGGACGTGACACAGAACCCCACCTACGTCGTCCGCACCGTTCGTGCTGCTCTCCGCTCGTTTTCATGACGTTTGCCGTTGCCCTGGCAGCAGAAAGCGTCACGAGAAGGTGTCGGGGGGAGTCTTAGTCGGGGTTGCGGGGGGCGCGGGCGGAGGCGGCGAGTGCGGCGGGGTCGTCGTAGTACTCGCGCCACCAGACGATCACGCCGTCGCGCAGCTCGCAGACGTTCATGCCACGCCACGTGACTTCGCCGCCGTCGGCACGGCGCGCCACGGTGATGGTCCAGTCGCACATCACGACGTTGTCGTCGCCGACTGCGAGGTTGTGGAACTCGAACGAGACCGGTTTGGCCCAGGCCAACGACATCCGGGTCATCGGTTCGTACTCTGCGTGCCCGTGCACCGTCCGGGTGGGCGTCTCGAGCACGACGTCTTCGGCGAAGCACGCGAGGTAGCCCTCGATGTCCTCAGCCAGCCATGCGGCGCGTCGTCGTTCGTACACGGCGCGCGCTTCGTCGAGGGAGAGACTCATGCGTCCAACACCTCGTAGGCGGCTCGCACGAGGTCTGCGGACCGCGGATCTGCCTCCATCGCCAGCTTCATCTGGTTCATGACGTAGCCGAACGCTAGGGCACGGTCGGGGTCGGCGAACGCAACCGACCCCCCGGCTCCCGAATGGCCGAAGGTGCGCGGGCCAACACCGGGCGGGAACGTTGGCGCGAGCATGAAGCCGAGCCCGATCGTGAGCGGCTGGCCGATCACGCAGTCGGGACCTTCAGAGAGCACTTCGGTCGCGTGCGCGACCGTTTCGTCCGAGAGCAGCCGAACGCCGTCGACTTCGCCGATGCACGCTGCGTACATGCGCGCCAGTGATCGAGCGTCGCCATGACCGTTGGACGACGGCATCTCGGCGGCCCGCATCTGTCGCGTGTTCCACATGTCGCTGTACGCGAACAAGCCCGAGGGGCCACTCATGACTCGCCCCATGAACGTGGACTGGTCACCGAGCACCTGATCCATGAGGGCTTGCGTCTCGGCGTCGTACTGCGCCGGGTACATGCGCGCGACACGGGCGTCGAGCTCCTCTGAGACGCCGATGTAGAAGTCGAGTCCGAGCGGTGCGGCGATCTCCTTGGCGAAGTAGGTGCCCGGACTCACGCCGGTGATGCGCCGGATGATCTCCCCGACGATCCAGCCATATGAGCGCGTGTGGTAGCCGTGCTGCGTGCCCGGCTCCCACACCGGGGCCTGCGCGGCGATGCCCTCGACGATCGGATCCCACGCCGCGACATCCTCGAGCGTGAAGTCGCCTTGCACTTCGGCCAACCCGGCGCGGTGCGACAGCGCCCACGCCACGGTGATGTGACCCTTGCCGTTCGCGGCGAACTCCGGCCAGTAGTCGGCGACTGGCGCGTCCGGATCGAGGCGGCCTTCCTGGATGAGCTTGTTGGCGCATACCGCAGTCGCGCCCTTCGTGCATGAGTACGCGATGACGATCGTGTCGCGCTCCCATGATCGTTCGGGCTCGATCTCGGCGACGCCACCCCAGATATCGACCACCGGCGCGCCGTCGAGGTACAGCGTGCACGCCGCTCCGACGTCACCGTGCTCGGTGAAGTTGTTGGCAAACGCTTCCGCAACCGGTTCGAACCCAGGGGCCACGGTCCCCATCACCATCGTGCTGCTCCCGCTCCGCTGCTTCCGCATCGTTCCACCCGCTCCATTCGCTCCGCTCGCAGCACAGGGCTGTAAATGGTCAAGCCCCCAGCCGCTGCAGTGTCGCGTCCGCCTCTTCGATGATCCGCTCCATCAGCTCGGCGACGGTTGGCAGCTCGTCCATCACGCCGACACCCATCCCGGTGGGCAGGATGCCCGTCTCGAGATGGCCGTCGACCATCGTCGCCTTCGTGAGCATCGGCGCGTTCGCCGCCATCATCATCTGACCGTACGTGAGATCTTGGCTGCGCTTCATCGAGAGGCCCTCCCGGATGAGCTCGCGAAGCGGAGTTCCCGTCAGCTTCCGGAAGCGGAGTGCGTTGATCGCGGCCCGCGGAAACGCGACCAGTCGGCCCGCACCCTCAAGTCGGTCGATCACCTTCGTCCGGATGACGCGTTGCGGTGCTCCGTCGATGGCGCGGGTCACTACGGTGCCCGTCACCGGCGTGTCGAGGTACACCGACTTCACATCGTCGGGAACCCGGCTCTCCTGCGTGAGCAGGAAGCGCGTCCCCATGGCGATGCCCGACGCCCCGTACGCGAGCGCGGCGACCAAGCCACGCCCGTCGAAGAAGCCGCCAGCCGCGAGCACCGGGATGTCGACCGCGTCCACAACCTGCGGGACGAGCAGCGTGGTCGGGACGACGCCTGTGTGCCCACCACCCTCGGCGCCCTGTGCGATCACTGCGTCGACACCCAGCGCTGCGACCTTCTCAGCGTGGCGACGCGCGCCAACGGTGGGCATGACCACAAGGCCGGCATCCTTGAGCTTCTTGACCACGCGCTCCGCGGGTGGACTCGCAAAGCTCGCGACGCGCACTCCCTGCGCGATCAGCACATCGGCCCGGTCTTCGATGTCGGGTGCATCGGCGCGCAGGTTCACACCGAATGGCTTGTCGGTTCGCTCCTTGATCTCGCGCACCGCAGGAAGCAGCTCTTCGAACGTGAGCGTGGCGCCCGCGAGGATGCCGAGCCCACCAGCGTTGCTCGTGGCCTGTGTGAGGCGCGGACCCGCGACCCATCCCATCCCGGTCTGGACGATCGGGTACTGCACACCGAAGAGGTCACACAGTCGAGTGTGCAGCGCGTCGTGCATCAAGGACCTGCTGGTGTCACGACGCGAGCTCGCTGTCGCGGAGGCTGTTCGGGTCGAGGAGCTCACGCACGAGACGAAGGTCTTCGTCGGTAGGTGCGCGTGTCTCGGGCACGTCGGCGGAACCAGCGAGTGGGAAGCCGGTCGCGGCCTGCACCTCGTCCACCGTGACGCCCGGGTGCAGTGATCGGATCCGCATCGAGTGGTCGGGGGTCTCGAAGTCGAGCACGGCGAGATTGGTGACGACGCGCCGAATCTCGTGGAACTCACTCGCAGTCGGGCCTGCGAGCGCGACGCGGTCGTACCCGACGCCCGACACGCAGTCGACTGCTTCGACGAACACCCTTGGTGAATGTGCCGCTACCCAGTAGCTCGTCGGGTGGTTGACCGTGTTGCCGGGCGCGCCACGTACACCGAGCAGCTGCGCCTTCGGCTTGGCCCACGGACCGATGCACGCGATGTTCTGGTTGCCGAACCGGTCGATTTGCGTCGCGCCCATCATCACGTGACGCTTCCCCGCCCACACCACGTCGAACACCTTTGCGAACGGCATCCACGCCTCGACCACCTTGGGCGCGTCGGGCGGTGCATCGGACGCGATCGGTGCGCCGAGTTGGAGCGCGTCGCCGTCGGTGTACACGAGATCGGGCTCGAACGTGAGCGCCGCCAGCCGCACTGCGAGCGTGGGGATCACCCCGATCGGGCTGGCGAGGATCTCGCCGTCGCCGCGCCAGGCCTCGGCGCACGCAACCACACAGATCTCAGCGAGTGTCGGGGAACTCATGACAGAGACGCCGCAGCGAGCTTGCGGTACTCGGGCTCGGGTATGTCGATCCACTTCGCGCGAAACACCTTCCACGCGTCGTCGTCCTTGGCCGACGCCGCGTACTCACGTTGGAGCACCTCGTCGCGCGGGTAGTCGGGCACGCAATGCGTGAAGTGTGCGCCGAACGGCGCCTCGACGACGCCATGCGTCCACATACGGCTGATCCGGATCGACTCCGGCGGACCCGCGGACGCGAACCCGCCCGGCTCGACCACTTGCTCGCACGAGACGAACGTGCGGTCGGCGGCCATGGCGAACAGGTCGTCGAAATACCAGTCGGCACCGAGGTACTGGGCGTCGCCGCGCGCGTCGGCACGGTTGGCGTGCAAGAGCGCGACGTCGAGTCGCAGCGCCGGCATCGCGAGCAACTCCTGGCCGTCGTAGGGCGAGACGACTGTCTTGAGTTCGGGATTGTTCTCCCTGATCGCCGACCCCAGGCCAGCGCGGCACGGGAGGAACGACACGCGCCACGCGGCGGCGCGCAACCCAAGCTGGAGCATCCCTTCGTCGAGCTCCATCGCCTCGATGGTCGCGTTCTGACGCGCGGCGCGAAAATGCGGCTCAAGCGGGATCGAGTCGAGTGAAACGAAGCCGTACACGGCCTTGCGGACCTTGCCCGCCGCGCAGAGCATCCCCACGTCGGGACCGCCGTAGCTGACGACCGTGAGGTCGCGCAGATCTGAGCGAAGGATCTCGCGCACGATGGACATCGGTTTACGGCGCGAGCCCCACCCACCGATCCCGATGGTCATGCCGTCGCGCAGCTCGCCGACGACGTCGGCTTCGGTCACTCGCTTGTCGGTCATGCGGCGAGGAGGCTACTGGACCACGTAACGTGCGCGGCCATGCGCTTCGGTGTGATGCCACCGGCTCACGAGCGGTTCCTGTCGTCTCCCGACATGATCGGTGGGTACGCCCAGGCCGCGGAGGAAGCCGGCTTCGAGTCGATCTGGGTGTTCGAGCACGCGGTGATCCCGGCCGACTACGCGTCGCGCTACCCGTACAACCCCGAAGGTCGCATCGGCATCGAGGACGACGACCTGCCCGATCCGCTCGCGCTCCTCGCCTTCCTCGCTGGAGTAACTGATCACTTGCTCCTCGGCACGGGTGTGCTCATCCTTCCGCAACGCAGCCCCGTGCTGTGCGCCAAGGAGTGTGCAACCGTCGACGCGCTCTCGAACGGTCGCCTCCAGCTCGGCATCGGCGTTGGCTGGTTGCGTGAGGAAGCCGAAGCCGTCGGCACGAAGTTCGAAGACCGCGGTGCACGCACCGACGAGTACATCGAGGCGATGCGGGTCCTCTGGCGCGACCAGGAACCCACCTTCCACGGCAAGTTCACGAACTTCGATCGAGCCAAGTGCAACCCGAAGCCCGCGCAGACGGACGGCATACCGATCCATGTCGGCGGTCACAGCGCCGCGGCCACTCGCCGCGCCGGGCGTCTCGGCGACGGATGGTTCCCGATCGGCCTGCGTTTCGAACAGTTCTCCCAGCAACAAGAGGCCGTGCGCGCCGTGGCGCGCGACGCGGGTCGCGACCCCGAAGCGATCGAAGTCACCTACAGCGGCAGCACCAAGCCCGACACGGTCAAGAAGTACGCGGATCTCGGCGTGTCACGCTGGGTCGTCGCCGCGTGGGGCGACGACCTCGAGTCGTCGAAGCGTCTCCTCGGCGACCTCTCCGAGACGCTCGTCGCTCCGCTCTCCTGAAAACCCGTTCTGGAGACTCAAACCCCCGGAATCCGGGGTTGTGGATCTCCAGAACGTGGGGCGGGCGGCGGTCAGCGGGTGACGATCACCGACGAGCCGTGGCCGAACAATCCTTGGTTGATGGAGAGACCGACCTTGGCGCCGTCGACCTGACGCTCCCCCGCTTCGCCTCGTACCTGCGTGACGAGTTCGCACACCTGAGCGATGGCCTGCGCGGGGATCGCCTCACCGAAGCAGGCGAGGCCGCCGCTCGGGTTCACAGGAACGCGTCCGCCGAGTGTGGTCGCGCCCGAGTGCAGCAGCGACTCCGCTTCGCCCGGCGCGCACAACCCGATGTTCTCGTACCAGTCGAGCTCGAGCGCGGTTGACAAGTCGTAGACCTCGGCGCAGCTCAGGTCGCTCGGACCGAGGCCCGCTTCCTCATACGCCGCGTGCGCGATCGAGTCGCGGAAGGACCGTTCGGGCAACGTCGCGCCGATCGCCGAGTCGGTGGCGATGTCGGGCATGTCGAGGTACGTGTTCGGGTACGTGGGCGTGACGGTCGACACGGCCGCGATGCGCACCTGCCGCGCCGTGTCGGCTTGGCGCGCCGCGAACTCCGCGCTCGCAAGTACGACGGCCGCGGCGCCGTCGCTCGTCGCGCAGATGTCGACGAGTCGCAACGGGTCAGCGACCACCGGCGACTCGGCGATCTCGTCCTCGGTGAACTCCTTGCGGTAACGCGCGTTCGGGTTCGCCAGGCCGTGGCGACTGTTCTTCACCTTCACGGCGGCAAAGTCCTTGGGGGTTGCGCCGTAGAGCTCCATACGACGACGGGCGTAGAGCGCGAAGTACGTGGGGTTCGTGGCGCCGAGCACGTGGAACCGAAGCCAGTCGGGGTCGGTTGGGCGATCACCCGGCAACGGACCGAAGAAACCTTGGGGCGCGGTATCGGCGCCGACGACCAGCGCGACATCGGCCTTTCCAGCCAAGATCCGCGCGCGTGCTGCTTCGATGGCGACGACGCCGGATGCGCACGCCGCGTATGTGGATGAAACAGGGATCCCACGCCAACCCAACGCCTGGGCGAACGTCGACCCGGACACGTAGCCCGGGTACCCGTTGCGCATGGTGTTGCCCGCCGCCAGGTACTGGACGTCGGCCACGCCAAGCCCGGCATCGGCCAATGCCGCGCGCGCGGCCACCACGCCGTATTCGACGAAGCTTTTTCCCCACTTGCCCCACGGGTGCATCCCCGCACCGAGCACGACGACCTGGTCACCCATCTTGGACGGGCTTCCACTTCCAGACGGTGCGCACCGACTCACCGTCGTCGTAGAGCGGCTCGACGATCAGCTCCATCTCGGCGCCGACCGTGAGTCGTGCGATATCGGTACCGCTCGCGAGCTGACCGAGCACGATCATCTGCTCTTCCGCGAGCTCGACGGCGGCCACGCCATACGGCTCGAACGGGTCGCGCGCAGGATACGGCGGTGGGGGCGCGTACCGGTTGTCGGTGAACGACCACAGCGTGCCTCGGGTCGACAGCTCAACATCGTCGAGCGTGCTGCCGTCACATGTCGGGTTGGCACAGAACGACCACTGCTTCGGGAAGAACACCGCGCTGCATGTAGGACACCGGCCGCCGAGCAAGCGGCCCGAACCATCAGACTCTTCGCGGAACATGCCCTCGATCACGGGCAGGCGCGCCTTACCCGGGTCAGGTCTCACGCGAGATCCGTCCTCACGACAGGTCCGGGTTGGTGCGCAGATCGGCATCGCGCTTGTCGACGAACGCTTGGCGAAGTTCATCGGAGTCGCCCCAGAGCTGAAGCTCGTACGTGAAGCCCTGCTCGAATCGGTACGCCCGCTTCACATCGACGGGCTCGATGACGTTCAGCGACTCTTTGGCCTTACGGATCACGAGCGGGCTCTTCGCCGCGATGACGGCTGCGATCTCGCGCGCGGCGTCCATGAGCTCGGCCCGCGGCACCACGCGTTCGACGGTGCCATACGACAGCAGCTCCTGCGCGGTGACCATCGCGCCCGTGTAGAACATCGCCCGCACCTTGTGCGCCGGAACGAGCCGCGCGAGATGCGTACCGACTCCGAGCGCACCCCGATCGACCTCGGGCACGCCGAACTGCGCGTCGTCGGCAGCCACCACGATGTCGGCATTGCCTGCGATAGAGACGCCGCTCCCGAGGCAGTAACCGTGCACCGCCGCGATCACCGGCACCTCGCAGTCCCAGATGGCTGCGAACGTGTCCCAGCATCCCTTGCTCACCTTGAGCAAGGAATGCTTGGTCGGGTCAGCGGCGAGCTCCTTGATGTCGACGCCCACCTGGAAGCCGCGCAGCTCAGGGTTGGCCGCGATGATCATCACGTGCACGTCGGGATCGCTCCCGAGCCGACGGATCGTCTCGGCCAGCTCGGCGAACCCGGCCACCGGCAACGCATTGACGGGCGGGTTGTCGATGATCACTTCCGCGATGTGGTCGCGAACCTCAGACCGGATCACGGGCGCAGCGTAGTTGTTGAAGGTTCCGATACGGTCAGCCAATGGTCGCCGCTGAGAACCCGCTCGACTTCAGTGGCAAGGTCGCGATCGTGACCGGCGGCTGTCGGGGCGTGGGTCGCGGCATTGCCGAGCGGTTCCTCGCTGCTGGCGCCGACGTCGTCGTCTGCTGCCGGAACGAGCCCGAGACGTTGCCCGAGGCCGGCGGTCGCACCGCGGTCTTCGTCGCGGCCGACGTGCGCGAGCCCGAGCAGATCGACGCCGTGATCTCAGCCACGATGGAACGGTTCGGCCGCCTCGATGTGCTCGTCAACAATGCGGGCGGCTCACCACCCGCCGACACCGCCACCGTGTCACCGAAGTTCTCGGCCGCCATTATCAATCTCAATCTCGTCGCGCCGCTCGTCTTCGCCCAACGCGCCAACGCGGTCATGCAGGAGCAGCCCGACGGCGGGGTGATCTTGAACATCGGCAGCGTGAGCGGCCTGCGCGCGAATCCCGAGAGCGCGGCGTACGGCGTCGCCAAGGCAGGGATCGTGAACCTCACCGAGACCCTTGGCATTGCTTTCGCCCCGAAGGTGCGCGCCGTGTGCGTCACCGCGGGCCCGATCATCACCGAGCAAGCGCACCTCTACTACGGCGACGACGAAGGCATCGCCGCGGTGGGCGCGACGATCGCGCTCGGACGCTTGGCCGAGCCGTCCGATGTGGCCGATGTGTGCCTCTTCGCGGCGTCATCACTGGCGCGCTACATCACCGGCACGCAGATCTTGGTACATGGCGGGGGTGAGAAACCGGCCTACATCGACGCCGGGAATCCCCAATCGACGAATCCCGAGCCGACGAATCCCAAGCCGACGAATCCCAAGCCGACGAATCCCAAGCCGACGAATCCCAAGAAGGACGGCTAGCGCACGCCTAAGTACTGATACCAGCGCTGCTTCGAGCGATCCGTCAGCTCAACAGTTCCGTTGCGAAGCTGCCAGCTCACGAGCACCTCTTCGTCTTCAAGGAACGCAACGACATCCTCGTGCGGTTTGGCCACGAAGGCCATCCAGAGGCTCCCCCGCAGTCGCAGCTCGCGCGCCGCCTCACGCTCGAGCCGCCACCGGAACTCGCGCAACGCACCGAGTGCACCGAGAGCAACGGACCGGGCTCGAGCCCCGCGCACGCGCTCCACGTGGATGGCGACCACGTCGCGCACGCGACGGGCGACGAGCCACGGCTCCGCCGCGCCAGCATCCAGGGTGCCGACCGCGAAGTCCTGGGACCGCAGGAGGCGGGCGATCGGGCCGACAACGTCGTCACGGGCCGGTTGGCGCGTCGCAGTGGCTTTGATCGACGCCCGCCACGGCGTCACCCCGAGCGGGCCGAGCAGCTCGACGTCGCGCTCATTGCGCTCGACTTGCCAGCTCTCGAGCACCGTGAGCGCACGCGGTCGGAGGTCGAGCGACACCGCGCCCTGTCGGAGTTCGGGCACCCAACGCCGGATGGTGACGGCCGGGAGCGGGTCGGCCGCGAGCACGCGGGTGCGCGCTTTGTCGATCGCCACCGTCACGGTCGGCTTCTTTGTCTTCGTCGGTTTGCGCGCCCGCCCGCACGCGCACACACCGGCTCCGACGTCATCGGTGTAGAACCACAGTCGATCGCCAGCTACGACGTCGACGAGTGGCCCGCGCAGCTCACACACGACCTTGTCGAGGCGGCCGCCGATCGCGGCATCTTGCAACTTCGCGAACGCTGTCTCCACTGTGCGCCCGGAAGCTTGCGCAAAGCGCAGATGACGCGACACGGGCACGAGCCAGGCACTCACAAGAGACAGTCTGACCGCGCCAGGAGTACCCAGCTACGGATGCTGGCTGCTCACCGAGACGACCTCACCGGTCATATACGACGAATAGTCACTCGCCAAGAAGACGATCACGTTGGCGATCTCCCATGGCTCCGCAGCCCGCCCGAACGCCTCACGCTCAGTGAGCTCGGCCAACAGCTCGTCGGTGGTCGTCTTGGCGAGGAAGGGGTGCATGGCCAGGCTTGGTGCGACCGCGTTGACCCGTACGCCATGCGGTGCGGCTTCAAGCGCGGCGCACCTTGTGAGCGCCATGACACCCGCCTTGGCCGCGGCGTAATGAGCCTGACCCGCCTGCGCGCGCCAGCCGAGCACCGACGCGTTGTTGACCACCACGCCGGCGCCGCGCGGCTGCATATGACGCAGCGCCGCTCGTGTACAGCGGAACGTGCCATTGAGCGTGACGTCGAGAACGCCGTCCCATTCTGCGTCGGTCATGTCGACGAGGTTGGCGGTGCCGCCGAGACCGGCGTTGTTGACCATCACGTCGATGCGACCGTGGGCTGCGACTGCGTCGTCAATGAGGCGGTTCACCTCGTCGTCGCGCCGCACGTCGCACTGCACTGAGAGCGGCACGGTGCCACCGATCGCTCCGAGTTGCTCCACTGCCTCGCCGAGCCGACGCTCGTGGTGGTCGCTGACAACCACCGTCGCGCCCTCTTCGATGCAGCGCTTTGCGGTCGCGAAGCCGATGCCCGTACCGGCGGCGGCGGTGACCACCACGATCTTGCCGGCGAGGAGCGCGTGCGGTGGAACCTCTGGAGGTGGTGTGCTCATGTTGGTTCCTTCATCTCTCGGTCGCTCGCTGCGGGAAACCCCGCCCCGCGGGCGCTCGCTCCCTGAGCGAGCTCGCATTCGCTCGCCGCATCAACTCGGCTCCTTGGGCAACCCCAACGCGCGTTCGCCGATGATGTTGTGCTGGATCTCGTTCGAGCCGCCGTAGATGGTATCGGCCCGGCTGTAAAGGAACATGCGTTGGAGCGCTGAGAGGTCGTACGGCAGCGCGTCGGCGATCTCCGCGTCGGGGCCGAGCACGTCCATCGCGAGCTCGCCGAGCGAACGATGCACGGTGGCCCAGTAGAGCTTGTGCACCGACGTGAGCGGTGTCATCTCACCTCGGGAGAGTGGCGTGAGCGACCGGAGTGCGTTGTAGCGCATCACGCGCAAGCGGATCGTCGCGTCGGCGAGTCGCTGCCGGATGACGGGATCGTCGCACCGGCCGGTCTTGATCGCGATCTCACGGATCGTCGAGAGCTCGTTCTCGAAGTTGAGCTGCTGGCCGAGGGTGAGCGCGCCACGCTCGAAGGCGAGCGTGGCCATCGCCACCTTCCACCCGTCATTCACTTCGCCGACGACGTTGGCCGCGTCGGTGCGCGCGCCGTCAAAAAACACTTCGTTGAACTCCGACGTGCCGGTGAGCTGTTGGATCGGGCGGATGTCGATGCCCGGTTGACGCATCGGGACCAGCAGGTACGAAATGCCCCGATGCTTCGGCGCATCGCGGTCGGTCCGGCACAGCACGAAGCACCAATCGGACCAATGTGCGAGTGAGGTCCACGTCTTCTGCCCGTGAATGACCCATTCATCTCGCCCATCCGCGGATTTGGTCAGCTCGGCGCGGGTCGCGACATTCGCGAGGTCGGACCCCGCGTCGGGCTCGGAGTAGCCCTGACACCAGAGCTCATCGCCGGTGGCGATCGGAGGGAGGAAGCGCTGCTTCTGCTCGTCGGTCCCGAAGTGGATGATCGTCGGACCCAGGAGACCCTCCCCCACGAGTCCGACTCGCCCTGGTCCCTGTGCTCGCGCGTACTCCTCGTAGAAGATCACCTGTTGCGTGAGTGAGAGCCCGCGTCCGCCGTACTCGATGGGCCACGCGACGCACGTCCAGCCGGCCGCGCCGAGCGCGCGCTCCCACGCGTGGCGCTCGTCGAAGAGCGCGTGCTCGTCGCCGGGACCACCGCGCCCTCGCAACACCGCGAAGTCACCCGTGAGCTGGTCGGTGAGCCACTCGCGGGCCTCGTGCCGGAATGTCTCGTCCTCGTCGGAAAACCGAAGATCCATCTCTCGGAAGGCTAGTGAAGGGTCCGCGTTCCCTACGATGCCCCGATGGAATTCGAGAGCGGCGAGGCATTGAAGGCGGGGGTCGGTACCCACCTCGGATACAGCGACTGGATGACGATCGATCAGACGCGCATCGACACGTTCGCCGAGGCGACGGGCGACCACCAGTGGATCCACATCGACCCGGAACGGGCGAAGGACGGCCCGTTCGGCACGACGATCGCGCATGGCTACCTCACGCTCTCGATCACCAACCTGTTCCTCCCAGAGCTCCTCGTCGTGCCGACCGCCACCGCGGGCGTGAACTACGGCGCGAACAAGGTTCGGTTCCCCGCGCCGGTGCCGGTTGGGTCGCGCATCCGCATGGGCTGCGAAATCCTCGAGGTCACCGACGTACCAGGCGGCGTGCAGGTGGTCACGCGCAACACCGTCGAGATCGAAGGCTCGGAGAAGCCCGCCTGCGTGGTCGAAGCGATCAGCCGCTTCTTGTTCTGAACGCGCGCGGATGTCTTGGCCCGCTGAGCCCGGAGTCAGTCGAGCCAGCCGCGGAGCTCGGCGCGGACGGCCGCGCAGCTTGCGTCGTCGAGCTCGTCGCCCCAACTCGACTCGAGTGAAGTCTCGAGGCTCGGGGCCTGCCACGCCGCGGCACCGAAGTTCAACGCGTCGGCCGTGAACGACCAGACACTCGACCCCTCGACGCGTCGGCCAGACAGCACGCGTTCAATGAACCGCTGCGTCATGCCGTCGCCCAGCAAGCCTCCGTGGAACGCCGGTCGCACTGCATAGCGATATCCGATGTCCATCGGTGCGGGCGTACCGACTCCCGAATCGAGTGGCAACACCGCGAAGCTGCGCACGTCCGGTGGCGGACAGTGCAGCAGCCGCCGCAGCGCCGGCTCTTCGTCGACGATCGAGCGGAACAACGGAGTGTCAGCCGACACGTCGACCGGTCCCACCCAGCTCAACCCGGTCGCGAGCGTGTCCACAAACGATCCGGCGACGACACCCCATCCGTCGCCCCGACCGGCGTGGAGCGCTGCCGGGTAGTGCACGCGTCCGGGCTCGACCAGCGGGCTGAGCAACACG
This sequence comes from Acidimicrobiia bacterium, assembly GCA_009694295.1. GTDB lineage: Bacteria > Actinomycetota > Acidimicrobiia > IMCC26256 > PALSA-555 > SHVJ01. The sequence goes on from SHVJ01000014.1 coordinate 32,933, forward strand.
AGCGCCCGCACCGGCGCGTTCGGCGTGCCCGACACGTACGCCTGCGCGATGAGCGCACCTTCGCTCTCAGCCACGATGTTCACCTTGTCGCCGGTGGTCCGGCTGATCGCGGCCACCTGGCGCCGCATCGCACGCGCGAGTGCGCGCACCGACCGGTGCGTGTCGTCACGAGAGTACGCACGCGGGTTCCCGTCGGCGTCGAGTCCTCGATACGAGAAGCGGTGGAGCTGGTAGTCGCCTTCAAGCCATTCGCGAGTCGTCCCACCCCATTGCGAGTTGAAGCCCTTCACGATGAGCACTGGGGGGCCACTCGCGTCGGTACGAACTTCGGGACGAGGAGTGCGTCCCGACTCGACCGCGACGGCGACCGCGAACCCAAGGCCGGTCCCGACCACTACCAGGGCGAGGACACCCGCGACCGCAACGAGGGCGAAGGGTGCTCGACGGCGCCGCGTGCGGGTGACGACTCGACCCGCGAGCGCGCGCACCATGCGCACGCGACACCACGCCACCACCAGTCCGGTTCCACCAGCAACGAGCGGCCGCAACCACGCAGGCGAGAGCGCGATGAGCCCGCCGCCCACCGTGAGCACGCCGAACATCTCCACGACCAGGCGGGCGCTTCTCCGACTGGGTGGGTCACGCCACCAGTTCGGCTCGACCGTCCCGTGATGCACGATCAGCCCGATCATGAATACGACGGGAACCGCGACGAAGAACAGCCACGACAAAGCCGTGACCGCCATCGCGAAGACAAGCACGGCGAACGGCAACAGTACGACCGCTTGCACCGTCGTGAACTTGGCGCTGGCGCGCACATGCTCGCGCCAGGACGGCACCTCCACTTCGTGAGGCCACGCGGCGCGCGTGAGTAATGCATCGAGAAGCGTGCGCATCCCCAGCAGGAGCCACAGCTCAACCGCAAAGCCGAACCACGACGAGTGGTAGACGAGCAGCCAGCGCAGATCGTGGAAGACGCCGAACGGTGCAGGGGCCACCATCTGTGGCGCCAGCGCGGCTGCAGCCGGTGGCCCG
>SHVJ01000015.1 GCA_009694295.1 Acidimicrobiia bacterium
CGCGCTGATCGCCGGGGCCACGCTCGTCTCGATGGAGCGTTGGGAGCCACGCGCCGCGGCCAACCTCATCGACGCCGAGGGCGGCTCGTTCATCTACGGCCCGCCAACGATGGCGCGCGACCTCGTCGACCTCGCCGACGAGTGGCGCCCCGCTGGTCCGCTGAAGATGATCTGTGCGGGCGCGCCGATCCCGCGGCAGATGTGCGTCGACGCACGCGAGCGTCTCGGTATGGCGCTCATCCCCGGCTACGGCCAGACGGAACACCTCCACTCCGTGCTCGGTCGGCTCGACGACCCGATCGAGAAGCTCACCGACTCCGACGGCCGGGCGCTTCCGGGCGTGCTGCTGCGCGCGATCGCCGACGACGGTAACGAGTGCCCACCCGGCGAGCCCGGCGAGCTCGAGTGCCGCGGCCCCAACGTGGCGCTCGGCTACTTCAACCAGCCCGACCTCACCAATGAGACGTTCCGTCCCGACGGCTGGCAGGTGACCCAAGACCTCGGAACCTTCGACGAAGACGGCTACCTCCGCATCGCCGGCAGGAAGCGAGACATCATCATCCGCGGCGGGTTGAACGTGTCGCCGCGGGAGGTCGAGGAGCTCCTGCTCCGACTGCCTGACGTGAAGGATGCGGCGGTAGTGGGCGTCCCCGACGCAAGGTACGGCGAGCGCATCTGTGCCTTCATCGTCCCAACCGGCAAGGCGACCCCGACGGTTGACGAGGTCACGGCAGCGTTCGGAGAGATGGGCGTTGCCAAGTACAAGTGGCCCGAACGCATCGAGCAGATCGTCGAGCTCCCGCTGACGACGACGGGCAAGGTTCGCCATCAGGCGCTACGGGATCGCCTCAATACAGGTCTTGACGCGTCGCTTGGCAAGATGAAGCGGTGACCCATCGCTACCGGATCACGCCGCCATCGACACCACCTCGCGTTACAGGCACGCAGTCGGCGATGGCACTTCGGCCGGGTAGCGCCTACGAAAGGTGGAGCATGCCGCGCCACTCGGACGAGAGCTCTGGGACCGCAGCGACGCGCTCGATGCGCGCGGGATCGTGACGTTTGCGGTCGGCGGCAGCTGCGTGCGCATCGGCGACCGTGACGTTGGACGGATGGTGCCGGACGACGGCGATGGTTCCCTGAGTCGGGGGGTGCCGGTCTGGATCACCCGCAGATACCACCCCGTGCGGCCCGTCGCCTTCATGCGGGCTCCGATGTCTCGCACGCCACGGTGCAGCGTGAGCTTGAAGCATGGCCACCGGGGCTGTGTGATCTCCACCACGGCATCACCCCACTGCCATCGGTCGCCGATCGCGACATCGCTTTCCGTGGCTCCCGTGATCGTCAGGTTCTCGCCGAACGCGCCCGGTCCGATCGGCTGGTCGAGCTCAAGCGACCATGCTGCGAAGTGTTCGGCCGAGTACGCGTAGACGGCTTTGTCGACACCTCCGTGCACCGTGCGGTCGGCCTGGTCATCACCCTGGAGGTTGATCGCTCCAAGTGCGATGGTGGGTGACGTCATCGGTTGCTTGACGATCGCGCTCCACACGACGTCACCGTCGGTCGTGGTAGCGAGCGGGGCCGGCTTTCCCACGCGGACCGAGAGAAGCTCTATGGAGTCGACGCGACCCGCGTCATCACCGGTCATCAGTTGTGGGTGATGGAGACGACGCGCGGCTTCTTGTAGGAGGCGAGGCGTGCTGCACAGTGGTCGATGATGTCGCCCTCCGTCACAGCGGCCCCCGCTTCGAGCACGATGGTCGCGGCGACGACCTGGCCCCACTCGGCGTCTGGGATGCCCGTGACCTGGCAGTCGGCGACCGCCGGGTGGGTCTTGATGCAAGCCTCGACTTCGGCAGGATAGATGTTCTCGCTCCCTGACTTGATGATGCGTTCCATCGAACCGAGCCAGGCGATCGAGCCATCGTCTTCGCGGCGAGCGAGGTCGTTGGTGTGGTGCCAGCTATCCCGTTGGTGCGTTGCGTTGAGATCGGTTCGCTCGTAGTAGCCGTTCATCGAGGTAGCGCCTCTGGCGACGAGCTCGCCGACTTCGCCTGGTGGTACCTCGTTGCCGTTTTCGTCGACGACGCGAGCTTGTACGCCCGGCAGTGGACGGCTTCCGAGTGCGTGGTACGTGAGCATTCCCATAGTTTCGGTTTGGCCGTAGCCACCGGGTTGGTTGTCCCACGGGCTGGACCCGAGGGTGACCATCGCGTCCCACTTTGGGTTGCGCGGTGGTGAGCGGAGGCTCTTGAGGTCGCGCTTGCCGTCCTTGTTGACATCAACGATCTCGTTGATGGTCTTGTCGACGAAGTAGGACGTGGTGCAGCGCTCGGTTTCGATGAACTGGCAAAGCTGTTCCGCGTTGACTCGTCTGGCGAAGACATTCGTACCGCCGCGGTGGAAGGTGCCGATGAGGTTCATCAGGCCGGCGACATGGAACATCGGCTCGCTCGCCAGGTACGTCGTCTCGTAGGTGAACTCATGGGTTGCACCCCAGACGAGTGACTGCCAGAACATTGCCATTTGACTGAGCAATGCGCCGTTCGGCGTGCCTTCGAATGCCGCGGTGTAGAGCATGAGCGCCGAGGCCGCCGCATCGACCACGACTTCGGAATCGATCGGCAGCATGTCGGCGAGCACGGTCTCGTACTCGCCGTTGTCGTGCTGGATCCACCTGGCCTGGTGCGTTGCCTTCTCGCGCGCCGCTCGCACGCGTTCGCCGATCTCTTCGTCTTGCCAGATCACGACCCTTGGCTTCGAGTCATCGATCACGAACGCCATCTCGTCGGCCGAATTGCGCCAGTTGATCGGGCAGCAGATCGCGCCGAGCTTGGCCGTCGCCAGGAGCGTCTCGAGGAAGCGGTGGCAGTTCTGTCCGAGCCACAACACGCGCTCGCCGTCCCCAACGCCAAGACCGGTGAGCCCATTCGCTAGGCGGTTCACCCGGTCGTCGAGCTCGGGATACGTGAACCGGTGGTCGCCGCACACGACCGCGGTGCGGCTGGGGTACGAGCGGCGATGCTCACGCAGCACGTCGCCGAACGTGAGTGAGCAGCGCGGGTCGGTCACTTCGGCCAGTACACCGTCTTGAGCTCCAGGTACTCGTGCAACCCATGATCACTCAGCTCGCGGCCGAGGCCGCTGCGCTTGAAGCCCCCAAACGTGCCGTTGAGGCTCAGGCCACCGGCGCCACCGTTCACGTTCACCATGCCGATGCGCAGCCGCTGCGCCACCGCCATCGCCCGGGGAGTACTGCCGCTCCACACCCACGAGCACAGCCCGTAGCGGGAATCGTTGGCGATGCGTACGGCGTCGTCCTCGTCACGGAACGGGATCACGCAGGCGACGGGCCCGAAGATCTCGTCCTGGGCAACGGGCCACGAGTTGTCCACGCCGACGAGCAGCGTCGGCTCCAGGAAGTAGCCGCGGTCAAGGTGTGCGGGTCGCTTGCCGCCGAAGGCGATCGACGCGCCATCGTCGAGTCCCGACTGGATGTAGTGCTCGGCGCGAGCGCGCTGCGACTCACGGATGAGCGGGCCCATCTGCACGGTCGGGTCCGACGGGTCGCCCACCTTCACGCCCGCGAGCGTGTCGACCATGCGGGCCACGAACTGGTCGTGCACCGATTGCTCCACGAGCATGCGGGTCGGATTGCCGCAGCCCTGTCCTTGGTGGCGGATGTACTGGTTGGCTGCGGCTGCAGCGATGGTGTCGATGTCGGCGTCGGCGAACACGATGTACGGCGCCTTCCCGCCGAGCTCGAGCAGCAGGTGCTTCAGCGAGTCCGACGCCTGGCTCATGATGCGGCTGCCCACCACGTCGGAGCCGGTGAACGCCACCATGTCGACGCCCGGGTGCGACGTGAGCTCTTCGCCCGCAGCGGCGTCGCCGGTGACTACGTTCACCACACCGGGCGGGAAGTCGGCCGCTTCGAAAGCTTCCGCGAGCGCGAACGCCTCGAGCGGCGTGTACGGCGACGGCTTCAGCACCACTGAATTGCCCATGGCGAGCGCGGGGCCGAGCTTCCAGAGGTTGAGGTACATCGGGAAGTTGAACGGCGTGATCGCCGCCACCACACCCACCGGCACCTTGAAGATCGCACCGTCGCCGGCGAGCGATGGGTCGTTCAAGGGCTCGACGTAGGGGAACGTGGCGGCGCGTTCGGCCCAGTGCCGGAAGTGATTGATGCCGACGGTGGTCTGCGTCGAGTTTGCCAAGTCGACGACCGACCCGGCCTCGGCGATGTTGAGCTCCGCGTACGCAGGCTGACGCTTCATCATCTGGTCGGCGGCGCGCAGCATGAGCATCGATCGCTCGTGGGGAGTGAGCCGGCCCCATGGCCCCTCGTCGAACGCCGCGCGAGCAGCGAGCACAGCCTTCGTGACGTCCTTCGTCGACGCCTGGGGGACCGACCCGACGATCTCCTCGGTCGCCGGGTTTACGACTTCGAGGCTCTCGGTCCCGGTGCCGTCCTCCCACTTCCCGTCGATGAAGAGCTTGTACTCCCAGCGCGGTCCGACGGTCACGTCCTGCTCGCAATACGGAGGCCAAACAGCGCTGCCGCGTTGCCACTCATGAGCGCGTCGGTCGTCTTCTCGTCGATGCCGTTGCCTCCGAGCATCGCCTTCGCTTCTGCTGGCGTTGACGTGTCGTGGTTGGGGTAGCGGCTCCCGAACGCGGCTTTGGCGCCGACCTCGTCGATGAGGTGCGCGACGGGCGTTTCCCAACCGTCGAACGACAGCAGCATCGGATGCTCAGCGACTACGTCTTCGGGTTCGAGGCTCACTGGGTTTTCGGGTGGGTTGAGCACGCCGGGGATCGAGAGCCAGAGGTACGTCTCGGCTTTCTCGAGCACGAGCGGGAGCCACGCCGCGCCGGAGTGCATCAGCGCCACTTTGAGCGTCGGCAGGTCTTCGAGCAGGCCGGTGAACAGGGCGGCAGTGAGGAACGTTGCGTTGTCTTGGAAGTTCGCCGTCGGCTCGGCGACCGTATGGCCGATCTGGAGCTTCGACGACACGCGTTCGACGAATGAGCCGGCGCTCGTTGCTTCGGGATTCGTGATCCCGGACGACGGGTGTACCGCCGCGACGATCCCGAGCTCGTCGAGTTGCTCCCACACTTGACGGAAGTGCGCGTCGGTCACGAACACGCCGTTCGCAGGGTGGTGGTACGCCATGAACGCCGACCCGCCACCCGATCCGTTCATCGCCGCGTTCGTCAGGGCGTTCGGCTCGGCTGCGTAGAACATCGGGCGGATCGCCACCGATCGGAAGCCAAGGTCGGCGATGCGGTCGAGCTCGCGTCGTGCGTGCAGCACGCTCTGGAGCGGAAGCACCGCGGCGGGGTGCAGCCGCTCGGGCGCGGCCTGCGCGAAGTCGTGGACCCAATCGTTGTACGCCCGGGCGAGCACCGCAGCCACGTCGGGGTTCTCCACCAACGGCAGATGCTCGGCGAACAGCGTGGGGAAGACCACGGACTGGTCCACGCCCATCTCGTCCATGTCGGCGAGGCGCAGGTCGGCGTCCCACGCACCCGGGTTCGGATCGTGGAACACATGCGGATCGAGTGAGCCGATGTCACGCGCCGTCATCCCCGGTCGCCAGATCGCCTCCCGGATGATGCGCGATCGTCCGAGCTCGCGCACCGGCACACCGTTGCGGATCGTGAGCCGGTTGCCGTCGTCGTCGAACCCGTGCCACAGCGCGGCCCGCGCCATCGCTTGGTACTCGCTCGGGACGTAGTCATCCCAGAGGAACTCGGGCTCGTAGACGTGCGAGTCGACGTCGACGACCCCGTTCGTGGGGCTCATGGCGTCGCCGCCGTCGTACGCCGCGGATGCGCCTGCTCCGCCGCCCACGCGTCGAGCTCGGGACCGCCGGGGAACCACGCCGGGCGCACGATCGGCGCCGGCTCCTCGGTCACGAACATCGCCGCGTCGATGTTGTACATGCGACGTGCGTTACCGCCGAGCATCTTCGCCTGCACGTCGTCGGGCATGCCGACCTTACGCATCGCGCGGATGGCGCTCCACGAGTCAGCCGCGTCGTGGTGGTAGCAGTCCGACGCCCAGATCGCGAGGTCGCCGAAGGTGTCCCATTGCTTCATCGTCTGCGTCTCGTCAGATTCGAACGAGATCACGCACTGCTCGTGGAACGCCTCCGACGGCAGTCGCTTCGCCTCCCACTTCCGCTCGTTGGCGTACAGCTCGAACAACCGGTCGCAATGCGCGAGGAACGCCGGAAGCCACTGCGAATTTGATTCGAACACCGCCATGCGCAGTCTTGGGTACCGGTCGAGGAACCCGGACAGCAGCACCTGTGCGAGCCACACCTGGATCTCGAAGATGAACGACAACGTCTGGCTGTCGGCGCCCGCGTACGCGACCAACTCACCCGGCGATGCGAGCAACCCTGGGCCGGCCGTCGACGGCGGGTGGTGCGCGGGGAATGTGTGCATGCCGAGCACCACGCCCGTCTCTTCGAACGCTCGGAACAGGTCGTCCATCGTGGCCGGCGGGGTGCCGCCGAGTCCGAACGCCGCCTTGCTCAGCCCGAGGTCGTTCGGGTAGCGGCCCGCGGCGTCGAACGGGCGCATGAGCGCGACGGGGAACTTGAGTTCGGCGACGCGCCGCAGCTCCCGCACCGCGTGCTCCGCGCTCTGGAGGGGGAGCAGCGCGGCGGGGAAGAGGCGCTTCTTCACTTCGCCGCACCAGTCGCGGGCGAAGTCGTTGTACGCGCGGCAGAACGCAGCCACGCCGAGCACGTTCTCGGCGAAGGGGAGGTTCTGGATCACCTTCGTGGGGATCACGAGCACCTGGTCGATGCCCATGAGGTCGAGGTCGAGCACCCGCGCCTTCGGGTCGGTGGCGCCCTTGTGCTCGAGGTAGTCGCGCTGTTCGTCGGTGAGCGGCACCATCGACGCCAACCGACGGACGATCAACTTGTTCATCTGCGGCCCGGCGATGCAGATCGGGTTGTACATGCCCGCCGGGGCGTACTCACCGTTCCCGCCGCCGCTGGCCTTCTCGCCGTTCAGGAAGGCCTGCTCGTTGGTCTTCCAGTAGGTGGCCCGCACGAGCTCGCGCTCGGGCTTGGGCACGTACTCCCAGATCTTCAGCGGGTCGTTGATGTGGGCGTCGCAGTCGAAGACGGCGAAGTCCTTGGTCACCCGTTCGGCCCCGCTCCCCGTATCCATGCGGTTCTCATGGTGTCACGACGACCCCCATTCCATCAACGTCCGCGTTGACGGGCGGGGCCCGGAGGCCCCAAAAGATTTCTCGAGATTTCTGCCATTGTGACTTGCGAAGCGAACAGACGTTCGATAGGGTACCGATCACTACTTCCCCTTGATCATCAGGTGAACGCTCCCGAAGGAGGGAAGTAGGTGCTCGGTCGGATCCGCCAGATAGCTGCTGAATTGGGTGCGGCGATGGCCGAGCTCGATCCAGCGTGCTTCGACGGCCGATCTGCCGGCGTGCTGATGGAGGAGTTCGCTCGGATTGAGCACTTCGGGGGCGCAGGCAAGACGCTCATGGCGCGCCGAGTCGACGATGTGCGTGCGTTCAACCCTTCGCAGCACCGCAGTGCAGCCCACTACCTGGCCAAGGTGAGCGGCACTTCGGTGTTTGCCGCGGAGCAGACGATACGTACCTCACACGAGGTCGGTGATCTGCCCGCGACTGAAGCAGCGCTGCGCGCCGGTGCGCTCTCGAGTGTGCAAGCGAAAGAGGTCGCTGCCGCGGCGAGCGCAGATCCATCGGCCGAGTCGCTGCTCCTGAGTCGGGCATCGACGGATGGGATCAAGGGGTTGAAGGCCGAGGCCGCGCGCGTGATCGCCGCAGCCAGCACCGATGAGAATGCCCGCTACGACTGCATCACGCGTGAGCGCACGTTCCGGCACTGGCGCGACCACGACGGCTCGGGCCGAATCGACGTGCGTGGCCCGCTGGATCTCACCGCCCGGGTTGCGTTGGCGTTGGCTCCGTATGAGGCGGCGTTGTTCGCTGCAGCCAAGGACCGCGACGAACCCGTCAACAACGCAGCGCTGATGTTCGACGCACTCGTTGCGATGGCTGACGCGTCCGCCGGGGAGATGCCCAAGGGCTCCGGTCCGCTGCCCACCGTCAACGTCCGCATCGACCACCGTGCCTTTGTCGCGGGCGACACCGAGCCTGGCGAGGTGTGCGAGATCGTCGGGTTGGGTCCGATTCCGGTGAGTGTCGCCCGACGCCTTGCTGACGACGCTTTCCTCAAGGCGATCATCACCGGCGTCAACGTCCTCACGATCTCGCACCTCGGGCGCACGATCCCGGCGCATCTGCGCACCGCACTGGACGAGCTGTTCCCCGAATGCGCCATCGAAGGCTGCAACGTCGCTTGGAGCCTGGAGATCGACCACAACCAACCGTTCGAGGCCCGCGGGCCCACCGCGTTGTGGAACCTCAACAAGCTCTGCCGATACCACCATCAGCAGAAGACCCGCCATGACCTGCGGCTCGTCGGCGAAGGCACCAACAAACGGCTGGTGCCCAAGGCCGAATGGCACCCACCCGACCGAATTACCGATCGAAAACGGCAGGGGCAGCCGCCCCGGCGCCGGGCCTTCGTAGCCGCTTGATGCTCATCAACACGCACGTTGATGCTTGGGCCGTTGCGCCCGTAGGCTGCGATCGCCGTCCGCCGGGGGAGTCCATGGTCAAGCAGCAGCGCACCATCGAGGCCGACGCGCCTGTGGCCGACGGGTATCCCGCCACGTGCGCCGTCAGCGGCGAGATCACGGCTCGGCGCCTGAGCCCCGACGATTTCTCTCTCTGGCTCTACGTGAGCGAGCTCCGGGCGGGGGCGACCTTGGAGTGGGGCACCGACCACGGCGACGAGGCGGTCTACGTGATCGACGGCGTGCTCGACATCTCAGGGACGGGTTCCGGTGATGCGGTCGAGGCCGCCGAGTGCGTGGCCGGCGGGGCGATCCTCGTGGAGTCGGCCATGCCGGCCCGAGCGGTGGCGCGGGGTGCAGCGAAGGTGGCGCACTTCGGGTCGGCGAACCCGTCGGGCGAGCGCCGCGGCCAGACCGTGCACGTGATCGGGCCGCGCGGCCGCTACGAGTCGCCGCCCGATCGGCCGTTCTTCCGCTTCTTCGCCGATTCCACCTGTCCTACGTGCGACGCCTTCCTGTTGTTCTCGCAGCGCGATCACGGATGGTCGGTCACGCCGCACTCGCATTCCGCCGATGAGCTCATCTACGTGCTCAGTGGTGGCGTGCGCACCGGAAGCCAGGTGAACAGCACCGGCACCTGTCTCGCGTTCGCCGCCAATGTGAAGTACGCGCTCGCCGCCGAGGAGAGTGGCTTCGAGAGCATCAACTTCCGGGCGCGCCGTTCGATGCTCGAGTTCGTCGATGGCGATGGCTCGATCGAGGAGACCGCCGCGAATGTGGGCGGCATTGAGGTGAAGTCGTGACTCTCGAACGTACCGAGCTGGAGACAGTCATCTACGAGAAGGAAGGCGCGATCGCACGCGTCATCCTGAACCGGCCCGAGAAGGCGAACACGCAGTCGTCGCAGCTCGTCTGGGACTTCGACACCGCGCTGCGCACGGCCGAGCGCGACTACGACGTGAAGGTTGTCATCATCAAGGGCAACGGCAAAGGGTTCTGCGCCGGGCACGTGATGAGTGGCGAGCCCGGCACGTACCCCGAGACCGAAGCGGCGATCGACGAGCTCGGCAGCGTCTGGCGCGCTCGCTACCAGCTCTTCGTCTGGCCAGTGCTCTACCTCTGGGAGTTTCCGAAGCCGACCATCTCGCAAGTGCACGGGTACGCGCTCGGGGGCGGTTCGTACTGGGCGCTGCTCACCGACCTCACCGTGTGTTCGGACGACGCGTGGTTCCAGATGCCACTCGTCCAAGGTCTCGGGTTCCCCGGCGGGCAGACGATGGTCGAACCCTGGGTGTTCATGAACTACAAGCGCGCCGCCGAATATCTGCTCACATCACAGAAGCTCAGCGCACTCGAGGCGCTCGACTTCGGACTCGTCAATCGGGTGGTGCCGCTCGACCAGCTCGAGGCGACGGTCGAGGAGCTCGCCGAGAAGATCTCGCGTCCGCCGCTCACCACATTGATGACGACGAAGATGGGACTCCGCCGCGCGTGGGAGATGATGGGGATGCGGCTGCACATGCAGCAGTCGGCCGACCTCATGACCGTGGCGTCGTCGGCTGGCGACGTGCAGGGATTCCTCGACCCGGTGTACCAGCGCCGCATGCGTGGTGAGACGACAGACCCGGAAGGCACGCAGCGGCCCACGTATCCGAGCCAGCGCGCCGAAACTGACGACTGATGCCCGCGAGCAAGGCCACCACGACCAAGAACACCACGACCAAGAACACTGGGACCACGAGCACGGACGCCAAGAAGAAGACGAGTGCGGCTGGCTCCGGGATGGCGCAGCGGCGAGCCGAACGGCGCGGTGCCGATCGTCGCAACTCCGAAGAGCGTTGGGCGGCGATCATGGAGGCCGGCTCCGAGGTATTTCGCCGGCTCGGCTACGCGCAGGCGACCTTGGAAGACGTGGCGCGCGAAGTGGGGATCAACCGGGCGACGCTCTACTACTACGTCGCCGACAAGGAAGAGCTGCTGATCGCGATCCTCGACGAACCGATCCACCGGATGACGAGCGACCTGCGCGACATCGCGGCGCTGCCGCTCCCACCCACCGAGCGACTCCGCAAGGCGATCACACATCACATGCACACGCTCGAAGACAACTACCCCGAGCTGTTCGTGTTCCTCGCCGAGAACCTCCACATACTGACCGTGGGCTCCGACCGCGACATCCAGGCGAACGCGCATGCGTACGGTGAAGTGATGATCGGGCTGCTGGAAGAGGGGATCGCGGCGGGCGAGTTTCGAGCCGACCTCGATCCCCGGATCGTGATGCTCGGCATCATCGGGATGCTCAACTGGTCGCACCGCTGGTACACGCCCGACGGGAAGCGCACGCTCCCGGAGATTGGTGAGGAGTTCGCCAGCCTCGTCCTCGAGGGTTTCTCGAACCCGCCCCTTCCCACTTCGTCGGGTGATCTCACGTGATTCGAAGGTGTCTCGTTGTGATGCTGTCGACAGCGCTCCTGGGCTTGAGCGGAGCCGCGCATGCCGGTGTCGCTGTGCCGGAGTTGCTCGACCGCGACTGCCAGCCGCTGCCGCCAGGGAGCACCGTGAGGGTCGACTGCTACTGGCTGGTCGTGCCCGAGAACCGTGACGACCCCAAGAGTCAAGACATCCAGATCGCGGTCTCGGTGATGCACAGCCGCGCCGAGGAGCCCGAACCCGATCCGGTGGTGTTCCTCGCCGGCGGCCCGGGCGACGAGGCGCTCGCAGGGTTGGAGAACTTCGTCGAGAGCCCGATGTTGGAGAATCGCGACATCGTGCTCTTCGACCAGCGCGGCACCGGGCTTTCGGAACCGTCGCTCGACTGTCCGGAACGGGTCGACGCCGTAACGGTGAACCTGAGCGATGCCCAGGAACCCGAGATCGAGTATCGACGATTGCGTCAGGCCACGATTGAGTGCCGGAAGCGCCTCCTGAGCGACGGCATCAGTCTCGGTGCGTACAACACAGCAGAGAACGCGGCTGACGTGGCCGACCTGCGGGTCGCGCTCGGTCTGGATGAGTGGAACCTCTACGGGGTGTCGTACGGCACGCGGCTCGCGTTGGAAACAATGCGGTCGTTTCCCGAAGGCATACGCACAGTCGTGCTCGACTCCGTGGACCCGCCCGACATGGGTGGGCTCCAGATCTCCACCGACGGCGCCGCCGCGGCGTTCGATCGGCTGGTTGGCGCGTGTAATCCCGACCCGAGCTGCTCCGTCGAGCAGCCCGACCTGGATCAGATCATCGAAGACCTAGTCGCGAAGTACAACGAGACCCCAGCCGAGATCACTACTGGCGCCGGAGTTCGGCTGCTACTCACCGGCGATGACATCTATGCCGGGCTGTTCGATGCGATGCGGATCACCGAGTCGCTCCCCACATTGCCGACGATCATCGAGAGCATCGACGATGGCGACTTTGGGTTGCTCGAGGTGCAAGCCGAGGCGGGGATCACCGCGTTCGGCTCACCGATGAAAGGGATGTTCCTGTCGGTGGAATGTGCCGACGCGGCCAAGTTTGCTGATCCCAAGCGAGATGCGCAACGGGCGTCCAGCACGCCTTCGCCGGCGTCCGCACTGGTCCAGTACACCGCGCAGGCGTTCTGCGCCGACTGGAAGGTCAAGCCGCTCCCCGACGCATTCAGCCGGCCGGTGAGGTCGAAGATCCCGACGCTGGTGTTGGCTGGCAGCCTCGATCCGGTCACGCCCGCGAGCGACAGCGCGCGGACGGCCAAGAGGTTGCGCAACGCCACGTACATCGAGTTCGAGAACTTCGGCCACGGTGTCACGGTCGGTACCGACTGCCCGCGCCAGGTTCGTCAGGCGTTCCTCGACGATCCTGAGGCCGAGCTCGACCTTGCCTGCCTCAACGAGCCGGCGCCCGAGTTCCTCTCGCAGGGTTTGATCTGAAGGCCGGACTCATCTAGCGCCTCCCGATTACAGAGCGCGGGCCGCGATGTTGCCGTCGTAGACGGCGCGGTCGACCGGTCGCACCGCCACCGCATCTCCAACGATTTGGAGATCGAGATCGGGCGATCGTTCGCGTAGCTCACGGAAGAGGGAGTCGTCGGGCAGGCCGTTCGTGCGGATGATGACGCTGGTCACGTGTGAGATCGCATCGAGCTGCCGTGACAGCACGTCGACGAGCGTGACCTCATGGTCGCCGATGAACGCGAGTGCAGTGCTCGGGCGCCAGACCATCCCGGCTTGGACAGCACGGGGGAGGATTGCCGCCTGGGTCTCGCCGTCGAGCGCCATCGGCACAGGGAGGGTGGTTACGCAGATCGCTTCATGACCATGCGTCGCGAGCATCTCGCCGAGTCCGATGGCCTGTGCATGGCCGACGCCATCCAGCAACACCACCTTGTTGCCGAGGGAGTTGGGATCGGCGATCAACCGTCGCAGTGCCTCGACGTGGTCGAGCACCCAGTCCTGCTCTGATCCCGGCACGGGCATCGGGTGGTACGCCGAGCGCGCCACCTTCGACGGAGTGCCGCCGGTCGCGATCACGACCGCGTCGGGAGCGAGCGCCAAGACCGAATCGACCGTGGCTTCTGCGCCGGTGCGAACGTCGACGCCCTGACGCGCACACTCGTCGATGCGCCAGCGCGCGATCTCCCAGATCTCTTCTCTTCCTGGGAGCTCGGCGGCCAATCGCAACGCGCCGCCTAGTTGTCCATCGCGTTCGAGCAGCGTTACGTCGTGGCCACGCGCCGCCGCCGTGTGCGCGGCTTCCATGCCGCCAGGCCCACCTCCGACCACCACAACCTTCTTCTTTACAAGAGCAGGTGTGAGCGTGCCGAGGCCCAACTCATCTTCTCTGCCGACCGCGGGGTTCTGCACGCAGTTGATCGGCATCGATTGGAGCAAGTTGCCGTAACACGACTGGTTGATCCCGGTGCACCGCCGGATCTCCTCGCCGCGACCATCGCGCGCCTTGTTGACCCACTCGGGGTCGGCGATGAGCGCGCGTACCAACGTGATGCCGTCAGCCTCACCGCGTTCGAGGATGCCTTCGGCTTCATCGGGCGTGAGGATGCGATGGACGGTGAAGACCGGAGTCTCGTCGCGCACGCGATCGCGGATCTTCTGCGCGGCGTACGTGCCGAACATGTGCGGGGAGTAGTTGGTGCGCACCATGCCGATGCCACCAATGCCCACGCTCACGTTCAGGTAGTCGGCGAGTCCGAGCTCGACGTAGCGAGCTGCGATCTCGGCGCAGTCGTCGGCGGTGAGTCCTGGTTGACCGTGACTCTGCTCGTCGTCGCCCGCGAGGCGAATGCCCACCGCTACGGATGGACCAACCGCCTCGCGCACCGCGCTGATGACCTCGACCCCGAAGCGCATCCGGTTCTCGAGCGAGCCGCCATACCCGTCAGATCGATAGTTGAACTTCGGCGACAGGAATTGATGCAGGAGATAGCCGTGCGCGCTCTGGATCTCGATGCCGTCGAAGCCGCCCGCCACCGCGTTGCGGGCGCAGCGCACGTGGTACTCGATCGCCTCCGCGATGTCGGCGGCGTCCATCTCCTTGGGCGCCTCGAAGTAGTCGGGCGACATCGAGGGGCCGACGGCCACCTGCTTCGACCAGTTGCCGAGCATCATCGCCCCGGAGTGGGTGAGCTGGATGAAGGCGAGCGCGCCGTGCTCGTGGACCTGGCTGGTAAGCGATTCGTAGTGCGGGATGCAGGCTTCGTCCCAGCCGTTGGCGTTGTTCGCCATCTTGTAGCCGGTGTTGGGGGAGACGGCCGTCTCGCCCGCGATCACCGCGGCCACGCCGCCCGCGGCTCGCTCGGCCAGGTACTTCCCGTAGCGCCGGCCGGAGAAGCCGGGTTCGCCCCAGACCGGGCTGGGCTCGCTGAACATGGTGAAGTGCGCACCGCAGATGACCCGGTTGCGCAGCTCGACCGGCCCTACTCGGAGGGACTGGAAGAGCAGCGGATGCGCCGATTCCGTGGTCATGGGCGGGCAGGCTATCCAGCGGTTCGATGCGCCGTGTGAGCGTGGCACCATGGAGCCATGACCGACGTGCAGGACCAAGATCTCGACCCCGAGTACGACCCCTTCGCCGCATTCGACGAGTCGGCCGGCATCGGGCAGGTGCGTGACCCGCATGCCGTGTTCCACGAGCTGCGAGCCGAGTGCCCGGTGCAAACAGGCCCGCTGTCGGCGCGGTTCGGGCTCGAGCAGAGCATGGAAGAGGCGATGCTCGGCGACTCTGAAGCAGTGCCGCACACGGTGCTGTCGTTCGCCGCGGTGCAGCAGGTCCTCAAGGATGGCGAGACGTTTTCGTCGTCGGGGTACGCCGAGACCATTGGCCTCCTGATGGGTCACTCCATCCTCGAGATGGATGAGCCCGAGCACCACCAGTACCGGTCGCTCGTCCAGCAGGCTTTCACGCGCAAAGCGATGGAGCGCTGGGAGGCTGACATCGTCGGACCGACGGTCGCCGAGAACATCGACAAGTTCGTCGACCGCGGAACTGCGGACCTCGTTCGCGAGCTGTTCTTCCCGTTCCCGGTGCAGGTAATCGCGGCGATGCTCGGACTTCCTGTGGACGATCTCCCGCAGTTCCATGCCAAGGCCGTCGAGCTGATCAGCATCATCTCGGATATCGATCGCGGGCTCATCGCTTCGCAGTGGCTCTACGACTACTTCACGTCAGTCATCACCGATCGGCGGGCGAACCCACAGGACGACGTGATCAGCGTGTTGGTCGACGCCGAGCTCGATGGTGTGCGCCTGACCGACGAGGAGATCATCGCGTTCCTCCGACTGCTGCTGCCTGCCGGGGCGGAGACCACATACCGGTCGTCGAGCAACCTGATGTTCGGGCTGCTGACCAACCCCGAACAGCTCGACGCGTTGCGCGCGAACCGCGATCTGATGCCGCAGGCGATCGAGGAAGGGCTGCGGTGGGAGCCGCCGCTCACAAGCATCGGGCGCACCGCGTCGCGTGATATGGAGGTTGAAGGCGTCACGATCCCGGCCGGCTCGCCGGTTCAGGTGTGCATGGCGAGCGCCAACCGCGACCCGGCTCGCTGGGACCGCCCCGACGACTTCGACATGTTCCGCGATCAGCAGCAGCACATGGCGTTCGCCTTCGGCCCGCATATGTGCCTCGGGTTGCACCTCGCGCGCATGGAGACGACCGTGGTGATCAACGCGCTGCTCGACCGCCTCCCGAACCTGCGCCTCGATCCCGACGCCGAAGACGTACACATCAGCGGCTTGGCCTTCAGGGCACCGAATCACTTGCCGGTGTTGTTCGGCTAATCCTGGCTAGTCGACGCCGTACAGCCGTCGCGGGTTGTCCCAGGCAATCTGTTCTTTCTCTGAGTCGGAGAGATCGTCACGGGCCATGAACTCGCGCACGCCGTTCGGGAACGAGCCTTCCGGGTGCGGAAAGTCGGCTGCGGTCACAATGCAGTTGATGCCGAGTGCGTCGATCGTGTGGCGCAGGTGTGGCTCTTCCATCTCTACCGACACGAAGCACTGCCGTCGGAACAGCTCGCCCGGGGTTGCTGAGAGTTCCTCGACGTCGAGGCCCACGTAACGCTCGTACAGCTCGTCGAGCCACCACAACCAGAACGGCAGCCATCCCGCGCCCGACTCGAGCACGACCACGCGCAAGCCCGGGTGTCGATCACAGATGCCGCCCATCAGGAACGAGAAGAGCGTGAGCTGCGATTCGAGCGGGAACGCAGCCGCAATGCGGGGGAGGGCCCAATCGCCGAAACGATCGGCACCGATCTGACCGAGTCCGGTGCCGGCCACGTTGTGCAGCGAGAGCGATACACCCAGTTCGGCCAACGTTGCCCACAGCGGGTCGTAGAAGTCGCGTTCCAGGGTGACGCCGGAGAGCGGCGGCTCGGGGAGCACGAAGAACGCGTGCATGCCGAGCTGCTCGACGCAGCGGCGCGCCTCGGCGGCCGCGGCCGCGGGATCACGCAGGTCAAGTTGGCCGACGGCCATCAGCCGATCGGGCACGTTGGCCACGAACTTGGCGGCCCAGTCGTTGTACGCGCGCACGATGGCGGCGGCGAGTGCCGGATCGAGACCGGCTGCGGCGACCTGCATGAGGCCGCGGCTCGGGTACAGCGCCATCCGACTGATGTCCTGATCATCCATTGCGAGCACGTACGCCTCAGGATCCCAACCCCGCTCGTCGTAACGGCCGTAGGTCGTCGCCCACTCTTCGTTGAGCGACGTGAGACCGCCGGCGAGGCGACGCCAGCGCACGGTGGGCACGCGCAGGTGACGGTCGATCGTCATCCCACCGCGGTCATTGCCTCCGACCGGTGCGCGATCGCGCAGTGCCGGCTCGATGTGTTTCGCCCAGAGATCGGGTGGTTCCATGAAATGCGAGTCGACATCGAAGAAGGCCATGTCAATGGCGACCGCGGAATAGCAGTCGCGCGAGGACGAGCGCGTCGCCGGCGATCACGGCGTTGATCACGAGTTGACGCTCGCGGTCAACCACCGGTTCCCACGTCACGTCCCCGTTGCGGATCACGAAGGCGCCGACCGGACGAGCGCCCACGCCGAACCCGCCGCCGGTGTCGATCGCTCCCTTGCCGTCGTCGCCACCCCCGCCGCCAGCGCCACCGACCACCGAAGCCGCTGGGATGACGATGGTGCCGTCGCGTTCGACCGGTTCACCGAACACGCGTCGCACCGTGATGACGTCGCGCGCCTGCTCGATCATCTGATTGATGCGCTCCAGCTCCATCGACATGATGCCCTCCAGTGTCCGAGCGCTCAGAACGTGTCGGTGCGTGGGGTTGATGATGTCGACGCGGTACCCGTCGCTTGGTACTCCTGCTGCCACTCCTTGGGCGGGAGCTCGGCGGGCTTGGCGCCCGCGCCGAACATGCGGGGGATCTCGCCGGCGAGGTCGGGCGCGGCCCAGCCGCGGTCACCGCGCTCGGCGAGGCGATCAACCTCCCATGCACGGATGTGCTCCACGATGCCGCCGCGCACTTGGAAGGTCTGGCCACTCAAGTAGCCGGCCTCCGGCGACGCGCAGTAGCAGACCATCTCGGCGACGTGCACGGGATCACCCGCGTCGATCGGGCCAGCCGCCGCTTCTCGATGCTGACGCGAGCGCCAACCGATCGCGGCGAGGCGCGTGTACGCCGACGGCATGATCGTGTTTGCCGTCACTCCATACGGCGCCATCTCTGTGGCAACGGCGTTGGTGAACGCCATGACGCCCGCCTTGGCCGCCACGTAGTTCGACTGACCCGCGCCGCCGGCCATGAGAAGTCCGGTGGCGGTGTTCACGATGCGTCCGTAGCCGCCTCGGCCCGCCTTCGCTTCCTCGCGCCACCACCGACACGCGGGCGACGTCACCGAGAAGGTGCCCTTGAGGTGAACGCGGATGACGTCGTCCCATTCGGCCTCGGTCATGTTGAAGGCCATGCGCGGCCGTCCGAAGCCTGCGTTGTTCACCACGATGTCGAGGCGGCCCCATTCGTCAGTTGCGCGCTGGACCAGCGCGGCCCCGCCGTCGGCGGTCGAGATGTCGGACCGGTCTGAAACCGCTTCGCCACCTGCGGCTGTGATCTCGCTGACCACTTCGTCGGCGGGCGACTCGTCGGTCGCACTGCCGTCGGTTGCCACGCCGAGGTCGTTGACCACAACCTTGGCTCCGTACGCCGCTAGGCGGGTGGCCTCGGCCCGGCCGATGCCCCGGCCCGATCCGGTGACGACGGCGACTCTTCCTGAGAGATCAATCATGTCTTCTCCAGCTCTGCGCTGCGGCCGCGCTCGGTAAAGCGGTTGCGCAACGCCTGGCGGTCATCATCACTCATCGGGCGCAGGCCCTGGCTGGCGTCCCCGCGCCACCAGACAGGATCAGAGGTGTCCCAGCGCTCGTTGCGGAGCTGGCGTTTCAGGATCTTCTGGGTCTCGGTGACGGGGAGGGCCGCAACCACGCGGACGTAGCGCGGCGACCACTTCGTGCCGAGATCGGACTGTTCGGCCAGGAACGAGTCGAAGTCGGCGGCATCGAACGACGTGCCCGGCTTGAGCTCCAGCGCGACCATCAGTTGGTCGCCAACCACCTCGTCGGGCACCGCGTACACGGCCGCGAGCACTACGTCGGGGTGACGAGCCAGGATCCGCTCAACCGGCGAAGCTGCGAAGTTCTCGCCGTCGACCCGCAGCCACTCGTAGTCGCGTCCGGCGAAGTAGAACCAGCCATTCTCGTCGCAGTAGCCAAGATCGCCGGTCCAGTACCAGCCGTCGTGCACCCGTTGCGCGTCGGCTTCGTCGTTCTTGTAGTACCCCTCGAACGACGCCGCACCATGCTTGTTCACGATCTCGCCGATGGCTTCCTCGGCGTTGAGGAGATGACCATCGGAATCGAAGCGAGCGGGTGGGCAGTCCTCGCCGGTCTCCGAGTTCACGATCGATGTGCCTTCTGGGCCGATGCCGAGTGCGCCCTTCGGCATGTCGGGCATCCGATTGATGTTGGCGCCGCCTTCCGTTGATCCGTAGCCGTCGCCGACGCGGCACCCAAAGCGGGTGGCGAAGCGTTCGATATCGAGGTCGGCGCCTTCGTTGCCGAACACGCGGGTGAGCGTGTTCTCGGCGTCATCGGTCTGCTCGGGGGTGGCCAGGATGTACGAGAGGGGTTTGCCGACGTAGTTGAAGTAGGTCACCCCGTACTTGCGCACGTCGGGAAGGAACCCCGACGCCGAGAACCGTCGGCGCAGCACGAGCGCGGCACCCGACATCAGCCATGGGCCGAAAGACGTGATCACGGCGTTCGAGTGGAAGAGCGGCATCGTGCAGTACATGACATCGTCGGCTGTGAGCGCTTGCATCATCGTGAGTCCGGTGCTCGAGCGGACGAGCCGCTCCTGCGACAGGATGCACGCCTTCGGCGCGCCGCTCGTGCCCGATGTGAAGAGCAAGCAGTACGGCGCGACCGGATCGATATCGAGAGTGGGCAGCGATGCGTCGTGGTACGGGGCGAGCGCGTCGTCGTAGCCATCCTCGTCCACGACGAGCACGTCGGCCCGCGCCGCCGCGAGATCGAGGCCGTCCAAGAGGGAGAGGTGGCGACGCTCGGTGACGATGGCCTGGCAATCGGTGTGACGGATGTCGCGTTCGAGCTCAGCGCCACGCCGAGTCGGGTTGATGCCGACGAGCACATCGTTCGTAAGTGCCGCCGCGCCCATCCACATTACGAACTCCGGCACGTTGTCGAGCAACAACCCCACGTGGCGAGGCGCAGCGCGGTCGAGTTCGGCAAGCAGGTAGCCAGCGCGTTGCGTGCATGCCTGGACGTACTCAGCCCAAGTCCATGCGTCATCCTCGAAGCGGAGCGCAATGCGATCGCCGTCGGCGGCTCGCACTTGGATCAGCTCCTGGACCGTGGACACCGAAATTCGCCTAGAACGCGAGCTTGAGGCCCGGGCGGGGCCAATCGAGGGCCACGAGGCGTCCGCTGCCCGAAAGCGTCGCGTACGCGGTCTTCATGTCGTTGCCTGCGAAGCAGACGTTGGTAGTGAACCGGTCGGGGAGGGCGACGTACTCGTGACCTCCGTCGACCTGGACCACACACAGCCCTGCACCGATCGCCGCGACCACGACCGCGCCACCGGCTTCGACGGCGAGTGAATCGAAGTGCCCCTTCGTTGCTTCGAGCACGGTCGCCATCGGAGTCGCGACCGTGCCAGGACCGGTGATGTCCCAGGCGTTCAACCGGCCGGTATAGCTCTCGGCCACATAGACGCGGTCGCCCGCAGGAGACAGGCCCACACCATTCGGCCCGAGTAGCCCGCGCGCGACCTGCGTCACCGACTTGCCGTCGACGGTGGCGTAGTACAAGCCGCCGCGGTCGGTGTCGTGGGCCCGTGACTTCCCGAAGTCGGTGAACCAGAACCCGCCGTCGGTGTCGAAGACGATGTCGTTCGGGCCTCGGAAGGTCATGCCTTCGCACTCTTTGTAGAGCACGGAGTGCTCACCCGTGTCGAGATCGACCCGGTTGATCCAACCACCATTGAAGTCGGCCGGCTGGTTGCTCATGTTCGTCAGGTCGAAGGGGATGATCATGCCGTCGAGCTCGCTCCACAGAAACCCGCCGTTGTTGACCACGTAGCACGCTCCGTCAGGACCGATGGCCGCACCATTGGGGCCACCACCGAGATCGGCGACGACGTCGACGGTGCCATCGGTGTTGCAGCGACTTAACGTGCCGCGCCGGATCTCCACCACGAGCACGCTGCCGTCGGGCATCGCGATCGGACCTTCGGGAAACTGGAGACCCGTCGCGAACTCGCGAACCTCGGCCGTCGTGCCCATCGTGTCTCCCTCTTTGTTGTGTTTGGTGCTCACCGAGATCAGGAGATCGCGGCGGTCGCGACTTCCGTGTTGTGGTACTCGCGCCAGAACGTGATCCCGCCGTCACCGAAACGGAAGATTCCGATGTAGCGGTTTACGTACGGGCGACCGTTGCTCTTCACGATGGCGTCACTCACATACTCGGCGACGAGTGTGCTGCCGTCCGCGCCCGGGTACGTGGTGGTCACCTCGAGTCGGAACGGGTCGAACATCGCGCCGATGACGTTGGTGATGAGCGCGTGCATGGCGTCGCGACCGCGAACCGGCATCTCGAAGAACTCTGGAGCGAACGCCAAGTCAAACTCCACGTCGTCGGCAAGCAACGCAACGGCGCCTTCGAAGTCACGAGATGACATGCGTTGGAAGAGCTCGTGCACGGTGGCCTCGTGCTTGGCTGCTTCAGGAGCGGGCGATGTCACCGAGGGCCTCCAGGGCTTCGTTGAAGTTGTGCGCCGGGTCGGCGCCACAGCCGTACGGGGAGAGCACGACTTCGTCGGCTCCCGCCTGCTCATACTCGCGCAGTCGAGCGGCGATCGCCGCGGTGTCGCCCCATGGAACGACGGTGTCGGTGAACGCGTCGGTCCAACCTCCCGCGCCAACCGTGGCGACGTCGACGTCGGCGACTGTGGCGAGCACGTCGGCGTATGCCGGCATGTGCACGTAGATGGCGAGATCCTCACGGGCAGCCGCGTGGACTGCGGCGCCGTCCGTCGACACGTAGCAGGGGAGCTGCACCACGATTGGTGGTGCTCCGCGCCCGGTCGATGCGGCCCCGGCCCGAACCGCAGGCGCGACCACGTCAGCGATGTACCGCGGTGGGGTCAACCAGGGGATCACACCGTCGGTGTGTGCGCCGGCGACGTGGCACATCTGTTCATGGAGCGCGCCGATCATCACGGGGGGAGTGCCGCCGTCCTCGACGTCGAGGAACGCGGTGACCTTGTAGTGGTCGCCCGCGAAGGTGATCTTGCCGTCGGCGAGCAACGTCCGGACGATCGTGACGTACTCACGCGTATGCGAAACCGGCCGGTCGTACGGGATCCCGTACATCCCCATGACGGGTGGATGCGATGGACCCACGCCCAGCCGGAAGCGCCCGCCGCACGCTGCGTTGGCGGTCGCGGCTTGTTGGGCAACCACCACTGGATGGCGAGGCCATGACGGGATCACCGCGGTCCCGAGGATGATGCGGTCGGTCTCGGACCCAGCCAGCGCGAGCGCCATGATTGGATCGATGCCGAACGCCGCGCCGAGGTGCATGGCGTGAAACCCGAGCGCCTCGCTGCGCTGAGCCAACGAGACCACGTGCTTGATCGAACGGGTCTCCGGGAAGAGGACTGAGAGATTCACGAATTGCTCTTCAGAGTGCCGCGTACAGCGCGTCGAGGATCGGGAACCAGCGAGCATCGTCGCGCCGGGTGGTCCATTGCATGCGGTTCATCACGTAGCCGAAGGCGACGCCAGCATCAGGGTCGAGAAACCCGAGCGATCCGCCGGATCCGTTGTGTCCGAAGGAGCGCGCACCGGGGCCGAACGAGAAGTCGCCTTGGGGCATCGTGATCTCGAACCCCAGCCCGAAGCGGGTTGGGAGATCCATGACCACGTCGAGCCCGTCCACATGGATGCGGCCGGCCTCGGCGACCAGAGCAGGAGAGAGGATGTCGCCGCGTCCGAGCGCACCGTAGATGCGCGCGAGGGCGCGGGCGTTCGTGTGGGCGTTGGCCGCGGGGATCTCGGCCGCTCGAAAGGCGCGCGAGTTCGTGTGCTCGATCACGTTGCAGTCGGGCGGGTTCCCGAACGACTTGGGACCCAATCCGTCGGGCTTCCAATGCGAGAAGAAGGTCGGTGCACCTTCTACGAGCTCGATGCTCATGTCGGCCGTGCGAGCGTCCTCGCTGTCGGGCAAGCCGAGGAAGCAGTCGATACCGAGCGGCGCCGCAATCTCGTCGTGGAGAAACGTGCCGATGGTGCGGCCATCGGCCCGGCGCAACACCTCACCGACGAGATGGCCGAACGTGACCCCGTGGTATCCGTGCGCGGTGCCTGGCTCCCACGACGGCGCCTCGGCGGCGAGCGCGTCGGTCATCGCCTCCCAGTCGGAGAGGGAACCGAACGGCATCGGCCGGGTGATCGCCGACATCCCGGCTTCGTGCGTGAGCAGCCAGCGCACGAGGATCGTGTCCTTGTTGGCGCCGCCGAACTCGGGCCACCACTTCGTCACCGGCGCGTCCAGGTCCACGACGCCGCGATCGACGAGCATCAAGAGCGCGATCGCGGCCAGTCCCTTCGTGCACGAGAAGCTGCATGCGATCGTGTCGGGTTCCCATGCACGTGTGTGGGCCGCGTTGGCCGAGCCGCCCCAGATGTCGAGGACCAACATTCCTTCGATCTCGACAGCAAGGGAAGCACCCAGCTCGCGCCCGTCGGCGAACCCGGCGGCGAAGGCGTCGCGGACCCCGGAGAACCGTGGATCGCACGTTCCCTGGACGGAAGAGGCGGTCGACATGCTGGGTGACCCTCGCAGTTGCGGCCCACGGTCGCAAGTGGTCGGATTGGCGGTCATGAGCCAGGACATCTTCAGCGAGGTCGCCAGCATCGATTACCCGATCCTCGATGCCGACGCCCACGTCAATGAGCCGCCCGACACGTGGGAGACCCGCGTGCCGGCCAAGTTGCGCGAGCGTGCACCCAAGGTCGTGCACACGGACAACGGCGATGTGTGGTCGTTCGACGACGGCAAGTCGATGCGGCCCGTCGGTCTCACCGCCACGGCTGGGCTGTCGTATCTCCAGTTCAAGGCCAGTGGCATCACGTACGACGAGATGCGGCCGGGCAGCTTCGACACGAAAGCTCGCCTGGCCGACATGGACGCCGACGGCATCTGGCTCCAGGTGCTCTACCCGAGCGTCACGTTGGGAGGAGCAAAGGTCTACGGCTCTGACCGTGAGCTCCAACGCGCGTGCGTCCGCGCGTACAACGAGTGGCTCGCCGAGTTCTGTGAGGGCTCCGACGGTCGCCTCATCGGCCAGGGGATCCTGCCCACCACGAGCGTCGACGATGCCATCGACGAGGCGAAGTACTGCCTGGATCTCGGGCACCGAGGTGTGGTGGCGTCGGCATTCCCCAATGGGAGCCTCGACCCGGCACCGGAAGACGATCCATTTTGGTCGTTCGTCGAGGACGCCGACATTCCCGTGGCTGCGCACATCGGCAGCTTTGTGAAAGGCGCCGCGGTCTCGCGACCACCCGCGTTCGACTCGCTCGCGTTCATGGGTGTCGCCGGTGCGAGCAAGGCGGGGGCCAACACGTTGCCCGTCGTCTGCGACTTGATCTTCTCAGGTATCTTCGAGCGCTTCACGAAGCTCAAGTTGCTGCTCGTCGAAGCGAACATCGGTTGGATCCCCACGCTGCTCGAACAGGTCGACGACATGTTCCTGCGGTACCGGTGGTTCACGGGCGGCGCCGAGCAGATGCACACCATGCCGAGTCGCATCTTCTACCGGAACTTCTACGCCACCTTCATGGTCGACACTGTCGGCATCGAGCTGCGGCACCGTCTGAACCTCGAGCACATCATGTGGTCCACGGACTATCCGCATACCGGAACAGAGTGGCCCAACAACCGCGTCTCGATCGAGCGCAACTTCCGCGGCGTGCCCAAGGACCAGGTCAAGGCCATGCTGCACGACAACTGCAAGGCGCTGTACAAGCTCGACCATGTCCCCGACACACTTCCCTGAGGTGGGGCGACTCGACGGGAAGGTGGCGCTCGTCAGCGGCGCGGCCCGCGGCCAAGGCGCTGCGGAGGCACGGCTGTTCGTGGCCGAGGGCGCCAGCGTCGTGCTTGGCGATGTGCTCGACGATGAGGGAGAAGCGGTCGCCGCCGAGATCGGCGACCGTGCCGCGTACTGCCATCTCGACGTCACGAGCGAAGCCGACTGGGACTCGGCGGTGGGAGTTGCAACCCAGCGGTTTGGTCGACTCGACATCCTCGTGAGCAACGCCGGCATCTCGCCGATGCCGCGGCCGATCGTCGATACCGATCCCGACGAGTACCGGCGCGTGCTCGACATCAACCTCATCGGAGCGTTCCTGGGTATTCGTGCCGCGGCGCCGCACATGGGCCGAGACATGAGTGACGCCATGAATGGTGGTGGTCGCGGAGGATCGATCGTGCTCATCTCGTCGGTGAACGGCTTCGTGGCCGCGGGCGGCATCGCCGGGTACGTCACGAGCAAGTTCGGGCTGCGCGGGTTGGCCAAGACGGCGGCCCTCGAGCTTGGACGTCAAGGGGTCCGGGTGAACTCCGTGCACCCCGGCCCGATCGACACGCCGATGGTCCAGCCCGAGAGCTGGGGTGGCTTCGACATGCGCCCAGCACTCGCGTCGTCGAATCCACTTGGACGCATCGGTGAGCCCGAAGAGGTCGCCGAGCTCGTGTGCTGGCTCGGATCGGATGCCAGTGCGTACTGCACCGGCGCGGAGTTCGTGATCGACGGGGGATACCTGGCCGGGCCGTTCAACGCGCTCAGCATGGACTCGTGAGCGACGAGCTTCCCGGCGCATTCGCAGCCTTCCGCTCTCGGGACTACCGCGTGTTCTGGAGCGCTGCTCTCGTCTCCAACTCCGGTAACTGGATGCAGACGATCACGGTGCCGTTTGTGATCCTCCGCATGACCCACTCGGCGACGTGGGTGGGCTTCGCGGCGTTCATGGCGTTCGGTCCGTCGCTCGTGATGGGTCCGATCTCGGGGTCGCTGGCCGATCGGTACCCGCGTAAGCAACTGGTGTTAGTTGCACAAGGAATCATGATGGTGGCCGCGTTCGGGCTCTACGTGCTCTGGGTGTCGGGTGCGGCCAGTCCAGGATCGATCGTCGCGCTTCTGCTCGTCTCGGGTCTTGGCTCCGGGCTCGGCCTCGCGGCATGGCAGTCCTTCATCCCACAGCTCGTGCCCCACGAGCACATGTTCAGCGCCATCCGACTCAACTCGGTGCAGTTCACCGCGGCCAGGGCGTTCGGCCCGGCGCTCGCCGGTGTCGTTCTGGCTGAATTCGGCCCGAGCACGGCGTTCCTCTTCAACGCCGCGTCGTTCATGCTCGTCCTCGTTGCGCTCGTCGCCATCCATCCGCGCGAGGTCGAGATTGCCGCGGAAGTGCCGCGGGTACTCGAGCACTTCCGTGCGGGAGTGCGATATGTACGGGAGCGACGAGCCCTCGTGATCCCTGTCGTCACGATCCTGGTCGTGTCGTTCTTCGGATCGTCGGTGATCCAGCTCTGTGCACCAATCGCGCGTCGGGTGTTCGAGGTGGGCAAAGCCGAATACGGATTCATGGTGGCCGCGTTTGGACTTGGCGCGGTCTTCGGGACGTTCTTCTCGCTCGTGTTCGGTGATCGCGTTCGGCGATCGCGGCTCGCGATGGCAGGACTGGTCCTCTTCGCCGCGGGCGAGATTCTGTTGGGGAGCGCGCCCGTGTATTCCGTCGGCATCGTCGGACTGGCCGCCATGGGAGCTGCGTACATGTTCATCGCAGTGTCGCTGAACACGACCATCCAAGCCCGGGTCGAAGAGAGCCACCGAGGGCGGGTGCTGTCGATCTACTTGATGGGGCTGATGGCGGGCGTGCCACTGGGTTCGCTCACAGGCGGAGCCATCAGCGAACTTGCTGGACTGCGGGCGACGGTGATCGGCGGTGGCTCGATCGTCTTCGTCTTCGCCCTGTTCGCGGTGTTCTTCTTCGATGCCATGGAGCCCCTGAACGAATCGATCGACCAAGGGTCACCGGTGCATGCCGACGCGCTGCTCACATCGCAACCGGCAATCGCGGGAGAGACATGATGCTTGTCGATACGCACGTGCACGTGATCAGCCCCGATGAGGAACGGTTCCCGCTGAATCCGAGCGGCCAGCCGGATGCTTGGTTCCGCACCAACCCCTGCGCGGTGGAGCCCCTGCTCGACGTCATCGGCGCTGCTGGTGTTGACGCGGCAGTACTCGTACAAGCCTTCACTGCCTATCTTGACGACAACCGATACTGCGCCGAGAGCGCGCGGCGGTTTCCCGATCGGTGTACGAGCGTGGCGGTCGTGGACGTCACCGCAGACGATCCGATCACGACTGCACGACACGCGGTTCGCGATGAAGGGATGCGCGGCATTCGGTGGGTGGCGTTCGAGAAGGGAAGCCTCTCGGAGCCGCACTCCCTCTGGGAGGAGATCGCGGCACTCGGTGTACCGGCCGTTGTCTGCATCCTCGAAAACCGATTGGAAGAGCTCGCAGCGGCGCTGCCTGGGATCCCGCCGATCCCGATCGCGCTCGACCACTGCGGGTTCGCCGGCTTCTCACAAGGCGTTCCCGACGCGCTCGCCGCATTGGCCGAGTTCCCGAACCTCTGGCTCAAGGTGACGTCGAACGCGTTGGATCTGATGGCCCAGCACGGTGACGCGCCCGAGGTCGTCGCGGAGCTCGCAGCGCGCTTCGACGGGCGGCTGATGTGGGGGTCCGACTACTCCCAGACCCACGACCGCCCGTATGCGGAGCTCGTCGAGTGGGGGCGCAAGGGTGCCGCAAAGCTCTCCGACGAGCACCGCGTCGGATACCTCGGCGACAACGCCGTCAGGATGTGGCCGGAGCTCGGTCGGTAGCCGTATCTGCGATCGCCTCGTTCAGCGCTCGCAGTGATGGAAACCCCACGCCCAACGTTTGCAGCGCCCAGCGTCCGGCGCTCGTGTGGAATCCGGCGCGGCGCGCCCGGTCGTAGGAGTACACGGCTTCGACCACGTGTACCGCCACCGCGAGCTTGAAGCCGCCGCGCATGAGACGCGAGCGAGAACGCGCCGCGAACAGACCGAACACGACCATCCCACCGAAGTTCGACGCCCACCACTTGGGTTCGACCGGGATAAACGTGTCGGGCTCGACGAATTGCTTGACGGATGCCTCGCTCATCGGGCGGGCACGAACAGGGGTGCAGTCACTTCACCGTCGACACCGGCAAACGAGATCGGTCGGAACGTGACCTCGACCGGCATCTCGAACTCGATCGCGTCGAGGTCACAGTCGACGATCCGGGTCGCGAGCCGCACCGCCGGGTCTTCCTCCAACGCAACAAGTGCTGGCGCGAACGGCACAAGATCGGCGAACTGCGGGAGAAAGGCATGGGTGACGACGACCCAAGAGAAGAGGGTGCCTCGGCCGCTCACGGTCTGCCAGGTGAACGACGTGGTCTTGCAGTGCCGACACTTCTCCCGCGGGTACCAACAGAGGCGACCACACGCGTCGCATTTCGGGATCCGCAGCTCGTGCTCCGCCGCACCAGCCCAGAACTCGTGGATCGGCTTCCACGCGGTGTCGGGGAGCGGGAATGCCGGTCGCACATCCATCAGCGTGTCATGTTCATCAGGGCACCCTCCGCAGGATGAGGGTGGCGGCTTGCGGTCCGGTGTAGCCGCCGTAGATCCCGATCTCGGCGCCGGGCACCTGCGCCGCCGCTTCCCCGCGTACCTGGCGCACAACTTCCACCACGTGAGCGATGCCCAGGACGTACGCGTGCGAGAGCAAGCCTCCGTGGGTGTTGGTGGGCAGCTTGCCGGAGTCGAAGTTCAGCGTGTCGCCCTCGACGAACGCGCCGCCTTCGCCCTTGGGGCAGAAGCCCGAGTCTTCGAGTTGCATCAAGGTGTGAATCGTGAACGGGTCGTAACAGGTGTAGAGGTCGATGTCGTCGTGAGTGACACCGGCCATCTCGAACGCAACCGGTGCCGCGAACACCTGTGGCGTCGACGTGAACGCAGGTTGCTGCGCCCAGTGCGTGCCGGTCGAGGAGTTACCGAGCCCGACGCCGGCCACTTCGACCACCGGTTTCGCCATGTCGCGCGCCCGTTCGGTGCTGGTCATGAGGAACGCACCGCCGCCGTCGGAGATGAGGCAGCAGTCCTCCTTGCGAAAGGGCGCCACGATTGTGGGGGCGGCGAGGTACTGCTCCATCGTGAGCGTGCGGTCGTGCATCACCGCAGTGGGGGTGTGGTTCGCATTGCGACGCTGCGCAACGGCGATGGCGCCGAGCTGCTCTTGGGTGGTGCCGAACTCGAACATGTGCCGGCGGGCCACCGTGGCGAAGTACACGGGCTGTGGGAACCAACCCATTGGGATCTCGAGGTTCTGCTTGAACAGCTCCTGCGCATGCGACTCACCCGGACCGCCGACCATGTTCGAGCGCTGCGTGGCCCAGGCCACGCCGAACGTGTTGAGGATCACGCTGGCCAAGCCATCGCGGAGCGCGTGTGCGGCTTCGTACGGCGCGGCGGCCGCGTGGGTCATGCCGCCGCCGCCCTTCGACTCCCACATGTCGTGATCGGTGCCGAAGTACTCGTGGAACCCCGCCACATCCATCTGGTCGGGCATCGAGATGTACATCAAACCGTCGACGTCGCGCGGTTCGAGACCGGCATCGGCCAGCGCGCGCTCCACGGCTTGGCCGACGATGTCCCGTGTCGTGCGTCCCGATGCCTTGGAGTGATCGGACTCACCGACGCCACAGATCGCGACTTCGCCGCTCACGTTCTCGTACTCGGTGGCCCAGCCCCAGTCTGGCGCCGCGGCGGGTGTTGGGCTCATGCGCCGACCGGTCGTTCGCCGATGAGTTGATCGGCCCGCAGTGCGGCGAGCTCCTCGTCGGACAGCCCGAGCAGCTCACGCAGCACCTCGTCGTTGTGCTGGCCGAGTGTGGGTGCGGGTCGGTGCACCCAGCCGCGGTCGTGTCGTGCGAAGCGGAACGGGATCGTGGGGATGTTGTGCGGGCCGGTCACCGCGTGGTGCTCGACCTCGAAGAAGCCGCGGTGGAGCATCTGCGGGTTTACGGCGATGTCGCGCCCGTCGGTGACATATCCGGCGGGGACACCGCAGGCCGCGAGGTCCATCGCCAACGTGCGGGCGTCGCGGTCCTTGCAGAACCGCTCGATCTCCTCGTCGATCTGATCGTGTGCGGCACGGCGACCGTCGGTCGTGTCGAGCGCCGGGTCATCAGCCCATGCTGGCGCGCCCAGGAACTCGCGGAGTCGGTCCCACTGCTCGTCGTTCTCGATCGCAAGTGCGAGCCACTCCTCGTGACCTTCGCATGCGTACAGGTTCTGTGGGGCGGCCGTCGGGCCGCGGTTGCCGGTGCGCCCGAGCACTTCACCGGTGGCGCCGAACTCAGCGAGCTGTTCCGCCGCGATGTTCAGCGCAGCTTCGATCATTGTGACTTCCACGAAGCGTCCCTCACCTGAGGTCTCGCGATCGCGCAGCGCGAGCAGCGTTGCGAACACAGCGTGCTGTGCCGCGAGCGGATCGCACGCACCCCGTGGGATGACCGGCGGGCCGTCGGGCCAACCCGTGACCCAGGCCATACCGGTGATCGCCTCCATGGTCTGTGCGAACCCGGTGCGGTCGCGCCACGGTCCGCCGAGCCCATAGGCGGGCATACGAACCTGGATCAGGCGTGGGTTCACTGCACTCACGTGCTCCCAGTCGAGCTCGAACTGCTCCATGACGCGCGGCGTGAAGTTGTCGAGGATCACGTCGGCGCTCTCACACATGCGCAACACAAGCTCGCGGCCAACCGGTCGAGTGAGGTCGAGCGTGATGCCGCGCTTGGAGTTGTTCGCGCCGTGGTAGAGCGGTCCCCACTCCCACCAGCCGTCGAAGGTCGGCGGCTTGACGCTCGTGTAGCGCATGAAGTCGGGCCGGGTGATCGACTCGATCTTGATGACGTCAGCGCCGAGGTTGGCCAGCATCGCAGTTGCTGCCGGCCCCGCCCACCACGCCGTCAGGTCGAGCACCCGAATCCCCTCGAGCGGCAGCCCACCCCCACCTTCTGGAGATCCTGCGAGGTGCGTCGCGCCCACCACGCTCTCCAGAACACGCTCTTCGGGCCAGTCGATCGCTCTGGCGTGCTCGTTGAGGTCGGGGGCGGGGTCGAAGGGGCGCGGCGACAGGCCGGAGATGCGATACGGCACGCGCGGCTGCACGAAGCGGCCGCTCGGGTTGGGCACGAACGTGCCGCGGTCGACGAACTGGTCGAACGTGGTGATGGTCTCGGCATTACCAACCGGGCCGCACGGGATGCGCAGCTCCGTGGCGAGATCGAGGAGCTCGGCTGTCGTGTGCTGGGTGGTGTACGCCCTGATGATCTCGAGCGCCTCGTCGCGACGTTTGAAACGCCCGAGCGCGCCCGCGAGGTCCTTGTCGTTGTCGAGGTCATGGCGATCAATGAGTACGAGGAACGACGCCCATTG
The DNA here is from genome assembly GCA_009694295.1 of Acidimicrobiia bacterium. Taxonomy (GTDB): domain Bacteria; phylum Actinomycetota; class Acidimicrobiia; order IMCC26256; family PALSA-555; genus SHVJ01. The sequence continues at coordinate 31,276 of SHVJ01000015.1, forward strand.
GGGGGCCGAGTTGGTGGTGAACGATGCAAAGCCGTCGGCGCTCGGCTCGATCGAGGGGATCTCGATCGTTCGGATGGGGCGGCGCATGTCGGGCCAACCCGAGAGCTCGGCGAACACCGAGGTGAACGTGTTCATCGAGATGCTCATGGCCTCGAGCCAGGCAACGTCAACATGCTCGCCGGCACCGGTCCGAGCCGCAGTGAACGTTGCCGCGAGCGCGCCGACCGCGGCGTACGTGCCCGCTACCCACTCACCGATGCGTCCGCCCGCGGCGACCGGTGGCTGCTCCGGAAGTCCGCGCGAGCTTGTCGAGCCGCACCACGCCTGGAGCGTGAACTCGGTCGCGGCCCATTGGGCCCACGGTCCCTCTTGCCCAAAGGGAGTGATCGATGCGATCACCAGATCGGGACGGCGCTCGAAGAGCGCCTCGGCGGGAAAGGTGCCGGGGCGGCCACTTTCTACGACGATGTCTGCGCGTGCACACAGGTCGAGCACGTCGGCGGCGTCGGGCGCGCCGACGATCGACCGCTTCGACGTGTGTAGGAACTCGAACAGCGCACCTGAGCGCCACGTGCGCAGCGGATCGCCACCCGCAGGCTCGACCTTCACCACGTCGGCGCCCGCGTCGGCGAGGAGCTTCGTGCAGTATCCACCGGCAATGCCTGTGGAGCAGTCGACGACCCGCATACCGTTCAACATCCCGGGGGGAGCCTAATTTCTGGTCGCGCTCGCTGGTTTGCTGTGGGTATCGGGCTGAGGAGCCGTCGGATCCGCTCGCCTGCTCCAATTTCTGGTCGCGCTCGCTGGTTTGCTGTGGGTATCGGGCTGAGGAGCCGTCGGATCCGCTCGCCTGCTCCTAGATTGAGGGCGGATGACAGAGCCCTTGCGGATCGGGACGCTGGGCGCCGCCAAGATCACGCCATCGGCGTTGTTCACGCCGGCCAAGACGGTGCCGGAAGTCGAGATCGTGGCGATCGCGGCCCGCGATCGGACGCGCGCCGAGAAGGTGGCGGCCAAGCACGGAATCCCGACCGTGCACGACTCGTACGACGCGTTGCTGGCTGACCCTAACGTGCAGGCCGTCTACAACCCCTTGCCCAATGGGCTGCACGGGCGCTGGACGATCGCTGCGCTCGAAGCGGGCAAGCACGTGCTGTGCGAGAAGCCGTTCACTGCGAACGCAGAAGAAGCCGAACGTGTCGCCGCGGTCGCCGACCGGACGGGCCTCGTGGTGATGGAGGCGTTCCACTACCGGTACCACCCGCTGGTGGCCCGCCTGCTCGAAATCATCGCGAGCGGTGAGCTGGGCGAGATCCAGCGCATCGAGACACGCATGTGCTTCCCGCTCCCACCCTTCGGTCCGACGGGGAAAGACATTCGCTGGCAGCTCGATCTCGCGGGCGGCTCACTGATGGACGCGGGCTGCTACGCCGTACACCAGCTGCGCACGTTGGCTGCCGCCGAGCCGGAAGTGGTCTCGGCCGAGATGAAGTGCGCCAGGCCTGAAGTCGATCGTGCGACGAGGGCAGAGCTGCGCTTCGCCGATGGTCGCACCGGGAGCATCGAGACCGCGATGTGGTCAAAACGACTGCTGAGCCTGCGCGGCAAGGTCACTGCGTCGCTCGGCACGATGGACATCGTGAACATGACGGGCCCGCAGTACTTCCACAAGGTCGTTGTGCGCACGACCGATCCGCGCTCAGGCGTGAAGGCGCGTCGTAAGGAGAAGGTGAAGGGCGAGACCACCTACTGGTACCAGCTCAAGGCGTTCGCCGCCGCGGTGCAAGAAGGCGCGCCGTACCCGACCACGCCCGCGGACGCGATCGCGAACATGCGGGTGATCGACGCGATCTACCGTGCCGCTGGTCTTCACGTGCGCGAGCCCAGCGCGTGAGCGAGGTCACCAACTTCGAGCGTTGGTTCCGCGACGGCACGCGGGTCGAGGGCGATCCGATCCCTGCGGCCACGGTGGTGCTGGTACGCGAGACGGCCGCCGGCTGCGAGACGCTGATGCTCAAGAAGAACTCGAAGCTCGCGTTCGGTGGTATGTGGGTTTTTCCGGGCGGACGCATTGATGACATCGACCGCGAGGGCGCTTCCAACATCGAGACCGCGGCTCGCCGCGCTGCCGTGCGAGAAGCGGCGGAAGAGACAGCACTCGTCGTCGACGAGGAGTCGCTGGCATTCATCTCTCATTGGACGCCACCGGGAATGGC
>SHVJ01000016.1 GCA_009694295.1 Acidimicrobiia bacterium
GATGTCGTCAGGGTGCGGTGTCGTGAACGGGTGATGTGCGGGGATCGGACGCCCGTCCTCGATCCCTTCGAACAACGGAAAGTCCGTCACCCAGACCAGGCGCATCGGACCCTCGTGCACCGGCGGGCGGGCCAGATCGAGACGGATGGTGCCGAGCACGCGGCGCACGATTGGACGCTCGCCTGCCGCGAGCAACAGCAAGTCTCCCGCGGTCGCGCCTGTCTCGTCGACGAGACCGAGGACCTCCGCCTCGGACAGGAACTTGGCGACAGGCGAATCGAGGGCACCACCCTCTTGCACGCGCATCCACACCAAGCCGGCCGCACCAAGATGCTTCGCCCGCTCGACCAACCCGTCGAGGCGGTTCCGTCCGAACTCCGCGCCGCCAGGGACGCGGATGGCCTTCACCACATCGGCTTGGAACGCCCGGAACTCCGTAGCCGCGAACACCTCGCACACGTCGATCAGCTCGAGACCGAACCGCAGGTCGGGCTTGTCGCTCCCGAACCGCTCCATCGCCTCGTGCCAGGTGAGGTGCTCGACCGCCGGTGCGGCTTGCCCGGTGGCGGTCTCGATCGCCGCGGTCACGACCGCGCCGATCACCTCCATCACGTCGTCGGACGTGGCGAAGCTCAGCTCGGCGTCGAGCTGGGTGAACTCGAACTGCCGATCGGCGCGCGGGTCCTCATCTCGTAGGCAACGCGCGATCTGGTAGTAGCGATCGAACCCACCGACCATCAGGAGCTGCTTGAACAGCTGCGGGCTCTGGGGCAACGCATAGAACGCGCCGGGCGAGAGTCGCGACGGCACCACGAAGTCGCGTGCACCTTCGGGAGTCGACGCGATGAGCATCGGCGTCTCGACCTCGACGAAGCCACGCGCATCAAGCGACTCGCGAACGGCACGGTTGACCTTGGCCCGGAGTCGGAGGTTGCGTTGCAGGCGCCCGCCGCGCAGGTCGAGGTAGCGGTACCGAAGTCTCAGCATCTCGTCGGCGTCGACGCGGTCATCGATCGGGATCGGTGTGGGCTCGGACGCGTTGAGAACCTCGACGGTCGTGGCGGCGACTTCCAGCTCACCAGTCGCGAGATCGGTGTTCACCGTGCCCGCCGGACGGTCGCGCACCGCACCAACGATGCGCAGGACGAACTCGGATCGGATGCTGTGTGGATCGACACCACCCACCGCTTGCGGGTCGAGCACCACTTGCACGAGTCCGGCCGCGTCACGGAGATCAATGAAGATCACCCCGCCGTGGTCGCGCCGGTTCGCCACCCAACCGCACAACGCGACCTCGGCACCGATGTGCTCGCGCCGCAGTTCCCCGGCCATGTGTGTGCGCATCACTTCGATCGCTCCTCTCGGCGGGCGAGGAGCCACCCGGCAACCTGCTCGCGCGGGATCTCGATCTGCGTGGAGGTCGCGAGGTCCTTCACGGCGACGGCATCACGCGCAAGCTCGTCGGCGCCCAACATCACTCCGTACGCAGCACGCGACCGGTCGGCGAGCTTCCATTGGGCCTTCACCGATCGTCCGCCATACGCGCGGTCGGCTCTGAGGCCGGCCTCGCGGAGCGCGGCAACGAGGAGCGTCGAGGCCTCACCGAGACCATTGTCGATCACGAACGCGTCGAGCGCGGGACCGTCGCCGCCAACCGTCACGCCTTCGGCCTCACACGTGATCAACACGCGCTCAATCCCGATGCCGAAGCCGATCCCCGGCGTGGGCTTGCCACCCATCTCCTCGGCCAGCTGGTCGTAGCGACCACCGCCGCCCACCGCGTCTTGCGCTGCGTCCAGCGCGTCGCTGGCGAACTCGAACGTCGTGCTCGTGTAGTAGTCGAAGCCGCGCACGAGACGGGGCGAGAGCTCATGCGGGATCGCGAGCGCCTCGAGACCTTCCTGGACCCGCTCGAAGTGCACGCGCGCTGCATCGCCCAGGTACTCAGTGAGCTGGGGTGCGCGCTCGATGACGTCCTGCCACTCTTCCTTCTTCGCGTCGAGCACGCGCAACGGGTGCTGCTCGGCACGGGTGAGGAACTCCTCGCCCAGGCTCGCGCCGTGGTCGAGCAGGTACTTGCGCAGCACGTCGATGTAGACCGCGCGGTCCGATGGGGCCCCCATCGAGTTGATCCGCAAACGCACCTGGCGCAGCCCGAGATCGACGTAAAACCCGTGCGCGAACGCAATGACCTCGACGTCAACATCGGGGTCGTCGATGCCGAGCACCTCGGCGCCGAGCTGCCAATGTTGGCGATACCGACCCTTCTGCGGCCGCTCGTACCGGAAGTTGGGGGCTACGTACCACGCCTTCCACGGCGGGGTCGGGTGGTGCTGCACGTAGGCCCGCACCACCGGCGCCGTGCCCTCGGGGCGCAGCGCCAGACGGCGACCCCCACGGTCGGTCAGCTCGTACATCTCCTTGCGCACCACATCGGTGGAAGCGCCGACCCGCTCGAAAACCTCTGCGTGCTCGAACAGCGGTGTGATCACGAGCCCGTAGCCGAAGCGCTCAGCGCGGTCGGCAAAGCGCCGCACCACCTCGATCCAGCGGGTCGACTCGGGCGCCAGGACGTCGTGGGTACCGACCGGCGCGCGGTAGATGGCGCCAGCGTCTTCGGTCACGTCCGCATCGTACGACGGAAGGTGCGGCGAACTTGGGGTAAAGGGGTTTGGGCGAAAGGAGCGGACTGGTTCAGTGCCGGCCGACCGCGGACGCGCCGGGAAGGACGCGATAGGCGTCGTACACGGAGTCGACCCGTTGGACCGCCTTGAGCAACGAATCGAGATGGCTCGGGTCAGCCAGCTCGAACTCGAAACGAAAACGAGCGACCCGATCGCTGCTGGTCTGCGAGGTACTCGTGAGGATGTTCACGTGGTGCTCGGACAGCACCTGGGCCACGTCGCGCAACAGTTGCGAACGATCGAGCGCCTCGATCTCCACGGCGACGACGAACGTCGCAGTCTCGTCGTGGTCCCATTCCACTTCAATGACCCGTTGCGCCTGGGAGGAAAGGGCGGCAGCATTCGCACAGTCCGTGCGGTGCACCGAGACCCCACGCCCACGGGTCACGAAGCCCATGATCTCGTCGCCAGGTACCGGCGTGCAGCACCGTGACAAACGCACCATGACGTCGTCGAGCCCTTCCACGTGCACGCCGACCGCACGACGACCGCGGGCCGACGTTGGTGGACGCTGCGTCGTGACCGGGAGCTGCTCCTCTCCCCCGCGCAGCTCGCGCTGCAACCGCTGCGCTACAGATCGGGCGGACACATGACCCTCACCGATCGCTGCGTGCAAGGCGTCGAGGTCGGCGTAGTGCATCGCCTCGGCCACACTCACGAGCGCAGCCGACTTCGTGAGCTTCTGCACCGGGAGGCCCTCGCGGCGCAAGGCCTTCACCAGCTCTTCGCGTCCGTTGTCCATGGCGTCGACCCGCCGCTCGCGGGAGAACCACTGGCGAATCTTGGATCGGGCTCGCAGTGTCTGAGCCACGTGGAGCCAGTCGCGGCTCGGGCCCGCGCCTTCCACCTTGCTGGTGAAGATCTCCACCGAATCGCCCGATTGCAGCGCGCTGTCGAGCGGCACGAGCCGGCCGTTCACGCGCGCGCCGATGCAGCGATGCCCTACGTCGGTGTGGATCGTGTACGCGAAGTCGACGGGAGTTGCACCCGCGGCCAGGGTGATGATCTTGCCCTTCGGCGTGAAGACGAAGACCTCGTCTTGCTCGAGGTCGACCTTCAGCGTGTGCATGAACTCGGTCGGATCGTTCGAGTCCTCTTGATCGCTGACCATGCGCTGGAGCCAGACGAGGTCCTCGGCCTGTGAGCGCTCCTTGTATCCCCAGTGCGCGGCGATGCCGTGCTCGGCGCGCCGGTGCATTTCCTGGGTACGGATCTGCACCTCAACCGGCTTTCCTCGACTGGTGACAACGGTCGTGTGCAACGACTGGTACAGGTTGAACTTGGGCATCGCGATGTAGTCCTTGAAGCGCCCCTGCACGGGCGACCACAGCGCGTGGATCGATCCGAGTGCGCCGTAACAATCCTTCACCGAGCCCACGACGACGCGGACGCCGACCAGATCCTGCACCTCGTCGAACGCAATGCCCTTCACGATCATCTTCTCGTAGATCGACCAGTAGTGCTTCGGGCGACCCTGCACCTGGGCTTCGATGTTCAGGTCGGCCAAGCGGTCCTTGATCTGCGAGATCACCTCGCGCAGCCCGTCGTCACGTTCGGGCGCACGGCTCGCGACCATCTGCTCGATCTCGGCGTACCGCTTGGGATGAAGTACGGCGAACGCGAGGTCTTCGAGCTGCCACTTCACATCGGCGATGCCCAACCGATGTGCGAGTGGCGCGTACACATCGAGCGTCTCTTGAGCAATCCGGCGCTGCTTGGCCTCGGGCAGCGACGCGATCGTCCGCATGTTGTGGAGCCGATCCGCGAGCTTGATGAGGAGCACCCGAATGTCGCTCGCCATCGCCACGAGCATCTTGCGCAACGTGGCGGCCTGCTGCGCCTCCTTCGAGTCGAAGTGCAGACGGTCGAGCTTGGTGACGCCGTTGACGATGGCGGCGATCTCGGGTCCGAACTGCTGCTCGAGATCTTCCAGCGTGATGGCCGTGTCCTCGATGGCGTCGTGCAGCAACGCGCCGGCGATCGTGACGTCGTCGAGCCCGAGGTCGGCGAGGATCATTGCGACGCCCAAGGGATGGGCGATGTATGGCTCGCCGGACCGGCGTACCTGCTCCGCGTGCGCGACGCGCGCTACCTCGAACGCCTCTTCGATCCGGGCGGTGTCGGCACGCCGGTGTCGCTTGTGGAACGACTGCAGGAGCGGCGCAAGTTCGACGTCGACCTGGTGGCGACGCCATGGGAGCGCGAGCACCGACCGACGGTCAGGTCGGGTCTCCATCGTGCTCATTCAAGGAGAATGGTAGAGCCGGATCAGCGGCGTCGACGCCTCCGTTGCTGACGCGGTCGCGGTGTGATCGAACCCGGAGCCCGGGGCGGAACCGAGCCGGCCGTGACATCCTCCGGCGTCAACGCACCCGACGCGACGCGCTCCCCGACCTCTGCCTTCGCCATCTGGGCCATCGAGCGGGTTCGCAGCGCCTGATAGTGCGGCTCGCGCTCCTTGATCCAGGCGAGGATCGGCGTGGCAACGAAGATCGATGAATAGGCGCCGACGAACAGGCCGACGAACAGCGCGAGCGCAAAGTCGCGCAAGGTCACGGCTCCGAGGATCCCGCTTCCCACCACCAACAGCGACGCGACGGGCAACAACGCGACGAATGAGGTGTTCAACGAGCGCATGAGGACCGAGTTCATCGAACGATTCACCATGCGCGAGTAGGTGTCGCCCCGCACGGCCCCGAGCGACGGCGTGTTCTCGCGGATCTTGTCGAACACGACCACCGTGTCGTAGAGGGAGAACCCGAGGATCGTCAGGAAGGCGATCACCGTCGCCGGCGTGACCTCAAAGCCGGAGATGGCATAGACACCGACAGTGATCGCGATGTCGTGGACCACGGCCACGATGGCCGCGAGCGCCATCTTCCATTCGAAGCGCATCGTGAGATAGAGCGCGATCAACCCGAAGAACACGATCAGCGCGACCAGCGCCTTCGAGCTGACGCGATCACCCCACGTGGGACCCACGTCGGTCAGCGATACCTTCTGGAAATTGTCGAGGCCCGCATATTCCGCCAGCGCTTTGCGCACCTCGCGCGGTGTCGCGCCACCCAGATCGCCCGACTGCACTCGAGCCTCGTTGTCACCGAGGATCAGGATCTTCGCGTCGGTGATGCCAAGGGGAGTCACGACGTCGCGGATCTCACTTGCTGATGTTGTGCCGGTCTTCATCGTGAACTGCCATTGCGCGCCTCCCTCGAAGTCGATGCCGAGGTTGAGGCCCGACAGCACGAGCGCAGCCACCGACACGACCACGGCGGTTCCGGAGACCAGTCCCCAGAGCCACGACCGACCTATGAAGTCGAAGTTCGTGCGCTCGTGGTAGATGTCGCGCAGCGTCTGCAGCAACCCCGTGCGCGTCTCGACCGTGGTCGCCGTCATGCTGTGACCTCCGGTGCGTCGAGGCCCGCGCCGATCCCGAGGCCCCGCATGCGCACGAGCGACGGCCGACGCGCCATGAGCGACACCACAGGATGCATGAAGAAGTACGCCACCGCGAGGTCAAGCAACGTCGAGACGCCGAGGAAGAAGGCGAAGCCTCGCACCTGGCCGACCGCGATGAAGTAGAGTGCAAGCGCGCCGATCAGCGAGACCGAGTCGGCCGCGACGATCGTACGGAACGAACGAGTGAACCCACGGTCAACCGAGGACCGCACCGTCTTGCCGGTTCGCACCTCGTCCTTCAATCGCTCGAAGTACACGACGTACGAGTCGACGGTGATCCCGATCGACACGATCAACCCCGTGACGCCCGCGAGGGTGAGTGCGAGCCCGATCGTCTGCCCGAGGAAGGTGATCAACGCGTAGGTGAACGCCGCACTGAGCAAGAGGCCGGCAACAACGACTACGCCAAGAAGCCGGTAGTAGATGAGCATGTACAGCGCGACGAGGAAGAGTCCGACGAGTCCGGCGGTGATCCCGGCGTCGAGCTGGTCACGCCCGAGCGTGGGTGACACGTCGTTGGTGGTGAGCTTCTCGAGTTCCACCGGCAAGGCCCCGTAGTTAACGACCTTGGCGAGCTCGTCGGCCTCGGCCTGCTCGAAGTTACCCGAGATGATTGCGGTCCCGCCGAACGGACTGAACACTGCTTCGCCGGGTTGGATCTCGGGCGCAGACTGCACGACGCCGTCCAACACAATGGCGACCCGCTGCTGGAAGTACTTCTCGCCCAACGCGTCCCACTGCGCCGACCCTTCGTTCGTGAACTTGATCGCCACTGACCAGCCCTGTCCGGGTTGGAACTCCGACCTGGCGTTGTCGACCACGTTGCCCGTGAGTTCGGTGGGACCGAGGTAGAGCCGGTTCGGGCTGTCCGACGTCGCGTCCGGCGCCAGACGCTCCTCGAGCACGACACACGCCTTCCGCTTGTCGTCGGCTCTCGTAGTCGTGGGGATGCGTACGCCTGAGCTGAGCAATCCGACCACCGCGTTCGCATCACACGACGCGACCGCGGCCTTCGCTGCCTCGTTCCCCGCAGCCGCAGTTGTGGTCGTGGTGGATGGCGTCGTGGTGGATGGCGTCGTGGTGGATGGCGTCGTCGTGGTGGTGGAGGTGCTCACCTTGGCGTTCGCAGGACCCACGTCGGTCACTACGGAGCGGAAGCGCAGCTCACCGGTCTGGCCAACGATGCGCGCCGCCTGGTCGCGGTTCTTGACTCCGGGCAGGTCGACCGAGATCGTGCGTCCTTGCCGGCTGATCTCGGGCTCGGCCACACCGAGGCTGTTGACTCGGTCGGCGATGATGTCGCGAGTCACGTCGAGCGCGCCGGGCTTCACCTTCCCGACGGCCTGGTACACGATCGAGATCCCGCCTTGCAGGTCGAGGCCGAGCACAGGTTTGTCGCCCGACGCCATGACACCACCGAGGGACGCCACGACGACAAGGATCGAGGCAACGAGATAGGTCTTCATCCGACGTGGTGTCACCGGTCAGATGACCTCACCATCGGTGTCCCCGACGCCGTCGACCACCTGATTTGGCGCCTGATCTGGCGCCTGATCTGGAGATCCGGCCGGGCGGGCGATCGCCGCACGCGCGACGCGAATCACCACGCCGTCGGCCACTTCGAGCTCGATCACATCGTCGCGCAGGGCACGGATGGTTCCGTACACACCGCCGGCGGTGACCACATCGTCACCCACCCCGAGGCTGGCCACCAGCGCGCGGTGTGCGGCGACTTGTCGACGTTGCGGGCGAACGATCAAGAAGAAGAAGCCCACCGCCAACAGAACGAACCAGCCGATCGCGAATTCCATGCACCATGCTCCCCAGGAGTCACGGGATCGTAGCGGCCCCTAGTGACGAGGGATCAGTCGCGGTCGAAGAGGCTGGCGACGGCCGCGGGCGCGGTGAGTCCGAGATGCGCGTACCCGGAAGGGGTCGCGACTCGCCCGCGCGGCGTACGCCGGATGAGTCCTTGCTTCAGGAGGAACGGCTCGTAGACGTCCTCCACGGTCTCCGGCTCTTCAGCCACGGAGACCGCGACGGTGCTGAGCCCGACCGGTTGACCAGCGAACGTGACGCACAGCGTATGGAGGATGGCGCGGTCGACCTTGTCGAGACCGAGATCGTCAACCTCGAACAGGGCCAGCGCGGCCCGTGCCGTCTCGACGTCGATCTCGCCGTCGCTGCGCACCTCCGCGTAGTCCCGCACTCGCTTGAGCAGGCGGTTGGCGATGCGCGGCGTGCCTCGCGCCCGGCGTCCGATCTCCGACGCGCCATCAGCGTGCAAGGGGACACCGAGGATCTGCGCCGAGCGCACCAAGATGGCCACGAGGTCGTCGGCTTCGTAGTAGTCGAGCCGGGCGAGGAATCCGAATCGGTCGCGCAGCGGACCGGTGATCATGCCGCTGCGCGTGGTCGCGCCGACGAGCGTGAACCGCGGTAGATCAAGTCGGATCGACCGTGCGGACGGACCCTTACCGATCACGATGTCGAGCTGGAAATCCTCCATCGCGGGATAGAGCACCTCTTCGACCGCGCGCGGCAGACGATGGATCTCGTCGATGAACAGCACGTCGCCGTCGTCGAGATTCGTGAGAATCGCGGCAAGGTCGCCGGCACGCTCCAACGCAGGGCCGCTCGTGATGCGCAACCCGACGTCGAGCTCGGCGGCCACGATGCACGCGAGCGTCGTCTTGCCAAGCCCGGGAGCGCCGGCAAAGAGCAGGTGGTCGACCGCCTGGCCGCGTTGCGCCGCGGCCCCCAACATGATCTCGAGGTGCTCCTTGAGCCGGGGCTGGCCGATGAACTCTAGGAGGCGCCGCGGCCGCAGCGTCGTCTCTTCCGCGCGCTCCGCGGGATCGGCGATCGCCGACAGCAGCTCGTCGCTCATGGGCTCGGACACTCAGGCCCTCAACATCCAGGCTGGCGCGGACATTCAGGCCCGCGCACCCGCGAGCTGGCGGAGTGCGTCGCGCAGGAGATCTTCGACCGCACCTTCCTCGGGGAGACGGGCCAAGACCTCGCGCACCTCTTCGGGCCCGTAGCCGAGTCCGGTCAGCGCTTCGCGCACCTCGGTGCGAGCCGCAGGCCGATCGGAGCCGTCGGGCACCGAGACCGAGTCGGGCACCTCTAGGCGCGCGTGCAGATCGATGAAGAGGCGCTGCGCAGTGCGCTTGCCCACACCGGGCACGAGCGTGAGCGCGTCCAGGTCGTCGTCGAGCAGCGCGCGCCGAAGCGATGCCGGCGAATGCACCGAGAGGATGGCGAGCGCCAACTTGGGACCGACGCCGGGTGCGCCGATCAGCACCTCGAACGTGTCGCGCTCTTCGCGGGTGCAGAACCCGTAGAGCAGCATGGCGTCGTCGCGCACATGGAGATGCGTGTACACGAACGCGGCTTGGCCGGGCCCGAGCAGCTCGAGGGCCCCAAGCGGTACCAACAGTCGGTAGCCGACGCCGCCGACTTCGAGCACAACTTCTCCACCGGATGTGCGATCGATCACTTCGCCGCGTAATGAGCCGATCAACGTGAGCCCTCGCGTGCCAGCGCCGCAGCAACCGCGCGTTCAAGACCGCGGCCGGGAGGTTGAGCAGTCGCGACCCGACGCGTGCGGGCCGACGATGCATGACAGAGCGCAAGAGCGAGCGCATCGGCGGCGTCGGGCTTCGGGGTCTCGTCCAGCCCGAGCAGCCGCTGCACCATCTCCTGCACCTGCGCCTTGTCGGCGGCGCCGTACCCCGTGACCGCGAGCTTCACCTCGTTCGGGCTGTAATGCGTGACCGGAATGCCGGCACGTGACGCGACGGCGAGCGCGAGCCCGCTGACTTGCCCGACGGAGATCGCAGTGCGCACGTTCGCTTGGAAGAGCACTCGCTCGACGGCCATCGCGCTGGGTCCGACCTCCACGACGAGCTGCGTGAGCGCGGCCTCGACCATGGCGAGCCGCTCGGGCAGCTCGAGTGACGTCGGGGTTTCGAGCACACCGAAAGCAACCGCGGAGAGCTCACCCCCACCGGGGCGGACTGCCCCATACCCGCAGCGCGAGAGGCCCGGGTCGATCCCGAGCACCGGCCCGGTCTGATCGAACATGGGTTCGATCCTACGGTCCCCACTCCCAAAGGTGGTGGACCCACCACTTCGTGGGAACTACCGGGTGACCAGCCAAATGACGATGCCGATGACCACCGCGGCGACGGCCAGGGCCGGCACGACCCGCTTCGCCACCGCTCCCCCGGCCATCTTCACGAGGTCGACCGCCTCGGCCTCGGGCGCGTCGATCTTGCGGACCTCACTCGCGGCCGGGCTCGCGGGCGCATTCACCGGCACGGCAGCTGCGGCGGGCGCCCCCGCCGATCCCGCGTCCGGACTCGCCAGCACTGTCGTCTCGAGGCACGTCACGAACTGCCCGAGCAGCTTTGAGCTCACATCGGCCATCACGCCGCGACCGAACTGTGCGACCTTGCCCGTGACGTTGAGGTCGGTGTCGATCGCCACACGCGTGCCGGTGCCGTCGGCCACGAATGATGCCGTGATGGTGGCCGACGCGTTCCCCTGACCGCGAGTGTCGCGACCGTCGGCCTTGAGCACGATCCGGCGCGCAGCCTCATCGGCTTCGATGATCTTGGCTGTGCCCTTGTATTGCGCCGTGATGGGACCGACCTTCACCTTCACGGTGCCGCGGTACTCGTCGCCCTCGACCTCTTGGAGCTGCGCACCGGGCATGCATGGCGCGATCCCTTCGACGTCGAGGAAGATGCGCCACGCCTCGTCGATGGGCACGCCCACTCTGAATTCGTCGGTGATGTTCACGGCTGATTGTTCTCCTCTTCGAGCGCGTGCAGGTCGTCGAGCGTATCGACATCGCGCGGCGATCCCGTGTCTGAGCAATCGACCTCGACGGGAGCGTGCGTGCTCATGAGCGCCCGGGCGCCGACGTCTCCCTGCAGCGTGCGGGCTTCTGCCCACAGCGACCGACCGAGCAGCACTGGATTCCCGCGCACGCCGTCGTAGGTGGCGACAGCGAGCTCAGCGCCCTCGTCGTGCGCTCGAGCGAGGCGGGTGAATGCCTCGGCGCCCACGTTGGGTTGGTCAGCGAGTCCGATACAGACGGCACGCACCGACACGCGTGGCTCGAGCGCGTCGAGGAGCGCATGAACCGAGTGCGCGATACCGAGCTCCCAATGGGGTGCGTCCACGACCTCAACTCCGGACGGCGCCAGCTGTGCGACGTTGCGCGAATGCGCACCCACCACGAGGAGCACCGGCTGCAGTCCACTCTCGACGGCGGCATCGATGGCCCACGCCGCGAGCGGACGGTGGTGCAACAAGGCCAACGGCTTGTGGCGGTTGCCCGTGAAGCGCGAACCATGTCCCGCGGCAAGGAGCGCCGCGGCCGTGCTCACGCGCCGGCGGCTTCCAAGGCGCGGCGTACCAACACGCGCGCCAGGTGCTCCCGGTATCCAGGCGTCGCGTTGAGGTCGCTCGGCGCCTCGGTGCCCTCTGCCGCGCGCCCGGCCGCCTCGGCCGCCGAACTTCCCGACGCAAGGGCCTCCTCGACTCCACGCGCTCGAATCGGTGTGGTGCCCATGTTCACCAACGCGACGCGAGTTGTGCCGTTGCAGACCGCGAGCGCACCGACGATCGCCCAGTCCTGCGCTCGCCGGTTGAACTTCTGATACGCGAAGCCGGTTGCACCGGTCTTGGGGACCTGGATCTCCACGAGGAGCTCATCGGGTGCCAGGGCGGTCTCGAGGAAGCCCAGGAAGAACTCAGCCGCAGGGATCGTGCGCTCCCCGCTCGGACCGCGCACCACGCAGGTGGCGTCGAGCGCGAGCAGGACGGCGGGGAGATCCGACGCCGGGTCGCCGTGTGCGGTGGATCCGCCGATGGTCCCGCGATGGCGGACCTGGTTGTCGCCAACTTCCGCGGCAACGGCTTGGAGTACCCCGCACTCCCGGCTGAGCAGCTCACTGGTCTCGAGCTCCCGATGACGGGTCAGCGCGCCGATTGCGATGTGATCGCCGGCGTCGTTCAGATACGCGAGATCGCGGACGCGGCCAACGTCGATCAGGACGCTTGGCGTGGCGAGGCGAAGCTTCATGAGCGGGAGCAGCGACATGCCGCCCGCGAGGATCTTCGCGTCGTCCCCATGCTCGACAAGCGCAGCAAGGACTTCGTCGGCCGAGCCGGCCCGCACGTAGTCGAACGCGGCGGGGATCACTTGGCACCCGCGGCAGCGAGGACCGCTTGCACGATGTTGTGGTAGCCGGTGCACCGACAGAGGTTGCCTTCGAGCCCGAGCCGGACCTCGGCCTCGGTCGGGTTGGGGTTCTCCTCGAGGAACGACACCGCGGCAAGCACCATGCCCGCGGTGCAGTAGCCGCACTGCAAGCCGTGGTGCTCGGTGAACGCGCGCTGCACCGCGTGCTGCTCGCCATTCGTAGCCAGGCCTTCGATCGTGGTGATCGCGGCACCATCGGCCTGCGCGGCGAGCATCGTGCACGACTTCACCGATTCGCCATCCACCAGTACCGTGCAGGCACCGCACGATGATGTGTCGCATCCCACCTTGGTGCCGGTGAGATCGCACGTCTCGCGCAAGAACTGGACGAGCAGGGTTCGCGGCTCGACATCATGGCGCTGGTCGTGCCCGTTCACGGTCATCGAGATGTCCACGCAGGTGTCCCCCAGGTATTGGTCGTCGAGTGGAATCTACCGCCGAGCTCGCGCGGTGCTGCTAGCCGCTCGCGTTCGGTCCGGCCCGATCGATGGCGATCCGGATCAGGACGCGGCGATCCCGCTCCATCGCCGCTCGATAGTCGTCCCAATCGGGGTGCTCCCCCGCCGCCGAGCGGTAGTACTCGATGAGCCCGTCCATTGCCTCGGGCAGCGAGACGATCTCCGCCGTGCCCTCGACCTGCACCCAACTCCCGTAGAAGCCGTCGGTCACGACGCAGAGCGCGGCATGGGGATCACGCCGCAGATTCTTGACCTTGATCGCGGTCTCTCGACTGCTGATGACCACCAGGCCGTCGGCATCGATCACGCAGTCGATCGGAGACATCTGCGCTCGCCCATCACTTCGGGCCGTCGCGAGCACCGCATGATGGTTGTCGCGGATGAAGTCGCGCGCTTCTTCGGCGTCCACTAGTCCAGACCTCCGAGGATCCCCGCAAGCGACTTGGGTGTCTTGAAGATCGCCTTCACCGTCCCGCTGTACCGATACCGGATCACACCATCGGTGTCGACGAGGAAGATCGAACGCTTCACGCCAACGAGAGGAGCCGCAATCCCGTAGAGCTGCGCGACCTCCTTCTCGGTGTCGGCGAGGAGCGGGAACTGGAAGCCCTGCTTCTCGATCCAGCGCTCGTGGCTGTCGACGTCCTGCGGCGAGATACCGAGCACCGTCGCCGCAACTCCTTGGAACTCGTCGAAGTTGTCCCGATACGTGCACATCTGCTTCGTGCAACCCGGCGTGAAGTCGCCGGGGTAGAACGCGAGCACCACCTTCTGACCGCGGTACGACGAGAGCGTGTAGTCACGCCGTTCGTGGCCTCCCTCCAAACGACGCTGAACTCCCGGCAGCGTGAAGTCGGGGGCTAGGTCGCCGACGTCGGGACCGCTGCTCATGCGAGCACCGCCTGGAGCACGTCATCGGGGATGTCGAAGTTGGCATAGACACTCTGCACGTCGTCGATCTCCTCCAGTGCGTCGATCACGCGAATCACCGCACGAGCGGCGGTCTCGTCACCTAAAGCCACGCTCGTCGTAGGCAGCATCGTCAGCTCCGAGCTCTGCACGCTGATGCCGGCTGTCTCGATCGCGGTGCGAACTGCATGCAGATCCGACGGTCCGGTCGTCACTTGCCAGGTGTCACCATCGTCGGCGATGTCCTCGGCCCCGGCATCGAGCGCGGCCAACATCAGGTCGTCTTCGGTGGCCGCGGACTTCTCGAGAAGGATGACGCCCTTGCGCTCGAACTGCCACGACACCGCGCCCGGCTCGGCCAGCGATCCGCCATTGCGCGTGAAGACGTTCTTGACCTCTTGACCCGTGCGGTTCCGGTTGTCGGTGAGGCATTCCGCGAGCACCGCGACACCATTCGTCGCGTAGCCCTCGTAGGTGACGGGCTCGTACCGAACGCCTTCGAGATCGCCGGAACCGCGCTTGATCGCCCGTTCGATCGTGTCGACCGGCACCGACGAGTCGCGAGCCTTCTGCACCATGCTGCGCAGCGTGGGACTCGCATCGGGATCAGGACCACCTTCGCGAGCCGCCACCTCGATCTGTCGGATCAGCTTCGCGAACAGCTTGGCGCGCGCCTGATCGGCGGCACCCTTCTTGTGCTTGATCGAGTGCCACTTCGAATGGCCGCTCATCGCATCACCTCATCCAGAAACCGCTCATGCACGCGGAGGTCCCCTGACAGCTCGGGATGGAACGTCGAAGCCCAGATCCTGCCCTGCCGGACCAGCACCGGGCGACCGGAGTGCTCCGCGAGCACCTCCACGTGCTCTCCTACGGCCTCCACCACCGGTGCGCGGATAAAGACGCCGGGGAACGGAGCGCCGTCCATTCCCTCGATCGTCAGCGGGACTTCGAAGGACGCGAGCTGGGTCCCGTAGGCATTGCGCCGAACCGTGAGGTCGATCGCGTTCAACGGAACTTGGTCGGCTCGACCATCGACGACCACTCTCGCGAGCAGGATCAAGCCCGCGCAGGTCCCGAACGTCGGCATCGCGTCGTTGAGCCGCTCCTTCAACGGTGCCGCCAATGCCGACGTCTCGAGCAACTTCAAGATCGTCGTCGACTCGCCGCCGGGGATGATCAGCGCGTCAACGCCGCCAAGATCGTCCGGCGTGCGCACCTCAGTCGTGGAGACACCGAGCGCATCGAACGCCTCACGATGCTCTCGGAACGCGCCCTGGAGTGCGAGAACTCCTACTTGCACAGCGCGGAACCGGCTGCCGCTACCAGCCGCGGTCGGCGAGCTTGACGTCGAGACCGGCGATCTCCTCGCCGCGCATCGCCGCACCGAGTCCGCGCGACACCTTGGCGACGATCATCGGGTCGGCGAAGTGCGTCGTGGCCTCCACGACCGCTTTGGCCATCGCCGAAGGGTCGGAGCTCTTGAAGATGCCGCTGCCGACGAAGACGGACTGGGCACCGAGCTGCATCACGAGCGCCGCGTCGGCCGGGGTGGCGATGCCGCCGGCACAGAACAACGGCACAGGGAGCTCACCCTGCTCGGCGACTTCGCGCACGAGATCGACGGGCGCGCGCAGCTCCTTGGCCCAGGCGTAACGCTCGGCGTCGTCGGCCACGGTGAGCTTGCGAATGTCGCCCAGGATCGATCGCAGGTGGCGCACGGCCTCGACGATGTTGCCCGTGCCCGGCTCGCCCTTCGAGCGGATGAGGGCCGCGCCCTCCGAGATGCGCCGCAGCGCCTCCCCCAGGTTGGTGGCCCCACACACGAACGGCACGGTGAAGGCGAACTTGTCGACGTGGTGCGCTTCATCGGCCGGCGTGAGCACCTCGCTCTCGTCGATGTAGTCGACGGCCAAGGCCTCAAGCACCTGCGCCTCGGCAAAGTGACCGATGCGGCACTTCGCCATGACCGGGATCGTGACAGCTTCGCGGATGCCTTCGATCATGGCGGGATCGCTCATGCGAGCCACGCCACCGTCGCGACGGATGTCGGCGGGCACTCGCTCGAGCGCCATGACCGCGACCGCGCCGGCGTCTTCGGCGACCTTGGCTTGTTCGGCATTGACGACGTCCATGATCACGCCACCGCGCAACATCTCCGCGAGACCACGCTTGACGCGCGCGGTACCGGTCGTCTGTGTCGTCGGAGCCTTTGAGGCGTCGGGCATGACCTCAGTGTACCGGCCGCGTTCTCAGCGGCAGTCAGAGATCAGGAGCCAGAGATCAGGGCCCAAAGGTCAGGGCCCAAGGTCAGGGGGCGGTGGTGGTGGTGGTCGTGATCGGCGGCGCACCGGAGACGACATCGACCGTGCGCCCGACCGGGAAGAGCTCCACCCAGGTACGGCCGGGGGTCAGCAGGACGGGCACGCCGGCTGCATCGGTGAACGTGGTCGGCGCGCCAGGGAACGTGCGCGCCCAACGACCCCGTATGAGCTGGCCGTCGGAGAAGATCCACGCGTCACCGGAGCCAAAGAGCTCGCCTTCAGCTCCGCGCGGGTACGGGATGAACTGGACGATGACGTTCGTGGGTGCGACTTGCGCCTGCGGGAACGTGGTGCCGACTGCCATGAACGGGTCGTCGCCCTGGAACCGCTTCCATCCACCCGCAACAGCGTCCCACACGTACGTGACGTCGTAGCCCTGATCAAAGTTGGCGTGGAACGAGGCCACCGACTCGCCGACGAACGCCGCGCCATCTTCCAAGTACTTGAACATCGGGCGCGGCGGCACGGGCTCTCCCCCACGCATGAACAGCCGGGCGCTCCGCGCGTACAGGTTGTGGGGCGCGTAGCGGCTCGACTCGCGGAAGAAGTCGTCACCAGCATTGTTCTCGTCGACCCAGACAAGACCCGTCGCGCGGACTCCGGCGACGTTCGGCTCGGTCCCTCCGGAGTATGCGATCACGCCGCCGAGGGGCCGGATGATGCCTGGGTCCATCGCGCGCACCGACCGCACCGGTCCGATGTTCTCCGGAGCTTGCGAGTTGAACACCGCCCAGAACCGCGTGATGCCCCCCTCGACAACTTCTTCGTAGACGATGTCGGCGATGTCGAGCCCGGACTGTGGCCGTGCGTCGGGGCTGTTCTCGATCTTCACCGCGACGGACGCGCGGGCATTGGCGACGCCGTCCGGATCTGGGAGACCAGTGAACGGTGCCGTCGGCACTGGGATCGTGGTCGTTGTGGTGCTGGGCGGCGGCTTCTCGCGCGGTGCAGCCGTCTTGTCGCCGCCGCCGCAGGCCGCGAGGAAAAGCGCGCCGACGACCGCGAGCGCGCCGAACCGTGCCGCGAACCCGTACTTCCTCGTCACATCGAATCCAGGATGCGGATGCGCTCGTCGAGGGGCGGATGGGTGTCGAACGCGCGGTTCAGCCACGACCCCTTCTTGCCCTCCTCGCGATCAAGCGGCGACTCGATCCAGAGCTGCGCCGTCGCGCGCGAGGCATGGTGCACGACGGCCTTGTCGTCGCGGAGCTTCTTGAGTGCAGACGCCAGCCCCGGTGGATACCTCGTGAGCTGCACCCCGGTCGCGTCAGCGAGCGCCTCGCGTTTGCGACTCATCGAGAACTGCATGAGTCGGGCAGCAACCGGAGCCAAAACGAGCAGTGCGAGTGCCAACACCACGATGATGATGCCGAGCGGCCCGGAGTTGTTGCTGTCACGCCGGTTGCTCCGCCCACCGAACCACATGAAGCGCAGGCCGAGATCGGCGAGCAGCGCGACGGTTCCTACCGCGATCACGGCGACAGTGCCGGCGAGGATGTCGTAGTTCTTGACGTGCGAGAGCTCGTGCGCGATCACGCCTTCGAGCTCGACTCGGTTCATCATCTGGAGCAAACCCGTGGTCACTGCCAGCGACGAGTGCTTCGGATTCCGGCCGGTAGCGAACGCGTTGGGCGCGGGATCGTCGACCACATACAACTTCGGCTTCGGCAGTCCGGCAGCGATGCACAGTCCCTCGACGATGTTGTGAAACCGCTGGTACTCGGGCCCGTCGGCTGGCTTCGCGCGTGCTGCGGCCAACGCGACCCGGTCGGAGTAGAAGTACGAGAAGAACGCCATCCCGATCGCGACGATCAGAGCGATCGCTACGCCGATGGCTCCGAAGCCGAGCAGCACGTCGAAGGCCACGCCGACCAAGACGATCAGCAGGACGAACGCGGCAAGGATCACCAAGGTCCGCCACTTGTTGCGGCGGACCTCTCGATAGAAGTCGGTGCGCGCGAGGGATTGCTGGGTTGACTCGCTCATAGGGACCGGGTGGTCGGGTTAGAACTCGACCTTGACCGGACCCTGCGCCGCCGCCTCGCCCTCGAAGAACTCGCGCTTCTCGAAATTGAACATCCCGGCCAGGATGTTCTTCGGGAACACCTGAATCGAGTTGTTGTAGTTGAGAACGCTGTCGTTGTAGAACTGCCGCGCGTACGCGATGCGGTCCTCGGTCGACGTGAGCTCCTCTTGGAGCTGCAGGAAGTTCTGGTTGGCCTTGAGGTCGGGGTAGGCCTCGGAGACTGCGAACAGGCTCTTGAGGGCGCCGCTGAGCACGTTCTCGGCCTGGGCCTGGTCCTGGACATTGCCGCTCTTCTGCGCATTGATGGCGCCAGCGCGGGCAGCAGTGACCGCTTCGAGGGTCTGCTTCTCGTGCGCGGCGTATCCCTTGACCGTCTCCACCAGGTTGGGAATCAGGTCGTAGCGGCGCTTCAGCTGCACATCGATCTGCGACCACGAGTTGTCGACGCGGTTCCGCGACCGGATGAGGCTGTTGTAGATGACTGCAATGAGCAGCAGCAGTGCGGCGATGACTCCGACGATCACCCACACGGCGGTCATGAGCGTGCCCTCTCGAGAGTTTCAAAAGATGAACGAACGCCCGCATCATAGAGGCGGAGATATGCCTTCGTGTCCTCGGCGTCAGCCAGTGGGCCTCGCGGCCGCGGGAGCGGCGCGAATCGCCGCCTCGTAGCGCTCCACGAAAGCCTCCGCGAGCCGGGGCATCGAGAACTCGGCGGCTCGTGCAGAGCCGGCAGCCACGAGCCGCTCGCGCAGCGCCCGGTCGCTGAGCGCGAGTGAGAGGGCACCACGCAGTGCCCTCACATCCCCAGGGGGTACGAGGAGCACCTCACGGTTCGCCCGGGCGACATCGCGGTAGCCAGTGAGATCTGAGGCCACGACCATCGCGCCGGCAGCCATCGCCTCGAGCAGCACGACGCCAAACGACTCCCCTTCGACCGAGGGGAAACAGGCGATCGTCGCCCCGGCCAATCGACGGGCCTTCTCGTGCTCGGAAATCGAGCCGAGCCACTCCACGGAGTCTCCCGCGACCGCACCGCTCTTCAGGGTGGCGCTCTTCAGGGTGGCGTTCTTCAGGGTGGCGGCCTTCAGGGCCCGCTCCTTCAAGGTCGGGGTCTCGGGTCCCTCGCCGACGATCCAAAGCACGGCGCCTGCCTCGTCGGCCAGCCCTGCGAACGCTTCGAGGAGCACCGCCACTCCCTTGCGGGGCTCGTGGCGCCCGACGAAGCAGATCGCCGGTCGATCGCTCGGCCACGGCTCGGCGTCAGCGAACGCGTCCACGTCCACGCCGTTGGGGAGAATCTCGCAGGGCAGCCCGAAGGTCGCCTCGAAGTTCCGCTGCGCCTCGTCAGACACGGCCGTGCGCACAGCAAGTCGCACGATGAGCCGTTTCAACGGGACGCGCAGGGCTTCGTACCAGACATTGCGACCAGGAAATGCGGCATGGAACGTGCCGACCGCTGGGATCTCGGTGCCGAGGAGCGCAGCGTGGCCCGGACCGACCGACATCGGCTCGTGGAGGTGGAGCACATCGGGTGCGAACGATCGCAGCGCCTCCAGCGTTCGATGCATGACGGCACGGCCGCCCGTGATCGGAGCGACTGATCCATTCGACGGAAAGCGGAAGGTCGGCCCCACGCTCATGATCCCCGGCCCCGGGGGTGGACCGTCGGACGGAGCGAGGATGCGCGCATCGACACCGATGGCGCGCAGCGCACGAGCGAGCCCGAGCACCTGGAGCTGCACGCCACCGAACAGCGACAGTGAGTACGGGCAGATCAATGCGACCCGAAGCGGTCGCGGCTCCCGGATCATGAGTACCGGATCATGAGTACCGGATCATGAGTACCGGATCATGGATGATCGCCCATACCCGCGCCCATCTCCGCACCCATCTCCGCACCCATCTCCGCACCCATCTCCGCGGGCATGTCGGCCGGCCACACGGGCTGCATCATCAGCCACTGGTCGGGGGCCGCGCCGATGAGCTGTTCGAACCGACGGGCGACATCCTGGGTCACCCGCTGCACATCGTCGCGCAGGCTCCCCCGCCGCTCGGCGGGCACCGCCTCGAGGATGTGGATGAACCGCCGGGAGTTGGGTCGAAAGTAGATGCCGACGGGCACGAGTGGCGCGCCCGACCGCAGCGCGAGCAGGGCAGGGCCGCCCGGCATCTTCGTTGACTCGCCGAAGAGCTCGACGGTCACGCCGTCACCCGTGAGATCGCGATCACACACGAGGGCGGTGATCTGTCCCTCGTCGAGGGCGCGCAGCACTGCCGTGGCCGCGCCGGGACCGAGCGGCACGACGTCGATCCCAATCGCTCGGCGCTGCGCGGCGAACCACTCGAACAGCTCGGGCGGTTCGAGCGGCTCGGCCACCGCCGTGAGGCGATGGCCACGACCATGCAGCCAGGCTCCGGCCGCGTCCCAGTTCCCGAGATGTGGGAGCGCCAGGATCACGCCGCGACCCGCCGCCTGGGGCTCCGCGATGTGCTCGTATCCCTCCGAGTCGGTCTCGGTCTCCACTGCATCGTCATCACCACGAAGTCGGAACAGCTCGTGCCAGTACCGGCCGTAGTTGTCGAAGACGCGAGCAGTCGCCCGCCGCAGCTCGTCGCCCTCGAGCTGTCCGCGGGACGCGCGCTGCAGGTTGCGTTCGACCTGACGTCGGCGCGTGGCCCAGAGGATGGGCAGCGCGCGCGACACGGTTCGCGCCAGGCACCGTCCGAGCGTCGGCGGGAGGACCCGCGCGACCTCAGCGCCAGCGCGATACGCGAGAAACGCGGCGCGGCCGGGAGCGCCGAGCACGGTGGCTCCGCACGAAGCGCGTCCGCATACGGCCCGACACCGTGTCGCGTTGTTCGGGACTGGCTTGGCGCCAGACCATCGCGAACCGGTGGATCGCCGTGACTGCGGTGAGCGCAAGCATGATCCAGAGGACAGGGATGAGGATGTCGAACGCGAGTCCGACGCCGAGCAGCACGAGTCGCTCGGCGCGTTCGATGAGGCCACCGCGGGCCGACAGGCCGAGTGCCTCGGCCTTGGCTCGCTCATACGACACGAGCATCGAGAGCGCAAGGACACCGAGGACGAGCACCGGTGCTCCCGCTCCCTCGTCGGTGACGTGCCACGCGACACCCGCGAACAGCGCCGCGTCGGCGACCCGATCGCACACCGAATCAAGGAACGCGCCCCGGGCACCAGCGGTGCCGCTATGCCGGGCGACCGACCCGTCGAGGAGGTCGGGCAGTCCACTGAGGAGCACACCCACGACCGCGAGCGCAAGGTTGCCGTTGGCGATGAGACCCGCGGTCGCGAACGCAGCGAGGAGCCCGATAACCGTCAGCACATCAGCGGAGACGCCGATCTTGTGAAGCGCCCGACCGACGGGATCGAGGGCACGCTCAGCCGTTGAGCGCCAACGTCCGTCGAGCATGGGCACAGGACCTTTCGACCAATGGGTTTGGCGAACACCAATGGGCTTGGCGAACACCAATGGGCTTGCCGAACAGTGGAGTTGCGAGGGTACCAGGGAGGCCGATTGGGCCTGTGGTGCCCTCGGGGTTGTGTCGCCGCGAGTGGCTCGTAGACTCCGCGGCGAACGCAGCGAGGGGGGACGATTCGTGACGAAGATCCGCAACGTCGCACTCGTCGGCCACGGTGGCGCTGGCAAGACCACCTTGACCGAGGCTCTGCTCTTCGTGAACGGCGCGATCCCGCGCATGGGGCGCGTCGAAGACGGCACGACCGTCGGCGACTTCGACCCGGAGGAGCAGAAGCGCTCGATCTCGGTCTCGCTCGCGCTGGCACCGCTCGAGTACCAGGGTCACAAGATCAATGTGATCGACACGCCGGGCTACGCCGATTTCGTCGGCGATGTTGCCGCAGCACTCCGGGTCGCCGATCTCGCAGTGTTCGTGGTGTCTGCGGTTGAGGGCGTCGAAGTGCAGACCGAGACGGCATGGAAGCTCGCCGAGGAACGCAACATGCCGCGGGCCATCTTCGTGAACAAGCTCGATCGCGAACGGGCCTCGTTCCAACGAACGCTCGAGCAGCTCAAGGATCGGTTCGGGGCCGGCGTTGCGCCCCTCGAACTCCCGATCGGTGAGGAAGCAGCGTTCCGAGGTGTCGTCGACCTGCTCGCCGACGAAGCGATCGTCTACGACAACGGGAGCGGCAGCGGGAAGACGACGGCCGTGCCCGACGACATGGCAACCGAAGAGCACGCCGTGCGCGACGCGCTGGTTGAGGGGATCGTCGTCGCCGACGACGATCTCATGGAGCGTTACCTCGCCGACGAGAAGCTCTCCACCACCGAGCTCGAGCACGCACTTGCGAAAGGCATCGCCGAAGGCAGCGTGTTCCCTGTCTTGTGCGGGAGTGCGACGAAGCTGATCGGCGTCGACCGGTTGGCGCATTTCGTTGCTGAAGAAGGCCCGGAACCGGCCGCGGGCGACGGACCTCCGGCGGTCTTCGTGTTCAAGACCATCGTCGACCCGTACGTCGGCCGCTTGAACCTCTTCAAG
Source organism: Acidimicrobiia bacterium (assembly GCA_009694295.1). GTDB lineage: Bacteria > Actinomycetota > Acidimicrobiia > IMCC26256 > PALSA-555 > SHVJ01. The sequence goes on from SHVJ01000016.1 coordinate 22,668, forward strand.
GTGCTCCAAGGAACGGTCAACCAGGACACCACCTTGCTCAACGGCCGGACCATGAGCGAAGAGCGTTTCCACCAGGTGTCCACGATGCGCGGCAAGGAGCACCACGCCGTCACCTCGGTCGCAGCCGGCGACATTGCTGCGATTGCGAAGCTCTCCGACACGACGACGGGCGACGTGCTCGCAACGCGTGGCGCCGACATCACCGTCGAGCCACTGTCCCCGCCGGAGCCGACACTCGCAGTTGCGATCAAGGCGAATAGCAAGGGCGACGAGGACAAGCTCGCCAACGCGCTGCACCGACTCCAGGACGAGGATCCCGCGCTGCGCCTCGACCGCAATGCCGAGACGCACCAGACGCTCCTCTGGGGGATGGGCGAGACGCATCTGGGCATCGCGCTCGAAAAGCTGTCGCGGAAGTTCGGCGTCGAGGTCCAGACCGAGGACGTCAAGGTCGCGTACCGCGAGACGATCACCGCGGTTGCCGAGGCCGAGGGCAAGTACAAGAAGCAGACTGGCGGGCACGGACAGTTCGGCATCGCGTTCATCCGCGTGGAACCACTGGAGCGCGGCAGCGGCTTCGAGTTCGTCGACAAGATCGTCGGCGGGGCGATCCCCCGTCAGTTCATCCCCGCCGTCGAGAAGGGCATCGCCGAGACGATGTCGGGTGGCGGGCTGCACGGCTTCCCCGTGGTCGACGTGCGGGTCACGTGCTTCGACGGCAAGTTCCACTCCGTCGACTCGTCGGAGATGAGCTTCAAGATGGCGGGCTCGATCGGGTTCAAGGAGGCGATCGCCAAGGCGGCACCGATCCTCCTGGAGCCGGTGAGCGAGCTCGTGGTGACCGCCCCCGAGACATACCAAGGCGACCTCATGGGCGACCTGAACTCAAAGCGTGGTCGGATCCAGGGTTCGAGCGCCGTCGGCAACGGCGAAGTCGAGGTTGTTGCGTTCGCACCCACGTCAGAGGTGCTGCGCTACGCGATCGACCTGCGCTCGATCACCCACGGGCGCGGGCGCTTCACGATCACGCACTCCCATTACGACCCGCTGCCCGCGCACCTCGTCGACAAGGTTGCGGCCACCCTCGCGGCATCGAAGTAGCTGCCTGATCCCCTTATCTCAGGATCGGCATCTCAGGATCGGCATCTCAGGATCGGCATCTCAGGATCGGGCGCGGGTTACTCCGTGATGCCGTACTGCGACCAATCTTCGGGGTTTTCCTCGGCGTACTGACCGAGGATCCGCCCGTCGACTGCGTCCACCTCTACAAGCCCGCGTTGGGTAGGCGGCGCGTCGGCCGAATAGAGAAGGATGCGCCACGACGGGCGCGAGCGCAGGCCGCGCCACCCGAGCTGGGCCGAGGCATGACCGACCGGGAAACCCACTGCTCGGCTCGCTGCCGCGAGTGCAGCCGTCTGATCGAGTGCGACGTGCCATCCCGCAACGAAGTGGTACCCAGCGATCGCCGCGAGCACCACACCCGCGATCACGAGGCCTGAGTTGTTGCTGGTCAATCCCGCGGCCAGGGCGACGACGGCTCCGAACGCGTGCAGTGCGCCAGCGATGCGGCGCCGGCGGATGTCGGGGAACAGGTACGGCCCCACGTACGCCGTGACATCGAGATCCTCAGGGAGCGTGTCGCCGGTCTGGTCGCCGGTCTGATCAGTGGGCATCGCAGACGACGCTATTCCTGCCACGCGGCGCGGAGCCGATCGAGCGTGATGGGCAACGACTCCGGGAGCACTCGGACTTCGGCCGTCGTGGTCATGAAGTTGGTGTCGCCCGCCCAGCGGGGCACCACGTGCATGTGGAGGTGACCGGGGACCCCGGCGCCGGCCGCGCGGCCGAGGTTCATCCCGATGTTCAGACCATCGGGCTGGTACGCGGCCTTGATGGCTGCTGCGGCACGCTGCGTCATCTCCATCAGCGCGTTCGCGACATCCGGCGTCAACGCCTCGAGGTCGGCACCGTGCTCGATCGGCGCGACCATGCAGTGACCCGACGTGTATGGGTAGAGGTTCAGCACCGCGAAGACACCCGCACCCCGCGCCACCACCAGCGCTTCGTCGTCGGGTGAAGCCACCAATCCGCAGAAGAGACACTCGCCTCGGTCGTCCTCGGCGCCGACGCTCCCCACGTACTCCGAGCGCCACCCGGCCCAGAGGCGGTCGAGACTCATTCGCGCAAGGCGATGGCGGTGGCCACGGTCGCGATGAGATCGTCGACGGCAACACCCCGCCGCGGGTCGTCCGCGCCTCGCTCGTTCACGCCGACTGTGTTGTGCTCGACGTCGTCGTCACCCACTACGAGCACGAACGGCACCTTCTGGACCTTCGCATCGCGAATCCGCGCTCCGAGCGTGTCGGTATGGGCATCGTGCATCTCGGTGCGGAATCCTTCGCCACGCAAGCGATCGGATACCTGCACCGCGTAGTCGTCGTGCCGATCAGCGACGGGCAGCACGGTCACCTGCACTGGCGCGAGCCATGTGGGGAACGCGCCGGCATAGTGCTCGAGGAGGATCGCGAAGAAGCGTTCGATCGCTCCGAACAGCGCGCGGTGGATCATGATCGGCTGGTGCCGTTCGTTGTCGGCACCCACGTACTCGAGGCCGAAGCGCTGCGGGAGCTGGAAGTCGACCTGGATGGTTGAAAGCTGCCACGTACGCCCGATTGCGTCGCCTACTTGCACGGAGATCTTGGGGCCGTAGAAGGCACCGCCACCCTCGTCGAGTACGAGCTTGAGGTCCATCGCCTCGGCCACGCCGCGCAGCGCTTCGGTGGCCTCGGCCCACTCCTCGTCGGTGCCGACTCCCTTGCCTGGCGGCTTCGTCGACAGCTCGAGGTAGAAGTCGTTGAGCCCATAATCGCGCAGGAGCGCGAGCACGAAGACGAGCAGCGAGTGCAGCTCGCCGGGCATGTCTTCCTTCGTGCAGAAGATGTGCGCGTCGTCCTGGGTCATCCCACGCACACGCGTGAGCCCGTGGACCACGCCCGACTTCTCGTAGCGGTACACCGTGCCGAACTCGAACATGCGCAGCGGGAGCTCACGGTACGAGCGCTGCCGATTGCGATAGATCAAGATATGGAACGGGCAGTTCATCGGCTTCAGGTAGTACTTCGCACCCTCACCCGAACCGCCGTCGTCGAGCGTCATCGGCGGGAACATCCCGTCGGCGAACCACTCGAGATGCCCGGACTCCTCGAAGAGCGCGGCCTTCGTGATGTGCGGTGAGTTCACGAACGAGTAGCCAGCCGCTTCGTGTCGCTCGCGCGAGTAGTCCTCCATGATCTTGCGCACGAGCGCGCCCTTGGGATGAAAGACCGCGAGTCCGGAACCGATCTCTTCCGGGAACGAGAACAGGTCGAGCTCAGCGCCGAGCCGACGATGGTCGCGCTTCTCGGCTTCAACCAAGCGATGCAGGTAGTCGTCAAGGGCTTGCTTCGACTCCCACGCCGTGCCGTAGATGCGCTGGAGCATCGGTCCGTGCTCGTCGCCCCGCCAATACGCGCCGGCGACCTTTGTGAGCTTGAACGCACCCAGCCGTTTGGTCGACGGCACGTGTGGACCACGACAGAGGTCTACGAACGCGTCACCACCATCACCCCCATCATTGGCACGGGGATTGCGGTAGAGCGAGACGACCGTGCCCTCCCCTACCTCCGACGCGTCAACCTTCTCGATGATGTCGCGCTTGTACGGCTGGTCGACGAACTGCGCGAGGCCTTCGTCGCGTCCGACCTCGGAGCGTTCGAACGGCTGGTCGGCCTTGACGATCTCCCGCATCCGCGCCTCGACGCGAGCCAGATCGTCGTCGCTGAAACGTGCGCCATCGGGGAGCTCGAAGTCGTAATAGAAGCCGTCTTCGATCGCCGGGCCGATGGCGTACTTCGCGCCCGGGTAGAGGTCGGTGACCGCCTGGGCCATCACATGGGCGGTGGAGTGGCGCAGCACTTCGCGACCAGCGGGCGTCTCGGGAGTGATGATCGCGACACTCGCGTCGCGCTCGATCGGGCGGTCGAGGTCGACCTCATCCCCGTCGACGATTGCCGCGAGCGCAGCCTTGGCCAAACCACGTCCGATCGAAGCCGCGATCTCACCCGCGGTTGTGCCCTTCGGTGCATCCCGCGTCGAACCGTCGGGCAGCGTGATGGCAATGGAGTCGGGCATGTTCAGGACGACGGTACTAGCGGGGTTCGCTGTGACCGCGAACAGTTACCCGAGGGCCACGCTCAAGTCGATGCCCAGCAGTATGCCGAGGTCTCGCAGCACGCCCGGAGCCGACGCGTCGTCGCCGCCCGACAGGATCGCGCTGGCGAGGTCGTCGAGCGCCTCGAGCGCGCGGGGCGCGTCGAGGTCGGTGTCGAGCGCGTCGCGCACACGCGCCGCGAAGGGAGTGGGATCTGCTCCCGATTCGCATTTCGCCGCGGCGACGAGCCGGTGGAGCAAGGCGGTTCCCTCATCAAGATCGGTGTCGTGCCACTCGAAGCCAGCGCGGTAGTGGTGACGCATGAGGGCGAGTCGGATCGCCCGAGCATCGGCTCTTTGGAGTAGATCGCTCACGAACACGAGGTTGCCGAGAGACTTACTCATCTTCTCGCCCTCGTAGCTCACCATCGCCGAATGCATCCAGTGGCGCACGAACGGCTTGCCGGTGACGCTCTCGCTCTGAGCGATCTCACACTCATGGTGCGGGAAGATCAGATCCGTGCCGCCGCCGTGCAGGTCGAGCGTCGGCCCGAGTGCGTGCATCGCCATCACCGAGCACTCCACGTGCCAGCCCGGGCGACCGATACCGAAGGGCGCTCGCCACGCCGGCTCGTCGGGCAACGAGGGCTGCCAGAGCACGAAGTCGAGCGGATCACGACGATGGGGATCGTCGGGGTTCCCGCCTCGCGCTCGAGCCAACTTGACCATGTGATCCCGGCCGTAGTGCGAGAGCTCGCCGAAGGCCGGGAACGTCGAGATGTCGAAGAACACCGTGCCGTGCGTGAGATACGCGTGCTCCGATTCGAGGAGCCCGTTGATGAGCTCGATCATCCCGTCGATCGATTCCGTGGCCCGCGGTTCGGCCATCGGCGGACGCATCCCGAGTGCATCCATGTCGGAGCGGAATCGCGCCATTTCCTTTTCCGCTAGCTCGAGATACGGCACACCGAGCTCACGTGCCTTCGGGAGGATTGAGTCGTCGACGTCGGTGACGTTGCGCACCATCTGCACTTCGTGGCCCAGATCCTCGAGACGACGAATCAACAGGTCGTATGCCAGATACGTGGCTGCGTGCCCGAGGTGGGTCGAGTCGTACGGCGTGATGCCGCACACATACATGCGCACGACGTCGCCAGGTTCGAACGGCACCACGGAACGCTGCGCGGTGTCGAAGAGGCGAATGGTCATTCTTTGCCTGCTTTGTAGCCATCGACGCCGAGGAGTCGCAGCGTGCCCTTCCCCTTGTGCCGCAGGTTCACGGTGAGCAGCACAGACGCGAACGCTTCGAGTCCGATGGCATTCGAGAGCGATCCGCCGTCGAAGGCCCGCAGCGTCGGGATCCCGACGATGAGGTCGAGGACGCTCGTGCGGGCGCCGTCGTCATCACCACACACGACGACGTCGCTCTCCATCTCGTTGTCGAGCGCGACGAACGCGGCCGCGGGGATCAGGTGAAACGCCGAGACCACGCGAGCTTTGGGCGCAGCCTGCTGGACCGCTTGCGCCAATGAACCGGCGTCGGGAAGGACCGGGCGGAATTCGTTGCCGATCTTCTCCAGGCCGTTGGCCATGGAGACGACGACCTTGTCCACGAGCAGCGCCGCGTGCTCCCGGGTCGTGTCGATGACGCCTTCCCAGGTGGTCGCAACGATGACCATGTCGGACGCCGCGGCCGCCACGGCGTTGTCGCCGGGCCGAAGGGTGGCCACCCGCTCGCCCCAACGGTCGCTCAGCGCCGCTACGGCTGCCGCTGCCCGCTCGTCCTCACGCGATCCGGCGATCACGTCGTGGCCGACACTCGCGAGTCGGGCCGCAAGCCCCTTCCCCGCGGGGCCTGTTGCGCCCAGCACCCCGATCTGCATGGCGGAGAGCATGACAGGGAGCGGAGCGTCCGCGTCGCAGCGTGGGCCAGAGGCACGCAGCGAACTAGCGCAGCGAACTAGCGCAGCGAACTAGCGCAGCGAACTAGCGCAGCGAACTAGCGCAGCGAACTAGGGGTTTGGGCACGACCCAGGGGTTTGGGCACGACCGGATCACACCCTTGCCGGTTCTAGGCTTCGTGCATGGCCGACCTCGAACGCCCGACCACCCCACTCACCGCGAAGATCGGCGGAATCGTGGTGCTGGTCCTGTTGGGCTGGCTCCTGTTCGGCTCCGCTCTCACCGTGGCGAAGGCCGCGATCGCATTGGTCGGCTACGTCGTCGTCGCCTTCGTGGCCTTCAACGTGGGCAAAGTCGTCGGCCGCAAATCCAACCGCTAGTTACAACAAGCAGTCGGGGCCAAACAGGACTCTGAGCTCGGCGAAGAGGCCGGCGCTGGGCTCCACCCGGTACTCGTCGGCGAGGCGCATGACGGTGGTGCGCTGCGCCCCCTCGAGGTGCACGAACGCTGCGCTGTCGCCGGGGTGCTCGACGAGGATCTCCTTGAGCTTCTGCACCCGCTCATCGGTGAATGCGGTCACCTTGGTTCGTAGACGCACCGGTTCGGTCTCGTAGTCCATCGTGATCTCGGGGCGTGTGATCTCCATCGCGATGATCTTGGGCTGCTCGTCACGCAGGTCGTTGCGACCCTTTACGCAGATGATCGCGTCGTCTTCGAGCAGGTGGCCGAAGTTGGTCATCGTGCGTGGGAACACCATCACTTCGAGCGCGGCCCCGAGATCTTCGAGCACGAACGTCGCCATGAGGTCGCCCTTGCGCGTGTACTTGCGCGCGAGCGTGGTGACAATGCCGCCGACGACGCGCATCTCACCATCGCGGAGCTCTTTGAACTCAGAGAGCGTGCACTCGATGTGTCGCCTCAACCGACCTTCGGCGCCCAGCAACGGATGCTCGCTCACGTAGAGCCCGAGCATCTCCTTCTCGAAACCCAGGCGTTGCGACTTCGGGTACTCCTCGGCGGGGATCGCCCGGTCCTGGTCGAAGCCGAGCTCGACCGCATCGGCACCCGCGTCGGCGAACAGGTTCATAATCCCGGCATCATGCTCTCGTCGGCGCGCGAGCGTGTGGTCGATGATCTGCTCGTGCACGTCGACGAGCCCCTTGCGCGAGTGCCCGAGTGAGTCGAACGCGCCGGCTTTCGCCAACGACTCCACCGTGCGCTTGTTCAACGCGGTGGGATCGACACGCTCACAGAAGTCGTAGAAGTCGACGAACGGGCCACCCTGCTCGCGGGCGGCACTCATGAGGGCAACGACTCCCTCACCTACGTTGCGTACCGCCGACAAGCCGTATCGGATCGCTCGAGTGCCATCGGCACTCACGCGCACGGTGAAGTCTTGTTCCGACTCGTTCACGTCGGGGACGAGCACCGGGAGGTCCATCTGCCGGCACTCGTTGAGGAAGACGGCCGTCTGGTCCTTGTTCGACTTCACGCTCGTGAGGAGCGCTGCGAGGTACTCGACCGGGTGGTTCGCCTTGAGGAACGCGGTTTGATACGCGACGTAGCCGTATCCGACCGAGTGCGACTTGTTGAACGAGTAGTCGGCGAACGGTTCGATCGTGTCGAAGATCTGCTCACCGAACGCCCGATCGTGACCTTGCGCCTCACACCCGTCGACGAACTTCGACCGCTCCTTGGCAATGAGCTCACGGTCTTTCTTTCCCGTGGCCTTGCGCAGGTTGTCGGCTTCTTCGAGCGAGTAACCCGCGAGTCGCTGCGCGACTCGCATGAGCTGCTCTTGGTAGATGATCAGCCCGTACGTGGGCTCGAGGATGTCGATGAGGTCGTCGTGTGGGTAGGTGACGGGCTTGCGGCTGTTCTTGCGATCGGCGTACTCGTTGTGCCAGTTCTGAGCCATCGGCCCGGGTCGGTAGAGCGCGGTGAGCGCGGCGATGTCTTCGAATGCCGTGGGGATGAGCGACCGCAACAGGGCTCGGACCGGCCCGCCTTCGAGCTGGAACACGCCAATGGTGTCGCCCCGCTGGAGCATCTCGAACGTCTTCGGATCGTCAAGGCGCACGTTGTCGATGTCGGGGCGCGTGCCTTCGGTGGCCTCGACGAGGTCGAGGGTGATCTCGATGACGTCGAGGTTGCGGAGTCCGAGGAAGTCCATCTTCAAGAGCCCGAGGTCTTCGACCCCATGCATCTCGTACTGCGTCACGATCGGGCCCTCGGCCACGTCGCCTTGTGGTGTCCGGCCGCGTTGGATCGGTAGGTACTCGATGAGCGGCTCGCGGGTGATGACGACGGCCGCCGCGTGGATGCCGTCTTGGCGGCGCAGCCCTTCGAGACCGGTGGCCACGTCGATCACGCGTCGGGCGTCGGGATCCGCGTTGTAGAGCTCGCGCAGCTCGGACGCCATCTTGTAGCCGTCCTCTTGCCCGGGTACGAGCTCGAGGCACGCGTTCAGGGGGGTGTCGCGCCCCATGATCAGCGGCGGCATGAGCTTGGCGATCTTGTCGCCCACTCCGTACGGGTAGCCGAGGACGCGCGCTCCATCGCGCACCGCGGCCCGCGCTTTGATCGTGGAGAACGTAACGATCTGCGCGACGTGGTCCTCGCCGTATCGCTGCGCGGCGTAACGGATCATCTCGCCGCGGTAGCGGGAGTCGAAGTCCATGTCGATGTCGGGCATCTGCTTGCGGCCCGGGTTGAGGAACCGCTCGAACAGCAGGTCGTAGCGGATCGGGTCGATGTCGACGATCCGCAACGAGTACGCGACGCAGGAGCCGGCAGCACTCCCTCGACCGGGACCGACCCGAATCCCTCGTTCACGCGCGTACCGCACGAGATCCCAGACCACGAGGAAGTACGCCGAGAACCCCATCGTCTTGATGACGCCGAGCTCGAACTCGATCCGCTCGGTCACATGCGCCGGGAGCGACTTGCCGTAGCGCTCCCGTGCACCGGTGAGCGTGAGGTCGCGTAGGTAGGAGTCTTCGTCGTGGCCGGGTGGCGTGGGGAACGTGGGGAGTACCGCGTTGCCGAACTCGATCTCGACGTTTGCGCGTTCCGCGACCCACAGCGTGTTGTCACACGCGTCCTCGTGGTCGGCAAACAGTGACCGCATCTCGTCGGCGGTCTTCAGGTAGAACTCACTGCCCTCGAAGCGCAGGCGCTTGGGATCGTCGAGCATGGTTCCGGTCTGCACGCAGAGCAGCGCGGAGTGCGCCTCGGCGTCGTGACGATGCGTGTAGTGGCTGTCGTTGGTGGCCAGGAGAGGGGCGTCGATCGCCCGGGCGATGTCGAGGAGTCGGCCGTTCACCCGGTGCTGGTCGGTGAGGCCGTGGTCCTGCATCTCGATGAAGAAGTTGTCGCGCCCGAGGACGTCCTGGAAGCGCGCCGCTATCTCCTTGGCCCCTGCGTCGTCGTCGGCGAGCAGGCGCTGACACACCGCGCTGCCGAGACAGCCGCTCGTGCCGATCAGCCCTTCGGCGTGCTGCTCGAGGAGCTCGAAGTCGACGCGCGGCTTGTAGTGGAACCCCTCCAGGTAGGCGCCCGACGAGACCTTGATGAGGTTGCGATATCCCGCATCGTTCTCGGCGAGCAACGTGAGGTGGAAGATGTCGGCCTCGGTCCGGCGGGGCTTGTCGCGTCGGTCGCCCGTCGTGAAGTACGCCTCTTCGCCCACGATGCACTTGATGCCGGCTTCGCGCGCGGCTTTGTACATCGGAAGGACGCCGTACATGTTCCCGTGATCGGTGATGCCGACCGCGGGCATGCCGTCGGCCACCGCGCCCTGCACGACGTCGTCGATCCGCGAGGCGCCGTCGAGCATCGAGTACTCGGTGTGCAGGTGGAGGTGGACGAATGACCTGCTCACCGACGTTCAGAACCCCCGAAAACCGTCCACAGGCTCACCCACAGGGCCTGTGGAGAACTACAACCGTGTAAGTCAACCTACGCGCTGGCGGCGACGACTGCAAGGGGCCTCCTCTTGGCGCTTCTTCACCCCGCCGCGCGACCGGTCCCCCGGGCCGCCAGCACCGGGACCAGCATCTCGGCGGCGGTCAGCGAGCCATGCGCGCTGCGCAACCGGCGCTCGAACTCGAGGGCCGGGTCGATGAACCCC
>SHVJ01000099.1 GCA_009694295.1 Acidimicrobiia bacterium
CGTACCTCTCCCCCGGCGTAGACACGAGCCCGGACGATGTCACCGGCTGCCGACCATCGAGGCCCGCACCAGCTCGGTCATCGAGGCGAGGTCGAGCGCCTTGGGGTTGGTGACGGTGCACACGTCACCCAGCGCATGCAGGGCGATCCGGCCGCAGTCGGCATCATCGCCGACGATCGTCGATGCGTGCGCGTACCCACCCTCACCGACCCTGCTCTTGCTGTACCGGGGCAGGGTGTTCAGTGACGTGAAGTTCTGCGGGATGGCGACGTCTGCGGCGAGCCGCCTCGCCGCCTCGAGCGCGGCGTCGGCCGCCTGCACCTCGCTCATACGACTCGTGTCGACGCCCATCGCCTGGGCAACCCTCGCGAACTTCTTGTACGCGAACGGCAGGTTTGCCTCCCACACCGGCACCGTGGCGATCGCATTGCCCAGGCCGTGATGCGTGTCGTAGTGCGCACTGGTGGCATGACTGATCGAGTGCACCGCGTCGAGTCCGGCCGAGTTGAACGCCTGTCCGGCGATGTACTGGGCATACATCATCCCTTCCCGCGCCGCGGCGTCGTAGCCGTTGCCCACGGCGCTGCGCAGATGGGTTGCGAGCAGCTCGATCGCCTGCAGCGCCGCGCCATGAGCGGGCAGCATGTCGAGGATCGACACGTAAGCGCCCACCGCATGCGCGAGCACGTCGAAGCCGCAGTAGGCGGTGAGGTCGCTCGGCAGGCTGTAGAACAGCACGGGGTCGTCGATCGCCATGGTCGGCGCAACTGCATGGGCGAAGCTCGCGAACTTGTGTGGCTTGTCCGGGTCGCTCGTCGTGTCGGTGATCACGAACGCGAAGCTGGTCTCCGAGCCCGTGCCCGCGGTGGTGGACACTGCGATGTGCGGCGGCAACACCGGGTTCTCGAGCGCGAGCGGACCCTTGAAGTCGGTGATCAGCCGGCCATCGTGGGCGGCGACCACACGCGTCGCCTTGGTGCAGTCGTGCGATGAGCCGCCACCCAGCGAGATGAACGAGTCGCATCCCGCCGATCGGTACACCGCGTGGGCCGACATCACGTCGGTGTCCTTCGGGTTCGATTGCACCTGATCGAAGACCGTGACCTCGATGCCGGCCGCCTCGACCTGCGCACGGATCTCCTCGACGATGCCGGTGCCACGGAGACCCGTCGTCATCAGCAGAGTGCGCTTGAAGCCCAGGTCACGAGCCGACGCGCCGACCATCTCGTGAGCGCCTGGGCCGAGCAGCGCCGCCGGAACGGGGTGGAAGTTCTTGATGGGGAAGATGTGAAGACGACCGACGTCCACGGTGATGCCTCGTTCTGTAGAAGGAAAGGTGGTCGCATGCTATCGGATTAGTTCCTATTCATGTAGCGTCGGAAGCATGCGCCCATCTCCCCGAGCTGGAACCCTCCGCGTCCAGGTGTGCGACGGCTGCTGTTGCGGCACCGAACGCAAACACCCCGGCGTCGACCATGCGCAGATCCGAGCGCGGATCGCAGCTGCGGCCGATGGCGCGGGAGGCCACATGCGGGTGGTCGACTGCGTCGACGAATGTAGCCAGTCGAACGTCGTGATCGTGCGGCCCTCAGGAGCCAGCTCGAACCGGATCTGGATCGGCGGGGTGCTCGACGACGTGACCGTCGACGCACTGTGCGAGTGGATCGCCGGCGGCGCCACCGCGGCGATGCCCTCCAACATCGAGTCCCGCGTCTTCCTGCGCGGCGAACGCCACTCGGATGCTCCCGCCGAACCCACACCGGTCGAACTCCGCGTCAGCCGCTGAACGCGCTGAGCCCGAAGTGACGACACCACTGGCGAAGCGGTCCAAAACCAACACACGCAAGGAACGATGATGCAGCTCCCAGGACTCGGACAACGGATCGACCCGGATGAGGCCGCGCGGGTGCGCGGACTGGTGCAGGCCGTGATTGCAGACAACGATGTCACCGTGATGGTCACCGAACTGGCGTGCACCGAACCGGGCTGTCCACCCCGAGAGACCGTCATCGCCCTCATGCGGCCGGGTGCACCCCGCCAGCACAAGATCCACAAGCCCCTCGCCGAGGTGACCGCTGCAGACGTTGCCACGGTGCTCGTCGAGAGCGGCGACCACGACCACCACTGAGCGATCGGACGTCACTACTCGGTGGCGAGCGGCGTCAGATGCTGGTGAGCGCGTACATCGCCTCGACACCGACAACGGCTCCGACGACGGCCTCGGCCCCCCGTCGGGCACCGGCCAGATTCCCGGCCGTAGGCCCGAGCTGCAACTGGGCGAGCCTGCCCATCGCGTGCACCACCGACCCCGACACCCGCATCGACGAGTCCAACACCAGTCGTCCACTGATGCGCTCCGCGCCCATCATGTGACACAGACGATCGAGCGGCGGTGCCGAGCTCACGCACGGCCGCGTGCCCGTCGCCGTCCATACCTCATCGACGTGAACTCGTCTCCCGGCGACCGAGACAGAGAGGCCACGATCGCTGTCCGCCACCGCGATCTCACCGACCCGGCGACACACGCGCCCGGACCGTTCAGCACGAGCGATCCGATTCATCATCCACGGTGGCACCGTGCCACCACCTCGTGCCGCCAACACACGGTCGAGACGAACACGGGGATCCGGCTCGGCGAGGAAGCCGTCCATCTCCTTCGGGCCGAGCCATCCAGGATCGGTGTCGAAGTCGCGCAGCACCACCGGGCGACGGGTGAGCCACTCGACGTGCGCCCCCGCTTCGACAGCCCGCTCGACCAGATGCGCTGCGGTGAGTCCTCCGCCGACGATGGCCACCCGGCTGGGGCAACGCTCGAGGTCGACGTCGTCCCACGATCGGATCGACCGACCGGGCTGGTGCTCCTTTGCCGGCAGCGACGGGTCGGTCGCCCAGACGACATGGTCGGCTGCGAGTCGCTCGCCCGACTGCGTCTCGATCGCACCATCTGGACCCAGATCCAACACCACGTCGCGGCGCACGCTGCCGCCGAGATCCATCGAGTCGATCACGTGGCTGCAGAAGTCGTCGAACAGCTTCGTCGATGGGAGCGAGTAGGTGTGGTGGAGTTCGGACGCGCGGCGGCGCGCTCGGGCGAACTCAGTGAGTGCGTACGGCTGGGGATGCGGGTGATGGACCGCTGCTGAGCGGAGATTCTCGATCTTCAGGTGACCGAACGATCGCCTCCAGGTGCTCAGCCACGCGCCTGCAGGATCGAAGACGACGATGTCGGACGGATCGACCCCGGCATGCACCAAGTAGACGGCCGCAGTGAGGCCCTGAGGACCGGCACCGACGATGACGACCCGGGCTCGGCGACTCACAGCTCGCATGCCATGTCCCACTCGGGCAGCGGATCGGGCAGGCGAGCCCAGCGCTCGGTTCCCTGCTCGAACTCCTTCGGGGTCAGCACACAACGGTCGAGCCGCGCACGGATCGCTGCCTCGTCCATGTCGATTCCGATGAACACGAGCTCGATCTGACGATCGCCCACGAGCGGGTCCCAACGGGCGATCAGATCGTCACGGTCGACGTCGGTCTCGAACTCCCACTCCTCCTCCGGCATCGCAGCGAACCACAACCCCATCGGCTCGAGCGCCACCGACAGACCCGCCTGGCTCCACATCGCCTGGATGTCCGGACGGGTCGCGAGCCAGAAGAAGCCCTTGCTCCGCAGCACACCCGGCCATGCATGGCCCAACTCGCGCGCCAACCGCTTCGGATGGAACGGCCACCGATGGCGATAGACGAACGACGAGATGCCGTACTCCTCGGTCTCCGGTGTGTGCTGGCCGTTCAGCTCGCGAACCCAACCCGGCGCAGTCGACGCTTCCTCCTCGTCGAACAGACCGGTGTCGAAAATCGCATCCAACGGCACCTGGCCGGACTCGGCGATCAGCACGCGAGCCCGCGGGTTCAGACGACGCACCAGCCCGACGACGCGCTCGAGTTCGGCAGCGGCGACCAGGTCAGGCTTCGAGACCACCAGCACATCAGCGAACTCCACCTGATCGACGAGCAGATCGGTGATCGCCCGATCGTCCTCGTCGTCGCGGCCGATGCCCAACTCGGCCAGTTCCTCGAGTACAGCGAAGTGCTCGAGGAACCTCGACGCATCGACCACGGTCAGCATCGTGTCCAGACGCGACACCTCTGACAGGCTCGTTCCGTCCTCGGCCTCGAACAGGAACGTCGCCGCTACCGGCATCGGCTCGCTGATCCCGGTCGACTCGATCAGCAGGTAGTCGAACCTGCCCTCGCCGGCGAGGCGAGCCACCTCCTCGAGCAGATCGTCTCGAAGCGTGCAGCAGATGCAGCCGTTCGACATCTCGACGAGGCGCTCTTCGGTGCGGTCGAGCGCTGCGCCCCCGCCGGCGATGATCGCCGCGTCGATGTTCACCTCACTCATGTCGTTCACGATCACGGCGACCCGCCGGCCCTCACGATTGGCGAGCACATGGTTGAGCAGCGTGGTCTTCCCAGCGCCCAGGAACCCCGACAAGACCGTCACCGGCAACCGATCATCAAAAAACATTATCACTCCTCGTATCGAGTACGGAGCCTACACCCGATTCGGAGTCATTCCTAATCCGGTCGACGAGCACACCACGTCGACCCGGCCGATCGGCGTGCTCGCCAGCCAGGCCGGGTCGGCAACGTCGCTGTCGACGAGGTCGGCGCGACCGGGGGCGAAGCTCGCCGTGACCTGTCGGGCGAGTTCGAGCAACACCGGATCGATGTCGACTCCGATGTATCTCGACCCAGGGAGCCGTCGGGCGAGTCGCTCGCCGATGGCCGCTGGACCGCAACACAGGTCCACCACCGTCGGGCTCTTCGTACCAGCGAGTTCCGAATGCCACTCCACGGTCGAGAGCAGGGCGTCGAAGCGCGCCTCACGCCCGCCGATGTACAGCTCCTGCTGACGATCCCACGCTTCGATCAACGACATGAGGACACTCGAATCGGAATGTTTCCGATTCGAGAATCTGTGAGCCATAGGCTCGGGCCATGGAACGGGCGACGTCTTCATCGAGCACCGCGCTGATCGGGGTCGTCACGGTGTCCGACCGGGCGAGCCGCGGTGAGTACGACGATCGGGCCGGACCCGAGCTCGACAACGGTCGCAGAGTCGGCGGCGATCCGCTGCGCCAGCTGATCGATCGCTGCGCCCACCAGCTCAGCGCGGCCCTCGAGGTAGTGCTCGCTCATCGCCTCCCAACTGGCTATCAGCGCATCCACGTCGCGTACAGGTGACGGTCCTGACGGGTCCGGCGGGTTGCCGATCGCCATCGCGCCGCCTTCGTCACCGTTCGACATGCCACAAGTCTACGTTCCGGATCGGAATCGTTCCGATTCACAATGGAGTTCATTGGCGATATCATGGCCGGTATGGCCGTCGATACGAGCGAACTCCACCACCTCGCTGAGCGACGTGTTCGCGACGCCGAACTCGTCTACACCAAGGGACGGCGGGAACTCGTCGAGCTGCTCGCCGGACTGTCGAGGCCGGCCACCATGCCCGAACTCGTCGAACAACGACCCAAGCTGACACTCAGCTCGATGTACCGGAACATGACCGACCTCGAAGTGGTCGGCGTCGTGCAGAAGGTCATCGGTACCGATGAGCACACTCGTTACGAACTCTCCGAAGACCTCATCGGCCACCACCATCACAGCATCTGCACCGAATGCGGCTCGATCGACGATTTCGTGGTCGCTGCGAGCACGGAGAGATCACTTACGGCGGCCCTCGAAAGGGCGCTCAGTGAGTCCGGGTTCCGACCGACCGGGCACCGGCTTGACGCCGTCGGGATCTGCGCCGACTGCGCCTCATGACGCAGCGCTCCACGGATCAACGACCGCTGATAGGACTCGTTCTGATTCGCAGATAGTGTCTGCTCAAGCCGTACAGAAATCTATGGGGCACAAGACTCTTCAAACCACGATTGAGACGTATATCCACGACGTATCAGGAGAAGAAGAAGG
>SHVJ01000017.1 GCA_009694295.1 Acidimicrobiia bacterium
GGTGGAACCGACGAGGTGCTCGACGCCCACCTCGAGCAGCGGTACGAGACCATGTGCGACCCACGCCTCAACGCGCGTCAGTCGCTCGACCTCGCATTCGAGATCGCCGGACTGCTTCGCCGCTAACGCTCAGCCCTCGACCTCGCTGAGCAAGCGTTGGCCCACGCGGGCTGGCGAGATGACGTCGTCGAACCAGCGGCGAGCTCCGACTTCCAGACGTCGCCTGTACGCGTCATCGCTCGTGAGCAGCTCCACCGCGTGTCGCATGGCATCGACCTTGTCATCGATGAAGTGGATGTGCTCTCCGTGAACGAGGGGCTCCGGAAGCTCTCGATTGAGCGGGACCGAGATGATCGCTTTGCCGAGCGCCAAGAACTCTCCGAGCTTCCAGCCGAGGCATTGGTGGACGGCCGGAGCGTTGAACACGACTGCCGACCGGCGCGTGCGCTCCAAGTACGTCGCGAGATCGATTCGCTCGCTGACGAGCGTGACGTCGGTCCGAAGGTTCAGACCCTCCAAGGAGCGGCTGAAGCGCTCGCGGGGCGCGTTGACCGCGGTGTGCTTGTTCGTCCAGCGCCGCGAACGCGAAGTCGGGCTCCGAACGACCCGGGACGTAGTCCTCGATCGGCAGGCGAGTGATGCCCTGGAACCTCAGGTGTGCCAGCGCCTTGCGCGGGCGCGCGCCTCCCCGGACCAGGTCGAACAGCTTCCGATAGCCGGCAGGGAGTGACCACACCTGGAGCCCGAAGAGTGGGCCAAGCGCCACGACACCGTCGTTGCCCAGCTCGATGTTGACCTTGGCATAGACATCGGCCCATTCCGCGGGAGCGGGATCCATCCCGGCGCCGTCCCGGGCGTCGACCCAGATCCTCTTGTCACCGATCACGAGCGCCATGCCGAGGGGGTGCAACGGAGCGTCCAACCGTTGGAAACGGATCTTGCATCCGACCGAGAGCAGCGCCCGCAAGACGAAGTTGCAGTCGCTCAACTCGCCGCGCGGGTCGACGCTGACGCGCGGAGGCACCACCCGGTGATCCTTGCACGACGGTGTGCGGTGACCGGTCGGCGGTCCCCCGCGTGCGACCATGGAGGCGTGAGCTTCGAAGACCTCGGGCCGAACTCCGGCCTCATCGAGGACCTGTACGAGCGCTTTCAACGCGACCCGGAGTCGATCCCCGAGCGCTGGCGCACGTACTTCTGGGAACATCCCCCTGAGGGGAACGGCGGGAGCGTCCCTGCCGCCATCACTCCGGGCGCTCCGGTCGCGGCGCCCACCCCTGCTCCGGTCGCGGCTCCGGTCGCGGCTCCGGTCGCGGCTCCGGTCGCGGCTCCGGTCGCGGCTCCGGTCGCGGCTCCGGTCGCGGCGCCCGTCGCGGCGCCCGTCGCGAGTGATCACGAGGAGCCGCTTCGGGGTGCCGCGGCTCGCATCGCCGAGAACATGGAGGCGAGCCTCTCGGTCCCCACCGCTACGTCGGTGCGCACCGTCCCGGCCAAGCTCCTCGAGGTCAATCGGCAGATCCTGAACAACCATCTCGCGCGCAGCGGCGCCGGGAAGGTGAGCTTCACGCACCTCATCGCGTATGCCGTCGTGCGCGCGCTGCGCGATCACCCCACGCTGAACTCGAGCTACGAGGAAGCCGGTGCCATTCGGTCGATCGTGCGCCACACTCGGGTCAATCTCGGACTCGCGATCGACGTCGAGAAGTCCGACGGAACCCGAACACTCCTCGTTCCGAACGTGAAGGCCGCCGACACCCTCGACTTCGCCGGCTTCTGGAGCGCGTACGAAGAACTGGTTCAGAAGGTTCGGGCAAACAAGGTGTCTCCCGACGACTTCGCGGGCACCACTGGCACGATCACGAACCCGGGGATGATCGGCACGGTTCACTCGGTCCCGCGTCTGATGCCGGGTCAGGGCTTCATCGTCGGTGTCGGCGCCATCGGCTACCCCGCGGAATACGAAGGCGCGGATCCCCACGCGCTCGCGCAGCTCGGGTTGAGCACCACGACCACCCTCACGAACACGTACGACCACCGGATCATCGGCGGCGCAGAGAGCGGCGAGTTCCTGCGCCGCGTGCACGACCTGCTCCTCGGCGCTGATGGGTTCTACGACGAGGTGTTCCACAGCCTGGCGGTCCCGTACGAACCCGCGCGGTGGAACCCCGATCGCTCGGCGTTCGCCGATCCGGCCGCGCAAAACGAGAAGATCGTGCACGTTCATCAGCTCATCAACATGTACCGGGTACGCGGTCACCTCATCGCCAACCTCGACCCACTCGGTCGACGGGAACCGCACACGCACCCAGAGCTCGACATCGCGCACCACGGCTTGAGCATCTGGGACCTCGATCGGGAGTTCCCGGTGGGGAGCCTCGGCGCCGGTGGTCTGGGTCGTTCCACCATGCCCCTGCGCGACATCCTCGGCGCACTCCGAGACGCGTACGCCCGCACGATCGGCGTTGAGTACATGCACATCCAGGAACCCGATCAGAAGGAGTGGATCCAGGAGCACGTCGAGGGTCCCCCTCCGGAGATCGGGGCTGAGGAGAAGCTGCGAATCCTCGATCGCTTGAACGCGGCGGAGGCCTTCGAGCGGTTCCTGCACACGAAGTACCTCGGTCAGAAGCGGTTCAGCCTCGAAGGTGCCGAAACGCTGATCGCGATGCTCGACATGCTGTGCAGCGAAGCGGCCGACTCGGGCATCGCGGAAGTCGTGATGGGCATGTCCCACCGCGGGCGGCTCAACGTACTTGCGAACATCGTTGGCAAGTCGTACGCCCAGATCTTCCGCGAGTTCGAAGGCGAGCTCGACCCGTCGAGCACGCAAGGCTCCGGCGACGTGAAGTACCACGTCGGCGCGACCGGCAAGCACCAATCGCCGACGGGCAACGACGTGTTGCTCACGCTCGCCGCCAACCCCTCACATCTCGAAGCGGTCGATCCGATCGTCGAAGGTATGGCGCGTGCGCGCAGCGACCGGCTCGGTGAGGCCGAGGGCGAAGCCGTCCTTCCAATCCTCGTGCACGGCGACGCCGCGTTCGCCGGACAAGGGGTCGTGGCCGAGACCTTCAACCTCTCAGAGGTTGCCGGGTACGACGTCGGCGGAACGGTGCACGTGGTGGTCGACAACCAGCTGGGGTTCACGACGTCGCCCGAGTCCGGTCGATCGAGCGTCTACGCCACCGACGTCGCCAAGATGGTGCAAGCGCCGATCTTCCATGTGAACGGTGACGACCCCGAGGCCTCCGTCCGCGTCATGCGTCTCGCCTTCGCATTCCGCGAGAAGTTCAAGAAGGATGTGGTCGTCGACCTCGTCTGCTACCGCCGCTACGGACACAACGAGCTCGACGAGCCGGCGTTCACCCAGCCCCGCATGTACGAGCTCATCGAGGCTCGACCATCAGTTCGCACCATCTACACGAGCACGCTCGTGCAGCGCGGCGACCTCACCGACGAGCAGATCAGTGGCGTGCTCGCCGGATTCGAGGAACGGCTCAATCAGGCCTTCGAAGAGACGCATGCCGAGCACGACGATGGCCTGCACGAGGACCGTTCGGCACTCTCGACCTCAGACTTGTTCAACGAGGATCCGCCGGTCGCCACCGGGGTGGCACACGATGTCCTCGAGCGAGTCGCCACCGGCATCACCGACACACCACCCGGCTTCAATCTGCATCCCAAGCTCGAGCGGATCCTTCAGAACACGAAGGCGACGTTCGACGGCGGAGAAGTCGATTGGGCCCTCGCGGAGGCATGCGCTCTCGGCTCGATGGTGCTCGAAGGCACGCCGGTGCGCCTCGCGGGCCAGGACACGCGCCGCGGCACCTTCAGCCAGCGGCACGGCGTGCTCGTCGACGTGGTGACCGAAGCCGAGTATCTGCCCCTCGCCAACCTCGGACCCGATCAAGCACCGTTCCGCATGTACGACTCGGTGCTCTCGGAGTACGCGGCGTTGGGCTTCGAGTACGGCTACTCCGTCGCCGACGCCGGCGCGTTCGTGGCCTGGGAGGCGCAGTTCGGCGACTTCATCAACGGCGCGCAGATCATCGTCGACCAGTTCATCGTCTCCGCCGACGACAAGTGGGGTCAGCGCTCGAGCTTGAGCCTCTTGCTGCCGCACGGCTTCGAGGGCCAAGGACCGGAGCACTCCAGCGCGCGACTCGAGCGCTTCCTCGCATTGTGCGCCGAGGGAAACCTCCGGGTCGTGTACCCGACGACGGCCGCGCAGTACTTCCATGTGCTGCGACGCCAAGTCTCCAGCCCGCGACAAGTTCCGCTGGTGTGCTTCACCCCCAAGAAGTACCTGCGGATGAAGCAGACGCACTCACCGGTGAGCGCGCTGTCCGACGATCTGTTCCACACCGTGCTCGAAGACCGATCGACGACGCTCGACGCGAGCGCGGTCGGGCGCGTCCTGCTCTGCACCGGCAAGGTCGGCCACGAGCTCATGGACCGGCGCGACGAGCTGAACTCGTCGATCGCGGTCCTTCGCATCGAGCAGCTCTACCCGTGGCCCGAACCGGAAATCCTCGCCGCGCTCGATCGGTATCCCGAAGCAACCCAGCTCTGGTGGGTGCAGGAGGAGCCCGCGAACATGGGGGCCTGGAACTACGTGCACGGCAAGCTCCACCGCATCGTTCGGGAACGCGTCGACCTGCGGCACATCTCCCGCCACGCGAGCGGAAGTCCGGCCAGCGGGAGCACCAAGGTGCACGATCGCGAGCAGCGCGAGCTGCTCGACGCCGCTCTCGCTGACTAGGCCTTCGGCACCCCGACCGCGCTGCGCGCGGCCTCGTGCTCAGCGTGTTGCGCGTCGACGTCTTCGGCCCGTGCTCGCGCTGGAAGCCACATCACGACGGCGACCAGGCCGACGACGAGCACTCCGGCACCCACGAACAGCCCAGAGTGGAAACCGTCGACGAACGAGAGCTTGACGACATCGACGAAGCCCTTACCGGCTTGATTGGCTGCGGCGACACCGGCGCCGATCGATTGCTTTGCAGCCGCGATCAGGTCCGGTGACGCGCCCTTGGCGATGAGCCCGTCCACGACCTTGGTCGTGTAGATCGAGGCGTACACGCTGCCGATGACGGCGACGCCCACAGCGCCGCCGACCTGGCGCGTCGTGTCGTTCACGGCCGACCCGACGCCCGCGCGCGCCAACGGCAGGGAGCCCATGATGGAGTCGGTGGCCGGCGCCATGATCAGCGCCATGCCCGAGGCCATGATCACGATCCGCCACACCATGTCGCCATAGACAGCGTTCGCATCGAGACCGGTCGCGAACACCAGCCCGGCAATGAACAGCGCGAGCCCGGTCGCAATCACGACCTTGGCTCCGAGCCATTCCATCAATCGGTGGGTCAATGGCGCGATGACCATCATCGGCACTGCGAAGGCCAAGAGGCGAACGCCGGTTTGGATCGGCGTGTAGCCGATCACGATCTGGAAGTACTGGGTGAGCACGAACAGCGACCCGAACATGGCGAAGAACGTGAGCATGATCGACACACTGGCGATCGAGAACCGCGGGTTCTTGAAGAAGGAGAAGTCCAACATCGGTTGGGGCGTGCGCACCTCCCAGACGAAGAACGCGGCGAGCAACAGCGCACCCACACCGAAGAACGCCAGCGTCGAGCCCGCGAGCCAGCCCTTGTCGGGAGCCTCGATGACCGCGTACAGCGTGGCGGACAGACCGGCGATCGACAGCACTGCACCAACGGGATCGAGTCGGCGCGCGTGCGGATCCTTGGAGTCCGGGATGAGGAAAACCCCCGCGAGCACACCCACGATCACGATCGGGATGTTCACGAGGAACACCGAGCCCCAGTAGAAGTGCTCGAGCAGGGCTCCGCCGGTGAGCGGCCCGAGCGCGACCGCGACACCGGCGGTCGCAGCCCACACTCCGAACGCGCGCCCGCGCTCACGGGCCGGGAACACATTCGTGATGATCGAAAGCGTCGCCGGCATGATGAACGCGCCGCCGATGCCCATGAACGCCCGGAAGCCGATCAGCTCGTTGGCATTCCCCGACAACGCAGAGAGCAGCGAACCGATCCCGAACACGACGAATCCGAACTGGAGGGACGATCGACGTCCGAAGCGGTCCCCAAGGCTGCCCGCCGTGAGCAACAGACCGGCGAACACCAAGGTGTACGAGTCGACCATCCATTGCAGCTGGCTGGTCGACGCGTGCAAGTCGTGTTGGATCCTCGGGATCGCGACGTTGAGGATCGAGTTGTCGAGCACGATCACGAGCAGGCTGAAGCACAGGACGATCAGGATCAGCCAGCGACGCTCTTCGGCCTTCGCTTGCACGCGCTCCTGGAGACTCATGCGCGCCGGGTCAGGCGGATGCGGCGTCGATCGCTGCGAGCGCCGCTTGAGCTGCGGCGGGTGACCCGTTCATAAGCGGGAGCCGGACATCCGGTGTGGGGATCCGGCCGTGTGCGTGCAGCACCGCCTTGAAGATCGCCGGGTTGGGCTCGGCGAAGCACGCAGCGACCACGGGCAGCAACGCATCGTGGTGGGCGCGTCCTTCGTCGACCTTCCCGGCGAGACCGCACTCGGTCATGGCGACCCACCGCTCCGTGCAGACGTGCGCCGATGCACAGATGCCACCGGTACCACCCAGCACCGTGATCGGGAAGAACAAATAGTCGTCGCCGCTCAGCACGGCGAATTCATCCGGCGCCTCGGCGAGAACCTGCAGCGTTCCCTCGTCGAGCGAACCTGGAGCCTGCTTCACGCCGATGATGTTCGGGGTGCGCGCGAGCTCGAGTAGACCGGCAGGTTCGAGGAGCCGACCCGTTCGGGCGGGGATGTTGTACATCACGAGGGGAACCGGACTGCGCGCCGCGACTTCTTTGAAATGCGCCACGATGCCGGCCTGGCTGGGACGCACGTAATACGGGACCACCACAAGCGCGGCGGTGGTGCCTTTCACGTGGGCAAGCGCCTCGACCGCGGCCACGGTCGTTCGCGTGCTGTTGGTGCCGGCCCCGACGATGAGGTGCACTCCGCGCTCGTGGCAGACCGCAGCGACCGTGTCGGTCACGGACTGCTTCTCGGCGGCGTCGAGAAACGGTGACTCTCCCGTGGTACCGAGCGGCACGAGACCGGCGACACCCGCGTCGACGTACTCGTTGCTCAAGCGTTCGAGCGCGTCGAGCGCGACCGAACCGTCGGACGCGAACGGAGTGATGAGCGGGACGTACACACCGCGCAACAAGGGACTCCCCACGCGGTGAAGGCTAGCCTCGAGCGCTGTGCCGGAGTGGTGGCAAATTCTCCTGACCATCCTTGCTGGCCTTGTGACCGGTCTGCTCTCCGGGATGTTCGGAATCGGTGGCGCGATCATCTCGAACCCAGCGCTGCGCGTGCTCGGCGCGGGCCCGCGGATCGCGATCGGCTCCACGCTGCCGGCCATCATCCCCGGCGCTCTTACCGGTGCACTGCGCTACCGACGCGAGGGTTTGATCATCAACCGCGTGTTCCTGTGGACAGCGCCGTTTGGCATCGCTTCATCGGTGGGCGGCGCGTTCGCCGCCGACGCCATCCCCGAAGCGCACGCGCTCACGCTCGCCCTCGCCGTCCTGCTCGCCATCACCGCGGTGCGTCTCAGCCGAGCACCTCGTGCACCGGTCCCGGTGATGGCCGAGACCGACGCGGAGACCGACGCGGAGACCGACGGCATCACCCACGATCACGACACGTCGGCCGCGAACGTTTCGCGTTGGAAGCTCGGGCTGACCGGTGTGCTCGCCGGTGGACTGAGCGGCCTGCTCGGCGTGGGCGGCGGCGTGCTGATGGTGCCACTGTTCACCGGGTGGCTGCGGATCCCGTTGAAGCCGGCGCTCGCCACGTCGCTGGCCTGCGTCGGCATCCTCGCGATCCCCGGGACGATCAGCCACGCCGCGCTCGGTCACATCGACTGGGGCTTCGCGCTCCCCCTTGCCGTCGGCATCGTTCCCGGTGCTCGCCTCGGTGCGCACATCACGATCGGGATCGGCGAGCACCGGCTTCGCATGCTCGTCGGCACGGTCCTCGGTGTGGTCTCGGTGGTGTACGGCGTCACCGAAGTCCTAGAGCTTCTCTAGGTCGCTAGCTCACGCGCTCGCGTCAAGACGGCGTCGAGCATCGGCTCGGTGAGTCGACCCGTGAACGTGTTCTGCTGACTCGGATGGAAGCAACCAAGGATCGTCGCCCGCGCGGTGCGCACCTCCAACCCGTGGCCGAACTTCGGACGCGGCCTTGGCAGCTCCAGCCCCGCCGCTCCCAGCACGCGCCACGCCGCTTCGTAAGCGAAGGCGCCGAGCGCCACGATCACCTTCACCCGGTCGAGCAGCTCGAGCTCTCGCACGAGGTATGGCAGACAGCGGTCACGCTCATCGGTGGTCGGCTTGTTCGCGGGAGGTGCGCACCGAACTGCCGCAGCCACGTAGGCGTCAGTGAGCTTCAACCCGTCGTCGGCATTGACTGAGAATTGTTGGTTGGCCAAACCGGCGCGATGCATCGCACCGAAGAGCCAATCTCCCGAGCGATCACCCGTGAACACCCGCCCTGTGCGGTTGCCGCCATGTGCGGCGGGCGCGAGCCCGAGGAACAGCAAGCGCGCGCGTGGATCACCAAAGCCAGGGACGGGTCGACCCCAGTACTGCTCGTCAGCAAAGGACGCGCGCTTCTCACGCGCGACCTCCTCGCGCCACGCAACAAGACGCGGGCACGCACGACAGCTCGTGATCTCATCGGTGAGCGCGCTCAGCGCACCAGCAACGGGCGTCACGCTCGGCATCGTACGGTCCGTGCCCGACCATTAGCCTGCTCGCGCTATGCGCCTGCTGTTGATCGTCAATCCCGCGGCGTCGTCGATGACCCCACGGCGTCGGGTGAAGATCCAGCGCGAGCTCGGCCATCACCACCGACTCGAAGTGGCCGAGACCACGTCACGCGGCCACGCGACTCGCCTCGCGCGCGCCGCTGCGCGTGATGGGGTGGAGGTGGTCGTGGTGGCCGGCGGCGACGGTACGCTCAACGAGGCGGCCGACGGGCTCGCCGGAACCGAGACCGCGTTGGCTCCGCTGCCTGCCGGGTCGACGAACGTGTTCGCCCGCAGCATCGGCATGAGCAATCACATCGACCCGGCCATCGAAGAGCTCCTGGCCAGCATCGAGGCGCGGGCGTTCCGCCGAATCGGCCTCGGGAACGGGAACGGACGCCACTTCCTCTTCCACCTCGGTGCGGGGTTCGACGCCGAGGTGATCGAGCAGGTCGAGCGCCACGGCCGGTTGAAACGTCACTTCGCTCACCCGATGTTCGCGGTCGCAGCGTTCACCACGTTCTTCCGCGGCTACGACCGCGAGCACCCGCAATACTCGGTCGAGGTCAGCTCTGGCGAGGGCGACGGCGAGGCGGTGGGAGATGGCTTCTTCGCCATCGTCTCCAATGCCACTCCGTACGCGTTCTTCGGTCCCCGTCCATTGCGCGTGAGCCGAGCCGCCGGGCTTGAGCACAAGCTGGCACTCACGATGTTCCGACGCCTCGATCCCGGCGTCGTGATCCCGGCCGTACTGTCGGCGATGGCGCGAGGCCGTCGCATCCAACGCCAACGCGACATCGTGCAGCTCGGCGATGTCGAGCGCCTTACGCTGACCGCGCTGCACGGTCCATTCCCCTGGCAGGTCGACGGCGACTACCTCGGCGAAGTCGAGCGTCTCGAGATCACCTACGTCCCCGACGCATTGACGCTCGTCATGCCCTGACACGTTCTCGGGTAAGAACCCGGTGTCCGAGCACCGATTCTTACCCCAGAAGGCGATTCATCACCGACCGAGCGCTGCCAGGGCAACCGCCGGCACATCGGTGACGATGCCATCGACGCCGGCAGCGGCCAAACGCTGGATCTCGTTGAGGTCGTTCACGGTCCACACGTTCACCTGAAGCCCGAGCTCGTGCGCTCGCCCACACACTCGATCGGCCATGTCGGCGCCGAGCATGAACACCGACGGGTGCAGCGCGTTGTGCCCGTTGGCGGTGCAGACATCGAGCGCGTCGAGTGGATCGATGCCGAACACCGTGAGGAAACCGGTGGGCATTGTCGGATTCAACGCTCGCACCCGGTCGATCGTCGCCAGGTTGAACGACGAGACGAGCACAGTGTCGGTGGTGCCCCGCGCCAGGATGGCGGCCACGACGAGCTCGGCCGCCACATCCTCGGCGTCGTAGTCCGCATCCCCGGGCGAGTTCTTGATCTCGACGTTCACGAGCGACCCGGCGCAGGCATCGAGCACCTCGTCGAGCGTCGGGATGTCGGGCCGGGCGGCCTGGATGTAGCCCAGTGACCGCGTGGCCAGGACCCCCACCTCGGCGGCGTCGGCATCGTGGTGGACCACCAGTCCCCCATCGGCGGTGCGGTGGACGTCGAGCTCCACGCCGTCGGCGCCCTGGCGCAGCGCGAGCTTGAAGGCCTCGACCGTGTTCTCCGGTGCCTCCTGGCGCGCCCCGCGATGAGCGAGCACGAGGGGTGACGGCATGTCCGGAGAGGCTAGGGGGGCGAAACGGCCCCCGGAGTACGACATGCGTGTCAGGTTTCGCGCAAAGGTGCAGGTCAGACCCCTTGTGCGTGCAGTCACATGAGAAATATGCTGCCGAGGCCTCGAGGGCGGACCCGAGGACAGGGAACAGCGACGTCTCGGCACGGCGTCGCTTGAGCAGGAGGGGCTGTGGCACTCACATGGATCCGCACGCACGACTGGGACGTCGATGATTGGCGCCAGCGGTCTGCGTGCCTCGACTCCGATCCGGATGTCTTCTTCCCGATCGGCACCACCGGACCCGCGCTCGAGCAGATCGAGACGGCCCGACGCATCTGCACGGCCTGCCTCGTGGGCGAGGAGTGCCTCGAGTTTGCACTCGCGACCAATCAAGAGTCTGGCATCTGGGGGGGCACGACCGAAGAGGAGCGCCGGAAGCTTCGCAAGGGCTGGCTCTCCTCGCAGCGCGCCGCCGGATAACGCGAGCGTTCTAGCTCCAGCCCGCTAGAGCTCCACTCGCTCCGCTTGGCGGAGCGGGATCCGCAGATGCACCCGAGTGCCGTGATCGTCGCGCAGCTCGATCGAGCCGTTGAGCTCGCTCGTCACCAGCGTGTGCACGATCGAGAGGCCAAGACCCTTGGCCTTGTCGAGGGTGAACCCCTGCGGGAGCCCAACGCCGTCGTCGACCACCTCGACTACCAACTCGTCGCCGTCGCGAGCCAGATCCACTCGCACATGACCCTCGGTGAGGCCGTCGGTGGCGCGCGGGAAGGCGTGATCCACCGCGTTCTGCATCAACTCGTTCAACACGACGGCGAGCGGCGTGGCGATCTCGCCGGGGAGGTCGCCCACATCGCCTGCGACCTCGAAGTGCAACCGCAGCTCCGGCGTCGACACCGTCTCTTCCACGACCCGCACGAGCGGATGGACGATGTCGGCGAACGACACGACGTCGCCGACGTCGCGCGACAGGGTCTCGTGCACGATGGCGATCGCGCGGATCCGCCGCTCCGACTCCCCGATCGCTTCTTGGGCTTCGACTGACGTCAGGCGTCGGCCTTGGAGGCGAAGGAGCGCCGCGATCGTCTGGAGGTTGTTCTTCACCCGGTGGTGGATCTCGCGGATCGTTGCGTCCTTCGACACGAGGATCCGGTCGCGGTGGCGGAGATCGGTCACGTCTCGCACCAGGAGCAACAGGCCCGTCACGCGGGTGGCTTCGATGAGCGGGATGGCCTGGAGCAGCACTGAGGTCTCAGCCCGATCGATCTCCTCGATCACCGGCGCGAGCGTGCGCTGTGCGGTCTCGGCCGCATGCTGGTCGAAGCCGATCTCGGCGAGCTGCAGGCCGTGAGCGTTGGCGTAGATCCCCATGCGGTGCAGCGAGCTGATCGCGTTCGGGCTGGCGAAGCGCACGTGCAGCGTCTCGTCGAGCACGATCACGCCGTCGGCCACGCGCGGCGCCTCGTCGAGCTCCACTTCGTCACGAGAGAACGGGAAGGTCCCGTCGGCGATCATGCGGGCCAGGCTCTCGAACACGTCCGAGTAGTGCCGCTCCAACTCGCCGGCGCGGCGACCCAAGGTCATGGCCGTCTCCCTGGTCATCACGGCGATGAGCTCGTCGTGATGACGCACCGGGATGCACTGCACCCGGGCCCTGTCGCTGCTGGCGAGGATGGTCGTGTCGCCGCCGGTGATTTCGCCCTTGCGCCACGCTCGCGCAACGGCGGGGCGATCCGATTCCTCGACGACGGTGCCCACCAGGTCCGACGGGTACAGCGTCTGGCCGGTCGTCGGCCGCACGTGCGCCAGGAGCACGAAACGGTGGCCTTCCTCCCAAGCGACCGGGGCGAGGAGGAGGAGGTCGGAGAAGCAGAGGTCGGCGAGTGGCTGCCATGAGGCAACGAGCCGCTGGGCGTGTCGCAGCGCGTCGCCGTCGAGCGCCGTGTTCGTGCGGGCGAGCTCGAGCAACGGGAGCGCCACACCCGCAGGCTATGACGCCGGCATTACGACCGCTGGCGAGCGGATCGGCACGAACTCCGCCGAGGGCACACGGCCGACCAGCGAGCGCGGCCAGAGTTAGGAGGAGAAGAGCTCCGTGCCGATGATCCGGAGCCCGGCAAGGTCGTGCACGTCGTCCTCGAGTGCGGGCACGACGGCCACGATGTCGGGCACGTGGCTGAGCTCCTTGCGCAGCTCGGCCTCGCGAGCGGCGACCACGGAGTAGTCGCGGAACGTCTGCGCCGCGGCACGGAGCACGCGAGCCGTGCGGGGCTGATCGGCGAGCTCCACAGCACCGGTCGCGGCGAGATCGCATGCGATCGAGTCAGCTTCGTCGAGGAGCTTCGTCGCCGCGTCCCGGTTGTCGTCGTCGCACAGTGCGTCGGGCAGGATCTTGTTGAGCACGAGCGCCCCCAGGTGGAAGCGCCGCTCGCTCAGCGCATCACAGAAGAACGTGGCCTCACGCAGCGGCGCGTCTTCGAGCGTGGTGACGACGACGAACGACGTCCGCCGCTCGTGGAGCAGCTGCTCCACCGACTTGGCGCGTGCGACGAAGCCGTCGTACATCGACTGGAAGTTGAGGAAGAACTCGGCGATGTCCTGGAGGAACTGCTGGCCGAGCACTCGATCGGCGAGTTGGTAGAAGGGACGGCTCGCGAAGTTGACGAGCCGCGCGCCGCGGCGGCCGCCCACGCGGTACGGCATCGTGAGCCACCGCAGGAGGCGGCCCCCGAAGAACTCGGCCATGCGCGCCGGTGCTTCGAGGAAGTCGATCGCGTTCCTGGTCGGGGGCGTGTCCACGATGATCAGGTCGTATTTGCCGCTCGAATGCAACTCGAAGAGCCGTTCCATCGCGATGTAGTCGTGGCTCTGGACGAAGCGGCCGGTGACCGTGGTGTACATGCGGTTGTCGAGGATGCGATACGCGGTCTCCTCGTTCGGCGCGTGACGGAGCACAAGGTCGTCCCACGAGGCCTTGGTGTCGAGCATCGCGGCGTAGAGCTCACCCCGGCCTTCGATGCCCGCGGCGCGCAGCACCTCGTCGGAGACACGGCGTTCGACGTTCCCGATGCCCTCGAGCCCAAGCGCATCGGCGAGCCGCTTCGCCGGATCGATCGTGAGCACAAGCACTCGCCCGCCCAACCGCACGACGGCTTCGAGCCCGGCGGCCGCCGCAGTGGTCGTCTTTCCCACTCCGCCCGACCCGCAGAAGATCACGATCTCGTGGGTTGTGAGCAACGGCTCGAGGCTGCGACCCACGGTGTCGTTGCTCACGGGTCGAGCTCTTCGCCGAGGGCGTCGGCGAGCTGATGGAGAGCTCGGAGCCCGTGATCGTGCGCGAACAGGTACGGCAGGTTCACCATCGGGAGGTCGACGGTCTCTCGAAGTCGTGCCAGGTGCGGGGCGCGCGATCGCCGCAACGATGCTGCGAGCGCGACAGCGTCCAGCACCGCTTCGGCACCTGAGCCCACGCGCGTCGCGAGGAGATCGGCTGCTGGTGGCGTGCGTAGCGCGGCCACAACTGGCTCGTCGGCGCGCGTGAACGGCTCGGGGAGCAAGCGATTGATGATCACGGCCCCGAGCGGAACCTCGAGCTCGGCGCGAGCGCTCGCGACGAGGTCGATGGTCTCGGAGATCGGCATCTCCTCGGCCGAGGTCACGATGTTCAGGGCGGTGATCTCAGGCGACGCGAGCAGCTCCGACATCCGTTCGGTCTGCTCACGAACGCGCCCGACCTGCACGAGCTCTCGAATCGCCCGCGGCGAGTCGAGCTGGGCGATCACATGACCGCTGGCCACGGCATCCACCACCACGAGATCCCACGGAGCGCGTCCCTCGATCGCTTCGCCCACCTCCCAGCACACCTTGCCAATGGTGAGGATCTCCTTCACGCCAGGTGCCGCGTTCGCAACGAAGTCGAGCACGTTCGCGAACGGACCGACACCACCCAGCACCGGAACGCGAACGTGGATGCGCAAGTACTCGCGCAACGACGCGTCGGTCCGCATCTGCATGATGTGCAGACCCGGCTGCACCTGCACGGGTTCGAAGCCGACGCGCGGGTGTTCGAAGAAGTCGGTCAGGTTGCCCTTGGCGTCGACTTCGACGAGGAGGACGCGCTTCCCACGTTCTGAGGCCAACAGCGCGGTGGCCGCGGCGACTGTGCTCTTCCCGACGCCGCCTTTGCCCGTGAAGAAGAGGAGTCGACGGTCGAGCAGATCGAGACGCCCGGCTTCGACGCCGCGAGGCGTCGGGTGCACCGAGATCGGGCTAGCTGCCGAACCCGACGCGCTTCGCGCCGCTCTCGGTCTCGATCTCGACGTAGGCGACCCGCTCGGCGGGGACGCCAACCCGGCGACCCTTCCTATCGGTCAGCCAGAGGACGCCGTCGTCCTTCTTCAAGGCCTCGTCGAACGCCTTCGTGACGTCGTCGGGCTTGCCATCGAGCTCGAGGGCCAGCTCCTTCGGCGAGTGCAGCACACCAATCCGTACGTCCATTGTGTGGGTCGATTCCATTCCGGCGTCCCGGCCTCCGGCCACGCCTCCATTGCATCTCTTGTGGTCGAGACTATCGAGACTTTCCGGCCCGACTGCGCTCGGGCGGCGGTCTTCAGCCGATCTTGAGCTCGGGGTGGTTGCGCCGGCGCGGCTTCATCTGCGTGTCCACCACTTCGGCGATGCGCCGGAAGATCTGCGCGGCGTCGTCATCGGGATGTGCCACGACGATGGGGTGGCCGTCGTCGCCACCCTCCCGGAGCACGGGCACGAGTGGTATCTGACCGAGGAGCGGCACCCCGACTTGATCGGCGAGCGCTTGGCCCCCGCCCGACCCGAACAGGTCGTACTGCTTGCCATCGTCGCCCCGAAACCACGACATGTTCTCGACGACACCGATCACGTCGAGTTCCACCTTCTCGGCCATTGCTGCGGCGCGCTGCGCCACCTTCTGCGCGGCTGGCTGCGGCGTGGTCACAACGATCACTTCGGCACGGGGCAGGAACTGTGCGATCGACAACGAGATGTCACCCGTGCCGGGTGGAAGATCGATGACGAGGTAGTCGGGCTCGCCCCAGTGCACGTCGGTAAGGAACTGCTCGAGCGCCTTGTGCAACATCGGGCCCCGCCAGATCACCGCCTGGTCCTCGGCAGTGAAGAAGCCCATCGAGATCAGGCGAACTCCGTGCGCTTCCGGCGGGACGAGCACGTCGTCGATCAGCCCAGGCGGTTCGGCGATGCCGAGCATGCGCGGCAGCGAGAAGCCCCATACATCGGCGTCGACGACGGCGACGTCGCGCCCGCGCTCGGCCAGGGCGATCGAGAGATTGGTCGTCACCGACGACTTCCCGACTCCGCCCTTGCCCGAGGCGATCGCAATCACGCGGGTCCGCGCATCGGTGAACGGGTTCACACGCGTGCGCGCTCCTGCTGCGGGCGCCGCGGACGCGTCGACGACGGCGAGGGGATTGGGGGGTGGCTCACCCTTGAGAAAGCGAGCCGCCTGCACCTTCTCCTCGTCGTTCATCTCGCGCAGATCGACGTCGACTCGCTTGATGCCCGGCACGGCCGACACCGCAGCCTCCACCCGTCGGGTGAGCTCAGCCCAGGCCGCACCCTGCGGCAGCGGCTCGGCGAGCGCGACCACGGCGCTCGAACCGTCGACAGCAACGCCCTGGACGATGCCGAGATCGGTGATCGGCACCCGTAGGCGCGGCTCATTGACGGCGGTGAGCGCTTCCCGGACCGCGGCCTCAGCCCCGGGCGCTTGCCTCGGCATGGTGTGGCGGCCTTTCGGGGGGTGGAGGAGGGAGGGGATTTCCACTACGAGCGTAGGTAGAATACCGCTCGTGACCCCCGAGCCCGC
Source organism: Acidimicrobiia bacterium (assembly GCA_009694295.1). Classification (GTDB taxonomy): domain Bacteria; phylum Actinomycetota; class Acidimicrobiia; order IMCC26256; family PALSA-555; genus SHVJ01. Next base: position 16,396 of record SHVJ01000017.1, read on the forward strand.
CTTGGCGGCGCAGCCCTCGCGAGCGCTCTCCCCCGACGAGTTCAACGCCGCCGTCTCGGCGGTCACGAACGCGTTCGGCGACCCGACCCGTCGTGAGATCTACCTCTTGGTACGAGACCGATCCATCGGACCTGATGACGCCGATGGCGTGACCGCCAGCGAGGTTGCGGAGCACTTCGCGCTGCACCCGAACGTGGCGCGCCACCACCTCGAGAAGCTCACTGGCGGTGGCTACCTCAGAGTTGCGAGCACCCCGCTGGAGGGCATCCGACCCGCCGGTCGACCATCGAAGCGCTACCAGGCCAGCGAGGTCGATCACGCGCTGATCGTCCCGCTCAAGCACGACGATGTGCTGGCCAGCTTGCTCGCACGCGCACTCGACGCGCTCGGCCCCGAACAGGCAGAGAAGCTCGCCGACGACGTCGGCTTTCAATACGGCCAGCTGCTCGCCGAGCGCATGGAGCCCGGTGATGGTCACCGCTCCGTCCGGACCGCGATCACGGCGGTAGCGGACGCGCTCACTGCTCATGGGTTTGCCGCGCACGCCGAGTCCAACAATGGCGAGCTCTCGATCGTGTCGGAGTGCTGCCCGTTCGGCGAGACCGCGCAGACGTATCCGCACGTGGTGTGTGCGCTCGACCGGGGAATGATCCGCGGCATGCTCGCCGGCCTCTACGGCGAGACGTCACCGCATTTCGAGGCGAGCCGGCCCGACGGCGACGCCCACTGCGTCGCCCGCGTCTAACCGACCGCGAGACGGTGGCCCGCGTCTACCTCGACCACGCGTCGTCATCACCCCTACGCCCAGCCGCGCTCGACGCGATGCTCCCCTACTTGCGCGATCACCACGCCGATCCCGGGCGCGTGCACAGCGAGGGAAAGATCACCCGCGTCGCCATCGAGGAAGCCCGAGAGCACGTAGCCACCCTCTTTGGTGCGCGGCCGCGAGAGGTGGTGTTCACTGCCACCGGCACCGAAGCGATCAACGCCGCGGTGTGGGGCGCGGTCGCCCGTGGACTCGACGAGCGCGATCAGCCGCGCGATCAGCCCGTGGTGCACGTCGTCACGACCGCAGTCGAGCACTCGGCCGTCCTCGACGCGTGCGAACGAGCCCCTGCCGAAGTCAGCGTTGTCGGTGTAGACGCGGTCGGGCGGTTCAGCGCCGACGCCGTCATCGACGCACTTCGACCCGAGACGGTCCTCGTCTGCGTGCAGCTCGCGAACCACGAAGTCGGAACCATCCAGACAGAGGTGCCGGCGATCATTGCGGCTGGGCGCGAACGCGGGGTCCTCGTGCATGTCGACGCGTGTGCGGCAAGCGGTCACATCCCGGTCGACTTCCACGCTCTCGACGCCGACCTGTGCTCGATCACCGCACACAAGCTCGGAGGGCCGAAGGGCGCCGCGGCATTGCTCGTGCGCCGCGGCCTGCGCCTCCCGCCGTTCGTCGTTGGTGGTGCGCAAGAACGGGCGCGCCGCGGCGGGATCGAGAACGTGCCGGCGATCGTCGGTTTCGGGGCGGCGGCGGCAGAGTTGGCCAGCGAAGATCGACTCGCCACGGAGGCCACGGCAACCCGCGTGCTCACCGATCGACTGCTGACCTGCACGCTCGCGGTCGACGACGTCACGCAGCTCGGCGATCCCGACGCTCGCCTCCCGCACCTCGTGTGCTTCAGCGTGGGCGGCGTGGAAGCCGAACCGGTGCTGTTGGGTCTCGATCAGCGCGGGATCGCCGTGCACTCGGGGTCGTCGTGCTCCAGCGAGGCACTCGAACCTTCACCGGTGTTGGCCGCGATGGGCGTCGACGCCGACAAGTCGCTCCGACCGAGTGTGGGCTGGAACTCCACGGATGCCGACATCGACGCGTTCTGCTCGGCCTTCCCCGAGGTCGTGGCCAAGCTCCGAGCACTGCGGACCGGTTGACTCGGTCGTGACGGGAAGAGATCGGAGCATCAGCGGGTTGGAGGCCACATGATCCCGGTCAAGCGACTCAATCACGCCGTGCTGTATGTACGGGATGTGGCGGTCGCCGCGGCCTTCTACCAAGAGGCCCTTGGGTTCGAGGTTGTTGGGGAGATGCCCGGCGCCGTCTTCCTTCGTGCGGCCGGCTCCGACAACCACCACGACCTCGGACTGTTCTCGATCGGACCCAACGCACAAGGCCCGACTCGTGGCGCGGTAGGCCTGTACCACCTCGCATGGCAAGTGGACTCGATCAACGATCTCGTGACCGGGCGCGAGACGCTGGCACGGCTCGGCGCACTCTCGGGCGAGAGCGACCACGGCGCTACCAAGTCGTTGTACGGACACGATCCCGACGGCAAGGAGTTCGAGGTGATGTGGATGGTGCCGCGCGACCAGTGGGGCGACAACGAGCACGCGGCCCCGATCGCGCCACTGGATCTCGATGCCGAAGTGGCTCGGCACGGCTGAGATCGGCCCGACGGCGGCTCGATAGTCTCCGAGCCATGCCCACGACTCAGGAATGGTCGACCCTCGCGACGGGACTCACCGATGCCCTCGCGCTCAACGCGCCACCGATCGGGATCACGTTCTCCGACGCACGTCCGGACGGCGTGGCGAGCTTCGACGCCCCGATGCCCGAGCCGATGCCCGACGGTCGTACCGGTCGCGTGCCGGCGGGCTGCGTGTTCTGGATGAAGGCCGCCGATTCCACGTTCTCGACGGTCGCCGAAGACCACGGCAACTGCTCGGTCGGGAGCATGACGCATGGTTTCAAGACGCTCGACGAGGTGGCCGGCAACTCCGACGTCGCCGCACTGCTCGAGACCGGGTGGGTGACCATGGACGTCGTGCCGCAGATCCCCGTCGTCAGCGAGAAGCCGGGCGCGGTCACATACGGACCGCTCGCCGACACGCCGAGCGACCCCGACGTGGTCCTGCTCCGGGTCAACGGCAAGCAGCTGATGGTGCTGTCGGATGCGATCCCCGGTCTGCGCATCGAAGGCAAGCCGCAATGCCACATCGTCGCGATCGCCAAGGAGCAAGGTGAGATCGCCGCGAGCGTGGGTTGTGCCCTGAGCAGAGTACGCACCGGCATGTCGGTGAACGAGATGACGTGTGCGATCCCCGCATCGAAGCTCGCCGAAGTGCTCGGCTCGATCCAGCAGAACGCGGGCGCCGACACCGCTGTCGCCCGCTATGCCGCCGACGACGCCAAGCGCTTCTAGCGGCGTGAGCGGTCGCGGTCTCGGCGAGAAGCTGGGCAAGGGACGATCGCTCGCCGTGGTTGTGGTCGCCTACGCGACCGCCGTCGGAGGAGCATGGGTAGCGGCCGATGCGGTCGGACACGACCGGCCAGTGCCGGCGCTGGCCGCTGGGTACCTGACGTCTGCACTCATCATCTACGCCTGGTCTCGAGCGATCGACAACGGCTCGATGTTCGACGCGTGGTGGAGTGTGCTGCCACCCTCAGCCGCGGTGTGGCTCGCGGTCGGCGACGCCTCGCGCGCACCGGATCAACGCATCACCCTCGTGCTGATCGTCGCGTGGGTCTGGGCGGTGCGGCTCACCTCGAACTGGGTCCGCGACTGGCCCGGTCTGCACCACGAGGACTGGCGCTACCTCGACCTCTATACCAAGGGCCCCAAGGCGCTGATCTCCCTCGGTGCGGTGCACCTGTTCCCATGCTTCGTGGTCTTCGTCGGGTCGCTGCCACTCGTGCCGGCGCTCGTACGCGGGACGCGATCGGTGGGCGCACTGGATTGGATCGCGCTCGTCGTCGGTGTACTCGCCGCGCTCATCGAGCTCGTCGCGGACGAGCAGATGCGCCGCTTCGCGCGCACCAAGTCGTCCGGGGCCGTGATGGACCGAGGCATGTGGCGCTGGTCGCGCCACCCGAACTACTTCGGTGAGATCCTCTTCTGGGTCTCCCTGTGGCTCTTCGCGCTCGCCGCGGCGCGCAGTTGGTGGTGGACCGTGATCGGACCGCTGGCCATGCTCACGATGTTCCTCGCCGCGTCGATGCCCATGCTCGACGAGCGCAGCCGCGCGCGCCGCCCCGGATTCGACGCGTACGCGAAGCGAACCTCGATGCTCGTGCCGTGGCCGCCTCGTCGAACCGGCTGACGCGCGGTCGTACGAGCTACTTCTTGGCGGCCTCGTAATAGGGGTTCGAGCCGGACGCGTGGTCGGTGACGTCGACGACGCGCTCGATCTCTGGAACGCCTTCGAGGATCGCCACCTCGATACCCTGGCTCAACGTGACCGCGGCCATGCCACAGCCCTGGCACCCGCCGCCCATCCGCACGTAGACGACGGTGTCCTCCACCGCGACGAGCTCGGCGTACCCACCGTGGGCCGCGATCGCCGGATTGATCTCGGTGTCGAGGATGGCCAGCACCTTCTGAGGCAACTCGCCCGAGAGGTCGGGCTCGGGTCGGTCTGCGCCCCATGTCGGCGCCGGAGCCGGCTGGTTCGGGTTCTTCATGACCATGCCGGCGCCCGTGAAGTCGAGCGTGGCGCCAGAGAGCTTCTCGACACTGTCGTGATCGATCACGATCGAGAGGTCGTCGTGGCGCTGGACCACACCCTCGGCGGCGGCATCTTCGAGGGGTCGCAGCTCCATCGTGTACGTGTAGGCGCCGTTGGCCTCACCGCTGACCTCGATCCAGAGCCCCAGGTTCTCGGCGTCGGGTTCCGTGCTGCGGACCTCGACGATCTTGCTGCGTGCTTCGTCGGTCAACTTCACTAGCGGTTCCACGAGGTCGCTCATGTGACCAATGATACGCACGTGCCACGGGTTCTTCTCTTGTTGCCGACTGCCACCTACCGAGCGGCCGACTTCATCGCGGCGGCCCGGGCGCTCGGGGTCGAGGTGGTCGTGGCCTCCGAGCAGCAGCCGGTGCTTTCGGAGACCATGGGCGATCGAGCCGCGGTCGTCCCGCTCGATGATCCCGAACGTGGCGCATCAGTGATCGATGCCCTCGACGCGCGACGTGGCATCGACGCCGTCATCGCCGTCGACGATCAGGGTGTGCTCGTCGCGGCCCATGCCGGCGAACGGCTGGGTTTCCCGCACAACCCACCGGACGCAGTGGCCCGAACTCGTGACAAGGCCGCGATGCGAACCGCGTTCATGGCCGCGGAGGTGCCGCAACCGCGCTTCGAGATCTTCGATGACCCCGACAACATCCCCGATGTCGGGTTTCCATGCGTCGTTAAACCGATCGGCCTCTCCGCGAGCCGTGGCGTGATCCGGGCTGACGACGCGCCTGGCGCGCGCGCTGCCGCCCGACGCGCGCTCGACATCGCAGGTGGAGGCACGCTGCTGGTCGAGGAGTACGTGCCCGGCGCCGAGCTCGCCCTCGAGGGCTTGCTTCGCGACGGACGGCTGGAGGTGCTCGCGCTCTTCGACAAGCCCGATCCGCTCGATGGCCCGTACTTCGAAGAGACGATCTACGTCACCCCTGCCCGGGTCACGGCCGACGTGCAGGCGCGCGTCGAGCGCGTCGTTGCCGACGCCGCCGCGGCTCTTGGCTTGCGGGAGGGACCCGTGCACGCCGAGGTACGGGTGCACGCCGACCGGGTGTGGGTGATCGAGGTCGCGGCGCGGTCGATCGGTGGGCTGTGCGCACGAGCTCTGCGCTTCGGTGCGGGGATCAGTCTCGAAGAGGTGATCCTGCGGCATGCGCTCGGCCAAGACTTGGACGGGTTGGCTCGGGAGACGATGGCATCGGGCGTGATGATGCTGCCGATTCGCGCCGCTGGGCGGCTCATCGGCGTGCACGGTCAGGACGGAGCCAAGGCGGTTCCAGGGATCGTCGGTCTCGAGATCACGATCGTGCCTGGTCGCGAGGTTCACCCACTTCCCGAGGGCGACCGCTACTTGGGCTTTCTGTTCGCACGCGCGGATACTCCCGATGCCGTCGAAGCTGCGCTGCGGGCCGCACACGCGGAGCTCCGCGTGGTCATCGAGGAGCACACCTGAATTCACCGAACCTCGCGGCCACTACCGTCGAGGTGATGCGCGTCCTGCTGGTGACCACCTATGAGCTCGGCCATCAGCCGTTGCTCATCGCCGCGCCAGCCGCGCGGCTGCGCGATCGCGGTCACGACGTGCGCTGCCTCGATCTGTCGATCCAGCCATGGGATCCGGAGCTCGTCGACTGGGCCGAGCGAATCGCGTTCTCCGTGCCCATGCACACCGCCATGCGGATCGCGCGCCAGGCCATCACGCTCGTGCGGAAGCTTCGACCCGCGCTCCCCGTCGCATGCTTCGGCCTCTACGGGCCGTTCATGGACGACGTGGCCGATCACGTGTTGGGCGGCGAGACGGATGCTGCGCTCGTGGACTGGGTCGACGGGCGCCACGACCCCGCTTCCGGCACACGGGTCGTCGTTCACCTCGGCCGTGAGGCCGCGCAAGCCGGCGCTCCGGTGCCGGCACGCGACCTGCTGCCCTCACTCGATCAGTACGCGCATCTCGCGATCGCCGGCGAGGAACGTGTGGTCGGTTACGTGGAGGCCAGCCACGGGTGCGCCCATCGATGCCGCCATTGCCCCGTGCCTGTGATCTACGACGGGCGCCTCCGCATCGTCGAGCTCGACGCGGTGCTCGCCGACGCCGCACAGCAGATCGCCGCTGGCGCGCAGCACATCACGTTCGGCGATCCCGACTTCCTGAATGGCGCGCAACATTCACTCCGCATCGTTCGCGCACTCCACGAGCGGCACCCCGACGTCACCTTCGACTGCACGGTGAAGGTCGAGCACGTGCTGCGCCACGAGAGCATCTGGGCCGAGATGGCCGACGCCCGATGCCTCTTCGTGGTGTCGGCCTTCGAGTCGGTCGACAACGCGACGCTGGACCGACTCGACAAGGGCCACACCGCAGCCGATGCGGCACGCGCCGTCGCGTTGCTCCGAGAGCGCCGCATCGAGATCCGTCCGTCGTGGATGCCCTTCACACCATGGACCACGTTGCGCCAGGTCCAGGACTTGTTGGAGTTCGTGGCCGAGTACGACCTCGTCGGCAACGTCGATCCGGTGCAGTACTCGATCCGACTCCTGCTGCCCGAGGGATCGCTGCTGCTGGACCATCCGGATCTCGCCTCGCATCTCGGTCCGTACGACCCCGAGCGGTCGAGCTACACGTGGACGTCAGGCGATCCAGCGATGGACGTGCTCCAACTCGAGCTGGCTGCGATCGTCGAGCAGCGTCAGACGGCGGGCGACGACATCCCAACGATCTATCAAGCGCTCCGGGCTGCGTGCGACCTCCCGGAGATCGCGGTCAACGCCGACACCGGCCGACCGCGCCTCACCGAACCGTGGTTCTGCTGCGCCGAACCGAACGCCGAGCAGCTCGGAGGGATCGCCGAGCGCTGACCGGCCCTTGGCTCAGTCTGCGACGTAGCTGAGCGACTGCACCTGCCAGCCCGCAGCTTCGGTGCCGGTCACTGCGAGGTGCGCCGAGCCGCCCTCGTAGGTGTACGCGCAATCGGGAAGCGCGGGATCGTCGCCGAAGCAACCCTGGAACATGTACTGCGCACCGGCACCGCTGGTCTCGAATATCTTTGCGACGGCCGCGGGAGCTGCACACCGGGCGGCAGCAGCCTCGTCACCGGCGATCCAGGCATCGATGAACGACATCGCTGCTTCCTCGGGAGTCGTGCAGACGATCCCGATCGTCACCGACGGGGACTCCGTGCTGGTAGTCGTGGTCGTCGGCGGGATGGTCGAGCTCGTCGTGGTGGCCGTCACCGAGATCTTTGTGTCGCCGTCGCCGCTCACAATGAGCACGGTCCCGACCACCACGAGCAGAACTACGAGGACTCCTGCACCGCCGAGCATCCAGCGTTCACGGGTCATGGCTTTGCTCCGTCCTTGGCCAGCGCCGCTTCCTGTGCGCGGAGCACGTTCAACGCTGAACCGGCGTGGAACCACTCGATGTGCTCCTCCGACATGGTGTGTGTCGCCTCGATCTCGTCGGTCGCACCGCTGCTGTGACGGATCACCAGTCGGACCGGCCGACCCGGCTGCAGGTTCGCGAGATCGACGATGTCGATGCGGTCGTCGACGAGGATTCGTTCGTAGTCGTCGGGCTTGGCGAACGTGAGGGCAAGGATCCCTTGCTTCTTCAGGTTCGTCTCGTGGATGCGCGCGAACGAGCGAACGAGCACGGCGCGTCCGTTCATGGCCCGCGGTTCCATCGCGGCGTGCTCCCGCGATGATCCTTCGCCGTAGTTCTCGTCGCCGACGGCAATCCACGGGATGCCCGCTTCCTTGTATGCCTTGGCGATCTCGGGAAGCGGCTTCTGCGAGCCGTCTCGCACGTCGATCCCCTCACCAGCACCGCTCGGCACGAACGCGTTGTTCACACCAGAGAACAGGTTCTGGGAGATGTTCGTGAGGTGACCTCGGTAGGTGAGCCACGGGCCGGCCGGCGAAATGTGGTCGGTCGTGCACTTCCCGACCGCCTTCATGAGCACGGCAAGTCCGGTGAGATCGTTCCCGTCCCAAGCGGGGAACGGCTCGAGCAGCTCGAGTCGCTCCGAGTCGGGCTTCACCACCACCTTCACCTTGGAACCATCAGGTGACGGCTCCACGAATCCCGACTTGCCCGGATCGAACCCCTTGGCCGGGAGCTCGTCGGCGGTCGGCGCCAAGAGCACGACCTCGTGGCCGTCGTCGGCGACGATGGGCTCGTGCAGGAAGTCGTGGTCGAGACGACCGGTGAGCGCCATCGCAACGACCGTCTCCGGCGAACCGATGAAAGAAAGCGTCGCCGGATTGCCGTCGTTGCGTCGCGGGAAGTTGCGATTGAACGACGACACGATCGTATTCTGCATACCGAGCTGCATGTCGTCGCGCCGCCACTGCCCGATGCACGGCCCGCACGCGTTCGCCAGAACGGTCGCGCCGATGGCTTCGAGATCCTTGAGGTAGCCGTCGCGCTTGATCGTGGCGCGCACCTGCTCCGAACCTGGCGTGATGAGCAACGGCGTGCGGACCTTCAAGCCCGCGGCCTTCGCCTGCCGCGCGATGTTCGCAGCGCGTCCGATGTCTTCGTACGACGAGTTGGTGCAGGAACCGACGAGCGCGTACGAAATCTTGGCGGGATAGCCCTCTTTCTTGACCGCGGCCTTGACTTCGGAGATCGGGCGGTCGAGGTCGGGCGTGTGCGGCCCGACGAGGTGCGGCTCAAGCTCGTCGAGGTTGATCTCGATGACGCGGTCGAAGAACTTCTCTGGCTCGCCCTCGACTTCCGGGTCGCAACGTAGGAACTCGGCGCAGCCATCCGCGAGATCGGCGAGCGCGTCGCGCTTCGTGCTCTTGAGATACGCCGCAGCCCGATCGTCGTGCGGGAAAAGCGAGCAGGTGGCACCGATCTCTGCGCCCATGTTGCAGATGGTCGCCTTGCCGGTGGCTGAGATCGACGCGGTGCCGGGTCCGAAGTACTCGACGATCGCGTTGGTGCCGCCCTTGACCGTGAGGATGCCGGCGACCTTGAGGATGACGTCCTTCGCCGCCGCCCATCCCGAGAGCTGACCGGTGAGCTTCACGCCGATGAGGTTCGGCACGCGTGTGTTGAACGGCCAGCCCGCCATCACGTCGACGGCGTCGGCCCCGCCCACGCCGATGGCAACCATGCCGAGCCCGCCGGCGTTCGGCGTGTGACTGTCGGTGCCGATCATCATCCCGCCGGGGAACGCGTACTGCTCGAGCACGACCTGGTGGATGATCCCTGAGCCCGGCTTCCAGAAGCCGATCCCGTACTTGGCCGACACGCTCTGCAGGAAGTCGTAGACCTCCTTGTTGGTGTCGAGCGCGTGCTTGAGGTCTTTGTCGGCACCGATGTGCGCCTGGATCAAGTGATCGCAATGCACCGTGGTCGGGACGGCCACGCTGGGCAAGCCGGCCGTCATGAACTGGAGAAGCGCCATCTGCGCGGTGGCGTCCTGCATCGCGACCCGATCGGGTCGGTAGTCGGCATAGTCGACGCCGCGCCCGAGACCGACGGTCTCGGCATTGTCGGCGTGCGCGATCAGCACCTTCTCCGCGAAGGTCAACGGCCGGCCCAGCCGTCGACGCCCGATCTCGACGCACTCGGGATAGCGGGCGTACAACGACTCGACGAGCTCTACCGGTGTGGTGGGTCCGACTCGCGACTCGGCCATCGGTTGCTCCAGGGCTGTCGGCTTGCCAAAGGTGCGATTCACCCTGAGGTTACCGCCGGCATCATTCGATCTCGGAAACTCGACGCGTCGAGACCTGATCTCCTCGAGCTAGCCCAGTGGGTGGCGCCAGCGCAGACCGGGGAAGCGTGCGTAGTCACGGTCCGTGGTGATCCACTCGCTCCCGGTCTCGATCGCCAATGCTGCGAGGTACGCGTCCGGCACGAGGTTCCCCTTTGCACCGACGCTCCGACACAAGTCAGTGAAGATCCCCCAGTGGCGCCGACCCGGCGCGACTGGCACGGCGTTGGGCTGCGTGCGAATCGAGTCCGCGAAGTCGAAAGCGACGGCAAGACTCGTAGGCGGGTCGAAGATCCTCGGGTGCGTCACGATGCGCACGAAGCTACTCAGCACCAGATCTGACACACCGAACGCCGCCGGTGCGTGTCGTTGCTCGTCAAGCCACGCCCGGTATCGCTCGTGGTCGGGACTGCCTGACCGATGCGCGTAGATGAGGACGTTGACATCGGCGAGGATCACCCTCGATCCATCAGCTCCAGCAAGCCCGCCGAGTCATCGAGGTCGACCCCCGGTCGTGTCGTGCCGTGCACGACGGGCAGCGGCGCGACCGACGATGAAGACACGTCGGCGCGGCCCAATGCCTGACGCAGGGCGTCCTCGATCACGGCGGTGAGGGTGCGGCCAGTCTCCGCGGCACGTCGCTTGGTAGCGGCAAGCAAGTCGTCGTCGAGCCGAACCGTCGTGCGCATACATCAAAGCATCACATACTTGATGTAAATATGTCAAGGCTCAGGCGCGGCCCCCTCGCTATGAGCGGGGAACTTCCTCGACCACGACCGACTCCATCACGTCGCCGACCTGGGTGGCCTGGGCTACGTCGATGCCTTCGATGAGGTGGCCGAAGAGGTTGTAGTCCTTCGAGAGCTTCTTCGTGCAGTCAGCGATGCAGATGAAGAACTGCGAGCCATTCGTGTGCGGTCCGGCGTTGGCCATCGCGACCGCGCCAAGCGTGTACTCGCCGAGCACGGGCTCGTCGTTCCACTTGTACCCCGGTCCGCCGGTGCCGGTGCCCTCGGGGCAGCCGCCCTGGACCACGAAGTCGGGAACGACGCGGTGGAACGTGAGGCCGTTGTAGTAGCCGTCGCGGGTCAAACCCACGAAGTGGTTCACGGTCTCGGGCGCGAGCAACGGGTCGAGGTCCATGACCATCGTGCCGCGGTTCGTGGTGATCGTGGTGCGGTAGATGTTCGCCGCGTCGGTCTGGGGTTCGGGCTTGCTCGCCATTGGGCTGTGCCTCTCTTCAGGTTTCGGGTGTCAGGTTCGAGGTTCAGGGAGTCGTCGTCGTAGGTGCTTCGAGAACGTTGGTCACGTCCGCAAGGAGTTGGCGCGCCTGGTCAGCGAACACGCCGTCGGGAGCGAGGATCAAGTACCGCTGGAGGTCATTCTGGGCCGCGGCGAAGTCCCCGTACTCATTGGCGAGGACGATCGCCCGAAAGAAGCGGGCATCCGGGTATTCGGGGTCGATGTCGATGGCCGTGTCGAGGCGCTCCCGGGCGGTGGCGACGAACTCGGCGGCCTGTTCGGGTGCTGCCACCGCCGTCACGTAGAAGAGCCGCCCTGACTGCGCGTACGCCTCGACGTTCTCCGGATCGAGGCGAATGACCTCGTCGTATTGCTCGAATGCGCCAGCGATGTCGTCATCACGTTCGAGATATCGGGCGAGCAGGAGCCGGCTTCCTACATCGGTCGGATCCTGCTCAACGGCGAGCTCGAGCTGCTCGCGGGCACTCGGCGCTTTCGTTCCTTGCGTCTGGTTGTTGCCCGACGACGTCTGCCCCGGCTCACGGGTACCGAGCGCCGAAGCAAGGGCGACTCCCGCTCCCACCGCCAGCGCAACAATCGCCCCGACGACGAGCGCCCGGCGACCCCATGGGACGGGTTCCTTTGACGGGCGCGCGTCGACGCCGTCGCGTAACGCTCGAATGACCGCGGCAGCACGCGCCGTGTAGTCGTCGTGCAGGGCGATGTACGAGGCCTCGTCGATTCCGCCAGCTGCGCGCTCCGCTTCGAGGTCATCGAGCGATCGCAGGAGAAAGTCGCGCTCCGACTCGAGCCGTGCGTGTTCCTCAGTCCCGCTCCCGCTCATTCGTGACGAGCCTTGTCCACGAGCGCCTCATCGGCCTTGGTCGCGTGCATCGGTGCCTCGCGGCGCCAACGACGTGACGCGAACACCAATCCGGCACCCGCAGCGATCAGCGCGGCGACGGGAAGTCCCCACACGATCACCCCAAGCCCGCTCCCCGCTGGCTCGAGCAGCGTCGACTCGCCGTACCGCTCGACGTACACGGCCTGAATCGCGTCATCGGACTCCCCCGCGGCAACGCGCTTGCTGATGTCGCGACGGATCGCACGTGCCGTCGGCGTCGCCGATTCGGCGACCGACAGCGCCTCACAGTCCGGGCACCGCAGGTTGCTCGCGATGTCCTGCACCCGTTCGCGATCGGTAGCGGCGTCGCCCGACGGCCACGCGGCCCACGCCAGCGCGACGAGCACGACGGTACCCAGCGCCGCCCAGGCGATGACCCGCCGAGACTTCATGTTCCGACCCGACGCGCGGCCGCGAGCATCGCTTCCAGATCCTTGACCCGCGCTGGCAGCAACAGCGAGGCCGAGATCGTGCCGTCGGCCGAGATGGCGAACGTCTCGGGCTGGCCCCTCGTTCCGAACGCCAGCGCGGCGTCGGCGTCGGGGTCGAGCGCGATGATCCAGTCCATGCCGTCCCTCACGACCGCCTTGCGCGCCTCGTTCTCCGTGTCGCTGCGAACGATGCCCAGCATGATGAAGTCCGGCTCGCTGGCATGGCGGGCGTAGAACTCCTTGAGCGCGGGGAGTTCCTCTTCGCACGGGATGCACCACGAGTTCCAGAAGTTCACGATGACCGCTCGCCCCACGAGGTCCTGTTCCGTGAAAGTCTCACCGTCGAGCGTCTTGACCGAGAAGGACGGGAGCGGATCACCGAGCAACTGACTGACCTTGGACTCCGCACGCGGATCGCTGCCCACTTGAGTGGCGAGGACCACGGCGAACGCCACAACGAACACCGCAACAGCGAGCGCGACCGCTCGCGCCGGACGCTTCATGCCGGGACCTTTTCCTTGGGGCGTGCTCCAGGCGTCGCCGGTACTGGCCCCCCCGTGCGCCGACGGCGCAGCGACGGAGTGAGCGCAAGCATCGTGCCGAGCGCGACGACACCGCCGCCGATCCACAGCCAGATGACCATCGGGTTGACAGCCACACCGATCGTGACGCGACCGCGCGCGCTGGGCGAAGAGATGAGGGTCAGGTAGAGGTCGCGGGTCAATCCGCTCTTCACCGCCGGCGTGGGTATGCCGGTCGCCGTGCCGGGGAAGCTCTTGATCGCCGGCTCGAAGATCCCGAGGTCGTGGTCGCCGCGGTGCACGCGGAGACGAGCTGTGGCCGACGAGTTCTGGCCTGTGCGCTCAAAACGGGTGTTGAGGTACGTAACGCGATAGCCCGAGACGATCGCAGACTCGCCGCGTGTCAGTCGAACTTCGCCCTTCGTGTCGTAGGTGTTGGAGGCGACCAACGAGATGGCGATGAGCACGATCCCTGTGTGTACGACCAGTCCGCCATAGAGGCGCGGGTTCCCCCAAACCGCGCGAACAGTCGAGGTTGGCCAACTTTCGCTCGTAGCCGTCCGCCGCGCCCGGGCTCCCACCACGAACTGCCGCACGATGCCGGCGATCGCGAACGCGGCCAGCCCGAAGGTGACGGTGTCGGTGATCCCGTGGGCACCCAGTGCGATAGCCGCGAGCATCGTGAGACCACCGATCCACGCCGGGATCAACAGTCGCCGCTGGAGCACATCGCTGCTGGCCGCCCGCCACGGCAAGGCCGGCGCCACCGCCATGAGGAACAGCAAAGCGAGCCCGAGCGGCGTCGTCATCCGGTTGAAGTACGGCTCCCCGACCGACAGCTGACGACCTTGGAGCGCCTCGGCGAGCAGCGGGTACACGGTGCCCAGCAGCACGACGAACGCGAGCCCAGCGAACAAGAGGTTGTTGCCCAGGAAGGCCGACTCACGCGAGACCGGCGAGTCGATCTTGCCCGGCACGCGCAGCTGATCACCGCGCCAGGCGATGAGCCCGATGCCGGTCGTCGCTACGAGAGCGAGGAACCCGAGCAACCACGGACCGATCGGTGACTCCGTGAACGAGTGCACGGAGTTGAGGACGCCGGATCTCGTGAGGAACGTGCCGAGGATCGTGAGACAGAACGTGGCGATGACCAACGAGAGGTTCCAGACGCGAAGCATGCCGCGACGCTCTTGCACGATCACCGAGTGGATGAACGCGGTGCCCGTGAGCCACGGCAGGAGCGACGCGTTCTCCACCGGATCCCACGCCCAGTAACCACCCCAACCGAGCACCGCGTAGCTCCACCAAGCGCCCAGGATGATCCCGACGGTCAAGAAACCCCACGCGACGAGCGTCGATCGGCGGATGTCGGCGAGCCACCCCTCGCCGAAGCGGCCGGTCGCGAGTGCGGCGACCGCGAACGCGAACGGCACCGTGAACCCGACGTAGCCGAGGTAGAGCATCGGCGGATGGATCGCCATCAGCCAGTGGTTCTGGAGCAGCGCGTTCGGCCCGCGACCATCGAGCGGAGCGACCTGAGTGTGGAAGGGATTCGCAGGACCCAGCATCAGCGCAAAGAAGAAGAGTGCGACGCACAGACCTACGAGCGTCGCCCACGCGACCAGCGGATCCGTCGCTCGGTCACGAAAGCGATGTACAGCGAACGCGAGGTAGCCACCGAGGATGAGCGCCCACAGGAGGATCGAGCCTTCGAGCGCGGCCCAGAGCCCAGCGATGGTGAACAGCAGCGGCGTGGAACGCGCGTTGTTCTCGGCGACGTACGTGAGCGAGAAGTCGTGGGTGAGCAATGCCCACTCCATCGCCACCACACCGATCACTGCACACGCCAGCACACCGAACACGTAGCGGCGACCGAGGCGGAGCAACGCTGCGTCGTGACGACGAATCCCTACCGCGAGCGTGATGACACCGAGGAACGACGCACTCACACCCAGCGTGAGCGCGGCGTAACCGAGCGCAGCCTTCACGTGGCGTCGTCCGTCTTCTCCGCGTCCACCTTGGGTGGCGTGTATTCGTTGCCGTGCCGGATCAGGATGCGATCAGAGTCGAACGCCTTGCCTTGGCTCCACTTGCCCTCGCACACCACCGGCACGCCGTCCTTGAAGAGGTCCGGCGGATCACCCTGGTGCAGGACCACGGCCGTCTTCTTGCCGTCGGTGACCTCGAAGCGGACGCCGCGGCTCGTCTCGCTGACGCTTCCGGGCACCACCTTTCCCGCAAGCCGGAAGCGGTCGGTGCCCTGCTCAGCGCGGTCGTGCACTGCCTCGGACACCGAGCGGAAGTAGACGACGTTCTCGGACAACACCACCCCGAGC
>SHVJ01000100.1 GCA_009694295.1 Acidimicrobiia bacterium
GGGCGGTAGTCGCCGACGTTGTTCACGAGGATGTCGATGTGGCCGGCAACGTCGGTTGCGACGCGGGCGATCTGGGCGACCTGCTCACGATCACGCACGTCGGCGACGACGGCCTGGGCGCGGCCACCCCCGCTCGTGATCCCATCGACCCGTGCGGCTGCGTGTTCGGCATCGATGTCGACGACGACCACGTGGGCTCCAGCCGCGGCCAGTACGTCGGAGATCGCGCCGCCGATGCCGTCGCCGCCGCCGGTCACGACGGCGACCTGCCCGTCGAGCTGGATCTCGACGGTCACGTCGCGTTCGCCCAAAGGGTCGGGAGCGCGTC
The DNA here is from genome assembly GCA_009694295.1 of Acidimicrobiia bacterium. Taxonomy (GTDB): domain Bacteria; phylum Actinomycetota; class Acidimicrobiia; order IMCC26256; family PALSA-555; genus SHVJ01. The sequence goes on from SHVJ01000100.1 coordinate 329, forward strand.
GAACAGTCGCCGCGCCCCTTCATCGTCGGGCGCGAAGGCAGTCAGCGTCAGATGCACATCGGTCACTCCGACCTCAGCCAACGGGCCAGCACCGGCGAGCGTGGCTTCGAGCGAAAGCTTGCCGTTGCCATCGCGCAGCATCGGGAGGCCCGTGCGAATCACGAGCTCTTCGGGTGCGCGACCCGCCTTGGCGTACTCGCCCCGAACCTGCTCGATCCCAGATGCGATGCCTTCGTGCGATTCGCCCATGATCGGGATCCACCCGTCGCCGAGGCGCACGATGCGGTCGAGGTTGCGCTTGGTGAGCGTTCCGGAGAACAACACGGGCGGTCCGCCGGCGCGGACGGGTTTGGGCTCCGACCAGACGTCTTCGAACGTCACCGACTCCGAATGGAAGGTTGCCGGGCTGTCGGTCCACAGCGCGCGGCACGCAGCCACGTAGTCGGTCATCACGCGACCGCGGGTGCTGGGATCGATGCCCTGCGCCGTGAGCTCCTCGGCTTGCCAACCGGTGCCGACCCCGAGCTCGACTCGTCCCCCCGAAAACCGGTCGAGCGTGGCAATCATCTTCGCGAGCAGGGCCGCGGGGCGAAGCGGCACGATGAGGATCCCGGTCGCGAGCTTGATGCGCTCGGTCACCGCCGCGATGGCGGTGAGCATCGTGAGGGGTTCGAGCCATGGCACGTCCGATGTGAACGGGAACGTGCCCCATGGGTACTTGTCGACGTGCTTGCCGAGCAGCACGTGATCGGCCAACACCACGCCATCGGCACCGGCATCCTCGACGCGTCGGGCGAGATCCACGATTCCACGCGGGTTGTCGCCGTGGAGGTTGCTTCCGACGGGGAGCGAGATGAGCAGCTTCGGCTTCACGGATGGGCAACCTACCGCCCCGTTCCTTGAGGCGATCGGCCGTTGCGTCGTTGAAGCTGAGGTGCTGCGCGCGATCAAGTCGAGGCGCTCGCCGCATACGCTCGGTGGCCGTGCCCCGGCCGTGCTCAGTACTCGTCGTGTTCGCGCTCGCCCTTGTTGCTGTCACGCCAATTGGGAGCGCTAATGCCGCGCCGCCGAACCTTGACTGGTCGCAGTGCCATGGCGGCGCGGAGTGCGCTCGATTGACCGTCCCCCTCGACGACACCGTCGCCGATGGGCCCACCATCGATCTCAGTCTGGTGCGATATCGAGCGCTCGATCAGAAGCGACGGATCGGTTCGCTCCTTGTGAACCCAGGTGGTCCTGGCGCTTCGGGCGTCGACTACGTGCTCGCGGTGGGGCAGTCTCTCCCCGACGAGATCCAGCAGCGCTTCGACATCGTCGGTTTCGACCCGCGTGGAGTTGGGGAGAGCGCGCCGGTCGACTGCATTGACGATCTCGACCCGTTGTTCGACGCAGAATGGGCACCCGACAACGCGCGTGAGCGACGGGACCTCGTCGCGGAGATATCCAGGCTCGTCGATGCGTGCGAGCGCAACAACGCCGACATCCTTCCGTTCCTCCAGACCGAGCGAACCGCGCGCGACCTCGATCTCATTCGGATCGCATTGGGTGACTCGAAGCTCACATACCTCGGCTTCTCGTACGGCACCTATCTGGGTGCCTGGTACGCGGAGCAGTTTCCAGGGAACGTGCGGGCGCTGGTGCTCGACGGTCCGCTCGATCCGGCGCTCGACGCTGCCACCGTGCAGGTTCAGCAGGCGGTCGGCTTCGAGAAGCTGCTCGATGGGTTCCTGGAGGACTGCTCTCACCGCTTGGAATGCGCTTTTCATCGGGACGGCAAGGCCGCGGAGGCGTACGACCAGTTGCGGGCACGGATTGGCGCAGTTCCACTGGAAGTCGACGGCTTCGGCGAGCCGCGCATGCTCAACGGCACGCAATTCGACCTCGGCGTCACATCGTTGCTCTATGACGGACGCGCCTCGTGGGAAGAGCTCGGGCAAACACTCAACGCGGTCGACGAGGGCGACGGTGAGGATCTCTTGTACTCAGCAGATCTCTACACGGGTCGTATCAGTGCTGGCTCATACGACAACAGCCTCGAGGCGTTCATCGCGATCGGCTGCGTCGACGGTCCGCCGGTCGGCGACGTCGCCAACATGCGGTCCATCGAACGGGCCGCGGCAGAAGAGGCCCCTCGGGTCGGACGGCCGATCGTGAACGGCAGCTTGGCGTGTGCGTTGTGGCCCGTGGCCGCGCAGGAGCCGCGAGCGCTGCATGGCACAGGTGCTGCACCGATACTCGTGCTCGGTGCGCGCAAGGATCCGGCCACGCCTTTCGTGTGGGCTCGAGGACTCGCGTCCGAGCTGGAGTCCGCCACGCTGGTTCCCGTCCGCTCGTCCAGTCACACGTCGTTCGATTCGGGCAATGTCTGCGTGGATGAAGCGGTGATCCGATATCTCGTCGATCTCGAGGTTCCGGCGCGCGGCACGCGCTGCTGACGGCGCAACGAAAGAGGGCATCCGCCTACACTCCGGCACCGAATGGACCTCCGGTACTCCGAATCGGACCTTGTCTTTCGCGCCGAGTTGCGCGAATGGCTCACGCGTTCGTTGGCTGATCTCGCCGATCCTCCGGCTCGTGACGATTGGCCCGCCCGGGTTCGCTACGACACGCACTGGCAGCGTCGATTGTTCGACGGCGGCTACGCCGGCATGTCGTGGCCACGGGAGTACGGCGGGCGCGATGCATCACCGAGCGAGCAGCTCATCTTCCTGGAGGAGACCACTCGGGCGCGAGCGCCGTACGTCGGCGTGAACTTTGTTGGCACGTTGCACTGTGGCCCGACGTTGATCGCGGAAGGAACCGACGACCAGAAGCGCGACCACCTCCCGAAGATCCTGAGCGGTGATGAAGTGTGGTGCCAGTGCTTCTCCGAGCCCGACGCCGGTTCCGACCTGGCCGGCCTGCGCACCCGTGCGGTGCGCGACGGCGATCACTATGTCGTCACGGGCCAGAAGACGTGGTGCTCGTTCGGACACGTCGGCGACTTCGGTGAGCTCCTGGTGCGCACGGACCCCGACGTTTCGAAGCACCGGGGGATCACGTGGCTCATCCTTCCGATGGATCTTCCGGGTATCGAAGTGCGGCCGATCGAGACGGTGCTCGGTTCCTCGGAGTTCTGCGAGGTGTTCTTCGATGAGGTACGGGTACCCGTTGAGAACCGGGTTGGTGCGGAGAACGACGGCTGGCGCGTCACGAACGTCACGCTGTCGTTTGAACGCGGCACCGCGTTCGTGAGCGAGATGGTCGATGCCTTGCGCATGGCGGAAGAGCTCGCACCGTCCGTACACGACGTGGCGGAGCGTCGCGAGCTCGCGCACGTCGTCGCCGAGCTCGATGGGTTGTGGGCGCTCACGAAGCGCAACGTGTCACAAGCCGCGCGGGATGGAAGTCCCGGGCGGGGAGCCTTCATGCTCAAGCTGGCGTACTCGGAGGCCCGCGACCGGCTCGGTGAGCTGTGCATGCGGGTGCTCGACCGCGGCGCGTTCGACGTGCATGACGAACGGGTCGAAGAGCGCCTCCGCACGTTGTCGATCCCGATCGCTGCAGGTACATCGCAGATCCAACGCAACATCATCAGCGAGCGACTCTTGGGTCTCCCCAAAGAGCAGCAATGGGCGAAAAGCTCGTGAAGGTTCGCGCATGAATTTTGATCTGAGCGAGGATCAGGATGCGTTGCGTGACGGCATCCGCAGCTTGTGCGAAGGGCGCTTCACGAGCGAGCGGGTGCGCAAGGGGTTCGACCGCGCCGTGTTCGACGAGCTCGCGAACACCGGCGTGTTCTCGCTGCGCGCCGATGGGTTCACCTGGGCCGACGCGGCCATCACGTTCGAAGAGCTCGGGCGGGCGGTCGTCCCAGGGCCGTTGGTGTGGTCGCACCTTGGCCATGGTCTGGTCGATGGCGTACTCACCGGTCTCACCCGGCCCGCGCCGGGTGTGGACGCGATCGTCGAGCACCTGGCGACGGCCGATGCGGTGCTGGTGCTCGACGAGACCGGCATCGAATGCATCGCGGCCGACGCGCTCACCAATGCGACGGCGCACGATTGGCCGCTCGACCCGCTCACTCCGGTACACCGGGTAGCCGTGCTCCCGAAGGGTGAGCACGTTGCCGGTCCGGAGGTAGCGGGGGAATGGCGACGAGGTGGCGCAGTCCTCACGTCCGCGTTCCAGATGGGGATGGCACAGGCGTGCACGGAAGCCGCCACCCAGTACTCGCTCGGTCGCTTCCAGTTCGATCGGCCGATCGGCTCGTTCCAAGCGGTCAAGCACATCCTCGCCGACATGGTCGTGCGCGCCGAGGTGGCACGCGCCGCGGTGCATGCGGCCGCGGTGACGTTGGACGATCCCGAGGTAGGGGATCTCGAGCGAGCGATCTCCGGCGCGCGGCTGCTCGCGGGTGAGGCTGCCTTGAAGAACGCGAAGTCCTCGCTGCAGGTGCACGGCGGTGTCGGGTTCACCTGGGAGTACGACGTGCACCTCTACCTGAAGCGTGCGTGGGTGCTGAACACGACGTTCGGCACCGCGGCTGAGCACGGTGACGCGCTCGCGGCGCGGCTGTAGCGCGGTCTGTAGAAAGGTCAGAAGAGGGGTCATGGCCGAATCAGATTGGAAGCCGCTGCTCGACGACCTCGCGCTGCGACGCGAAGCAGCGCGAGCCATGGGCGGACCGGATCGGCTCGCTCGTCAGCACGAGGGTGGTCGGTGGGACGCTCGTCGGCGCATCGCGGCGCTCTTCGACCCCGACACGTTCGTCGAGCTCGGCACGTTGGTGGGCTCGGTGCATCGTGGCGTCACGCCGACCGCACCGGCCGACGGGCTCGTCGCCGGCCACGGCCTCATCCACGGCCGCCCAGTGCTCGCAGCGGCCGAGGACTTCACGGTGATGGGTGGGTCGATCGGTCACGGCACCACCGCGAAACGCCAACGGCTCGCCGACCTCGCGCGGCAGGAGCGCGTCCCGCTCGTCATGCTCCTCGAAGGAGCAGGGGAGCGCACCCAGAACGCCTTTGAACGGCGCGGGCGCTCACCCAACGACCTCCAAACGCTCGCGCACCTCGCGGGTCTTGTGCCCACGGTCTGCGTGGTCATGGGGCCATCGGCTGGTCACGGCGCGTTGACGGCTCCGCTCATGGACTTCGTGGTCATGGTCGAAGGCGCTGCGCTCTTCTCGGCCGGTCCGCCGCTCGTGAAGTCTTCGATGGGTGAAGACGTGACGAAGGAGGAGCTCGGCGGGACCGCCGTACACACCACGGTGAGCGGCGTTGCACACAACGCGGCCCCCGACGACGCCGCAGCAATCGAGCTCGTCCGTCGCTACCTGTCCTACTTCCCATCGAACGCGTGGGAACATCCACCATGTTCCGCGTTGGTCGGCGAAGGTGGCGCTGAGTGCGAATTGCGGGCGACGCCAGAACTCCTAGAAGTCATCCCGGCTGATCCGCGCAAGGGCTACGACGTCCGTAAAGTGATCGGCGCTGTCTTCGATCAAGGCTCCGTGACGGAGCTCCAACCCGGGTTCGGCCGCCCGATCGTCACGGCGCTGGCCCATCTCGGTGGGGTCGCAGTCGGCGTGGTCGCAAACCAGCCCGCGGTCAAGGCGGGCTC
>SHVJ01000101.1 GCA_009694295.1 Acidimicrobiia bacterium
CCCGCCAAGAAGCGCTAAACCCCCGTTCTGGAGAGTGTCGGGGCCCGATTCGGGCCCGCAGGATCTCCAGAACGGAGTATCAACCGTCGACGCGGCCGGCGAGGAGGTCGGCGATGCGGTCAGGAGTGAGTGGCTGACGCGTGGTCTTGATGCCGCGCAGCGCGAGTGCATCGGCCACCGCGTTGAACACTGCGGGCGGTGAGCCGATCGCTCCGCCTTCACCCATCCCCTTGTGGCCGCCCGGCGTGGGCGATCGCGTCTCGATGTGGCCGTATTCGATCTCGGGCACCTCGGCCGCGGTGGGCACCAAGTAGTCCATGAAGGTGGTGGTGAGCGGGTTGCCGTCATCGTCATAGACCATGTGCTCGTAGAGCACACCGCCGATGCCCTGCACGACACCGCCTGCGACCTGACCCTCCACGATCATCGGGTTGATCATCACGCCGCAGTCCTCGCTCACGACGTAGCGCAACACCTCCACGCGTCCGGTGTTCGCGTCGACCTCGACCGTGCACAGGTGACACGCGTTCGACCACGTGATTGGCGGCGCTTGGTACGACACCGTCGCTTCGAGGCTCGGCTTCATGTCCGGCGGCAACTCGGCGGGTGAGTTCAGGGCAACGCGTGCGACCTCGGCGAGGGCGACACCCCTCGCAGGTGTTCCGCGCACCGCGATGTTTCCACCCTCCATGTCGAGATCTTCGGGTGCGGCTTCGAGCAGGTGCGCGGCGATCTGCAACACCTTCTCGCGCACCTCAAGCGAAGCCTCTCGAGCCGCGCCACCCGCGATCACCGCGGTACGGCTCCCGCCTGTGCCTGCACCGAACGGCGACGTGGCGGTGTCGCCCTGGATGACGACCACGTCGGCGATCTCGACGCCGAGGTATTCAGCGACAACCTGGGTCATCGTCGTCTCGACACCTTGACCATGCGATCCCGTCCCGAGCATCACCGTGACCTTGCCGCTCGGTTGCACACGCACGGTTGCGGTCTCCACCCCAAGGTTGCCGCTGCCCATGCTCGTCGGTTCGGCGTACAGGCCGATCCCGATACCCAGGAGACGCCCGTTCTCGTCGAAGGCGCGGCGTTGTTCCGCCCGGAACGCGTCGTAGCCGATGATCTCGACGGCTTGTTCGAGCGTCTCCGACAGCGTGACGTGATCGATCGGCATGCCGGTCGGCATCGTGTACGGCAGATCGGCTTGCTGGAGCACGTTGCGACGGCGGAGCTCGAGGGGATCGATGCCGATCTCGCGGGCTGCGAGATCCACCATCTCCTCGCGCGCAACCGACTCGAGCATCCACGGACCTCGGTACGCGCCGCGCCCACATGTGTTTGTCCAGATCTGGCGCGAGCGAAACCCGAGCTGCGGCACCTTGTACGGGCCGGTGAAGAGCATCGCGGCGAAGGCACCGGTGCCACCGGTCCCGCCGACGGGCATGGCACCGCAGTCTTCGAGGTGGTCCAGATACGCGCCGAGAATGTGACCTTCCGTGTCGAGTGCCATCTTCACCGTGATCGCGTCGGCGCGGGCGTGATTCGACGCGATGAGGTTCTCGCGCCGATCCTCGATCCACTTCACGCAACGCCCAAGCTTGTGTGCGGCAGCGATCACCGACAGCTCGTCACGTTGCACGAAGTACTTCTGACCGAACCCACCGCCAACGTCGGCACCACGGACTCGAATGAGCTGCTCGGGGATACCGAGAAAGCGCGAGCACACCTGGCGCACCTCATGAGGGTTCTGCGTGGAGATCTCCACGTCGAGCTCACCAGTGGTCATCGTGTAGCTCGCGACGACACCGCGCGTCTCCATTGGCACGTTCGTGTGGCGATGCTGGTGGAGCGTCTCGGTGACGACATGCGCCGCGGCGGCGAACGTGGCCTCGAGGTCGGGAGACGCCGGACCCCCTACGTCGGTCGCCACGTTTGACTCAAGCTCGGAGTGGACGAGCACCGTGGACTCAGCCGCGGTCTCGTAGTCGACGACTGCTTCGAGCATCTCGTACTCGACGTCCACGAGCTCGCACGCGTCTTCGGCCAGATAGCGACTCTCGGCAACCACGATGACGACCGGGTCACCTACGAACCGCACGTCATCGCCGGCCAACGGCGTGAGGGGCGCGCACGGTGACGGGGGTGAGCTGGAGGCGGCCCACATCGTGGGTTGCATCGATCCGACGCCGGGGTTGAGGTCGGCCCCCGTCAAGACGGCGTGCACACCCGGGAGCGCGCGTGCTTCGTCGGCGTTGATCGAGACGATCCGAGCACGAGCAAGGTCGCTCCGGACGAAAGCGGCGTGGAGCATGCCGGGCACGTTCACGTCGTCCACGTAGCGCCCACGGCCGGTGAGTAGGCGCGGGTCCTCGACCCGCTTCACCTTCTGCCCAACAAAACGCCCTGCCGTCGTCGCCGACATTTTTCCCCCTGAGAGCTTGGTCGCGGGTGAAACTACCCCGCATGGCGACTCGACTCCCCGTGACCGCAGCCGATGTCCACGCTGCGGCGGAGCGCATTGCAGGAGGCATCGAGCAGACACCGTGCTCCCTCTCTCGGACGCTCTCCGCGATCACCGGGGTCGAGGTCTACGTGAAGTTCGAGAACCTGCAGTTCACCGCGGCATACAAGGAGCGAGGCGCGCTGAACCGGCTGCTCCAGCTCGACGATGACGAGCGAGGCCGTGGCGTCATCGCATCGTCGGCCGGAAACCACGGCCAGGCGATCGCGTACCACGGGTCACGGCTCGGCATCCCGGCCACGGTCGTCATGCCCGAGAACACCGCGTTCGTGAAAGTCGAGCGCACGACCACGCTCGGCGGCACCGTGGTGTTACACGGTGCGAACGTCTCGGAATCGGCAACGCACGCGCGCGCGATCGCCAAGCGCGATGGACTCGTTTTCGTGCATCCCTTCGACGAGGCCGCCGTCATCGCGGGCCAGGGCACGGTCGCGCTCGAGATGCTCGCCGAGCACCCCAACCTCGAGGCGATCGTGGTTCCGGTAGGTGGTGGCGGGCTGCTGTCGGGCACCGCCCTCGTCACACGCGAGCTCGCACCCGATATCGAGCTCGTGGGCGTGCAGTCGGAGGGTTGTCCGTCGATGGTCGACGCGCTGAAGGGATCGAGCGCGCTGCACACATGCGAGACCATCGCCGACGGCATCCAGGTGCCCGAGGCCGGAAGGCTGACCCGCCAGATCGTCGCCGCGCTCGCGGACGACGTCGTCACCGCGAGCGAGGCACACATCGAAGAGGCAATCAGCCTCTACCTGGAAATCGAGAAGACCGTCGCCGAAGGCGCTGGCGCGGCGTCGCTTGCCGCGCTGCTCGAACATGGCGATCGCTTCCGTGGCCGACGGGTCGGCATCGTGCTCACCGGCGGGAACATCGACCCGAGCGTTCTCGCCACGGTGATCACACGCTCCCTTGCTCGGACCGGCCGGCTGACGCACCTTTCGGTCGATCTCAGCGACACGCCCGGCGCGCTGGCGCGGCTCGCCACGGTGATCGGCGAACACGGCGCGAACATCGTCGAGATCGAACATCGCCGAGATCTGCCGTCGCTCCAGCTGCGCCGGGCGCGCTTGGAGGTAACGCTCCAGACCCGTGACCGCGCGCACGTCGACGAGGTCATTGCCGCACTCGTTGCCGAAGGATGGCCAGTGCATGTCGAACCGGTCGCTGGCGTCACGCTCAACTAGCCACCCCGGCTGACCGACCACTTTTCGTGACGGAATCGGTTACCCCGACGACCGAGAACGTCACGAAAACATGCCTGCGCCGAGATCAGAGCTGGGTACGGCCTCGCTCGACGATCGCGTCGCGGCGCTTGGCCACCTCGGCAGTGTCGATCCCGCCGGCGAGCCACGCCCGGTTCACCGTCTTCTCGATGTCCCAGGAATCGTCGTAAAGGTCGGCAGCGATCTCGGCGTACGTGCGCAACATGCGGCGCACACCCGTCTGGTCATTGCTCACCACCGCGAGCGCAACTTCGCGCGTGAATGTCAACAGTTGGTCGTGCGGGACGACGTGGTTCACGAGCCCCCAAGTGAGCGCCGTCTGCGCGTCGAGGAAGTTGCCCGTCGCGCTGAGTTCGCGCGCCCGCCGCACACCGATGGTCTCGACCAGCATCACGGTGAGTCCCCATCCCGGCATGATCCCGACACGGGAGTGCGTATCGGCAAAGCGCGCGTTCTCCGACGCAATGAGGAAGTCGCAGTTGAGCGCAAGCTCGAAACCACCGGTGATCGCGGGACCGTTGATCGCTCCGATGAGCAACTTCGTGTGCGGCGGGAACGGGCCTCGGAACGGATACATCCCGAACTCGTCGCGTCGGTAGGGATCGTTCGGATCTTCCTTCGTCGCACTGAACATCGAGGCCGACTGGGAACCGATCTCCTTGAGGTCGGCGCCGGCGCAGAACGCAGGGTCGGTGCCGGTGAGGATCATCACGTCGACGTCGTCGCGGGCTTCGAGATCGCCGACCGCACGTGCGAGTCCCACACCCATCTCACCGTTGATCGCGTTGCGCCGGTCGGGTCGGTTCATCGTGATGAGGCCGACGCGGTCCTGCACGTCGAGAAGAACGACGTCGCTCATGCGTCCCACCCGTAGATGCGGGCCGCGTTGGCGCCGAGCACCGCGGACTTCTCGTCGTCGCTCAGATCGCTGCGGTCGGCGATGTGGCGAACGGTGTCGGGGAACTCGGCGTCCCAGTGCGGGTAGTCCGATGCGTAGACCACCGAGTGCACGCCCATCCCCGACAATGCATGGGGAAGGTGCTTCTCGCCCTCGCACGAAATCGCGATTCGACCGTCGGTGAGGAACTCGCTCGGCGCCTTCGAGATGTTGGGCATCTCCTGCGGTCGCTTCTCCCAGTGCTCGTCGAGTCGCTCGAACATGTACGGACCCCATGCTGCACCAGCCTCGAGGAAGAGCGCGCGCAACTTGGGGAACCGCTCGAGCACGCCACCGCACACGACCGTCGACGCTGCAAACATGACGTCGAACGCGAACTCGAGCGCGTGCAGCGTGGCGTACGAGTCGACGAACTTCGAGTAACAGAACCGCGGTCCGCCGGCATGGAAGCCGATCGGTACGTCGAGCTCCTCGGCCAGGGCATACAGCGGGTCGTTCTCGGGATCGTCGGGATTGCGCTCGAACACCGCGCACGGCACGGTGATCGAGACGAACCCGAGCTCGGAGACCGCGCGCCGCGCCTCGTCGACCGAATCCGGGATCGAGCGCAGCGGCAACACGGGCGTGCCCTTGAGCCGCTGCGGGTCGACCGAGCAGTACGCGGCGAGCCAGTCGTTGAACGCGCGGCAGCTCGCAATCGACAGGTCGACGTCCTCGAGCGAATAGAGCCCGAGCGCGGCCGTGGCGTAGAGGATCGCAACGTCAATGCCCTCCTCGTCCATATCGACGAGCCGCGCCTTGGGATCGATACCACCCTCGCGCTTGAGCGACGCCTCCACGATGCCTTCGGGAACCCAAGCACCTCGGCCGGTACCCGGCGGGATCAGTCGGCCTTCGAACTCGTAGCGGGTCGTGCCGCGCTCGTCGCGCGCGATGCGCGGGCGTCGATCCATGAACGCGGGATCGAGGTGCTCCTCCCACAACGAGTCGGGCTCGAACACATGCCCATCGGCGTCGATAACCCTTGCTCCGCTCCCGCTCCGCTCATTCGTTTCGCTCACAACTGCTCCGGACACATCCGCTTCGCTCGCTCCGCGATCACCCTTGCTCCGCTCCCGCTCCGCTCATTCGTTTCGCTCACAACTGCTCCGGACACATCCGCTTCGCTCGCTCCGCGATCACCCTTGCTCCGCTCCCGCTCCGCTCTTTCGTTCGCTC
>SHVJ01000018.1 GCA_009694295.1 Acidimicrobiia bacterium
GCCTGAGTGACCAGCCTGAGTGACCAGCCTGAGTGACCAGCCTGAGTGACCAGCCTGAGTGACCAGCCTGAGTGACCAGGTTGATGAAGGTGTTGTGTTTGTGGCCTGTGGGGCATCGGCCTTACGGTTGCCATCCCGCGTCACCGATTCCCCAACTTGCCATGCCCTCTCGCCGCGCCCTCCTCACCACCGCCGCGATCCTGCTCATGGTGGCCAGCGCGTGCCGACCGGTTGCTCCGCCGCCTCCACCGCCCCTCCCGAACGCGCCGATCGGTGCGGAGGCCAACGCCGTCCTCGTCGATGTCGATCCCGACCCAGCCGTGCTCGACGAGCAGATACGCGACGCGCCCGATCCCTTCGTGCTCGCGGTCGACCCGACGTATTGCGACTCAGGGAGCGGCGCGCCGAGCGCGTGTTTCTACGCGTACACGACCCAGGTGGGCTACGTCCTCACCCAGGCGTTGCGGTCGAACGACCTCGTGCACTGGGAACTCGGGGGCTACGACAGCGACGGCGACACGCGGCCGAACAGTGACGCGCGTGACCGACTCGCACCTTGGGCCACGTTCGTAGGTCATTGGGCGCCCTCGGTGATGTACCGCCCCGACAGTCTGGGTCCCCGATTCGTGATGTGGTACTCCGCCGTCAGCATCGCGGGATCGACCGCCGGGTTTCACTGTCTGGGAGTGGCGGTCGCCTCGTCGCCGGCTGGCCCGTTCGTAGATACCGCGACCGCACCGGCGTATTGCCAGACCGCGCAAGGCGGCACGATCGACCCAAGCCTGTTCGTCGACACCGACGGCACCCCGTATCTGACCTACAAGACCGAAGGAACGGCCAGTGCGCCGACTCGAGTGTGGGTCTCGCAACTCTCGGACGACGGGCTCGCGCTCGTCGCAGGCACCGAGCGCACGCTGCTCGAAGTGAGCAAGGCCCCGTTCAGCTGGGAGAACCCGATCATCGAAGGACCTGCGTTGGCGCGTACACCCGCGGGTCTCTTCCTCTTCTATTCGGCGTATCACTGGGAGACGGCGTATTACCGGATCGGTGTCGCGCGCTGCGACGCGCCGCTGGGTCCGTGTCAACGCGTGTACCGCACCCCGCTCGTCGACCCGCGAGGCGCGATGTTGGGTCCAGGCGGTCAGACACCCTTCACCGATGCCGGCGGTCAGTGGTACCTCGTGTTCCACGCCTGGTCGGCTCCGAACGTCGGGTACGGGAACGGCGGCGTCCGCTCACTGCGAGTGCTCCCGATGACGTTCCCCGGCGGCAACCCCTTGGTGGGATGACAGCTCCGGGTGCGTCGTGCGCGCGTGCTCGTACGCCGTGCCCGCGCGTACGCTGACTCGTCCATGCGTCGCATCATCAGTTTCATCCTCGGACTCGCGCTCACCACCGCGGTCGTCGGCACCTCCGCCGGTTCGGCGCACGCCAAGGCCAAGCCCAAGGGCGCCCTCGACGACCCGTGCACGCTGCTCGACGCATCAAAGGTGGAGAAGGTGTTCGGAGGCCCAGTCGCCGAACCCGTGCTCGACACCACATTCTTCTCGTGTGCGTACGCCGTCGGCGACGACCCCACCCAGGAACCTGGCGGCACCGTGAACGTCGTGCAGCTCTTCCCGCACTTCGGCCAAGCGCTTCCGAACGCCACCGACGCCTTTCAGGACCAGCACGCCATCGATGTGTTGAGTGAGTTCGAACTCGCCGACATCGAAGGGCTTGGCCGCGACGCCTACATAAACCTCACGAGCGGAACGCTCGTCGTGCTCGCCAACAAGAAGGTCGAGATCAGCGTGCAGTGGCAGCCGGGCTCCGTGACCACGGGAGTCACGAAGTCGGTCCAGAAGAAGCTCGTGAAGCTCGCCAAGCAAGCAGTAGCCCGAGCACCGAAGTAACGCGGCAGTGCCCCGGCCGAAGCCGGGGCACTTGACCGTCGAGCGAGCGAGTCCTAGATGTCGTAGTAAAGGTAGAACTCGTAGGGGTGTGGACGCAGGCGCACCGCGTCGATCTCGTTGAGCCGCTTGTAGCTGATCCACGTCTCGATCACGTCGGGCGTGAACACGCCGCCGGCGAGCAAGAAGTCGTGGTCGGCCTCGAGATTGTTCAGCGCCTCGTCGAGCGAACTCGGCACCTGGGCCACCTTGGCCAGCTCCTCCGGTTCCATGTCGAAGAGGTCGTGATCGACCGGCGGCGGCGGTTCGATCTTGTTCTGGATGCCATCGAGCCCGGCCATCAGCAACGCCGCGAACGCCAGGTACGGGTTGCACGACGGGTCGGGGCACCGGAACTCGAGTCGCTTCGCCTTCGGGCTGTCCGAGAGCAGCGGGATGCGCACCGACGCCGAGCGGTTCCGGGCCGAGTACACGAGGTTCACGGGCGCCTCGTACCCAGGCACCAGCCGCTTGTACGAGTTGGTCGTCGGGTTGGTAATGGCACACAGCGCCGGCGCGTGCTTGAGCAGGCCGCCGATGTACCACCGGCAGAGCTCGGAGATGCCGCCGTAGCCATTCTCGTCGTAGAACAGCGGCTCACCGCCCTTCCACAACGACTGGTGCACGTGCATGCCCGACCCGTTGTCCTGGAATAGGGGCTTCGGCATGAACGTGACCGACTTGCCGCGCTGCCACGCGACGTTCTTGACCACGTACTTGTAGAGCATGAGCTTGTCGGCCATCGTCGTCATGTCGTCGAAGCGCATGTCGATCTCGGCCTGGCCGGCGGTGCCGACCTCGTGGTGCTGCACCTCAATGTCGATGCCCACGGCTTCGAGCTGCTTCACCATCTCCGAGCGAAGATCTTGGTACGAGTCCATCGGCGGGACCGGGAAATATCCTTCCTTGTACCGCGGCTTGTAGCCGAGGTTGGGTGACCCATCGAGCTCGAACTCGCGACCCGAGTTCCACACACCTTCGGACGAGTCGAGGAAGTAGTACCCCGAGTACTGGTTCTGGTCGAACTGCACTTTGTCGAAGATGTAGAACTCGGCCTCGGGACCGAAGTACGCCGTGTCGGCGATGCCGGTGCCCTTGAGGTACTCCTCGGCCTTCTTCACCACGAAGCGCGGGTCACGGGTGTATGACTCGCCCTTCACCGGATCCTTCACGAAGCAGTTCATGTTGAGCGTCGGGTGCTCGCGGAATGGGTCCATCACCGCGGTGTTCGGATCCGGGATCAGGAGCATGTCGGATTCCTGAATCTCCTGGAAGCCGCGAATCGACGAGCCGTCGAAGCCGTAGCCCGCTTCGAAGCCGTCTTCGGTCAGCTGGTGCATGGGCATCGAGAAGTGCTGCATGACACCCGGTAGGTCACAGAAGCGCAGGTCGACGAACTCCGCGCCACTTTCCTTCGCGAGCGCCAGCACGTCCTTGGCGGTGCGGTCGTCTCCCACTGATCTTCCTCTTTCGTCCCTCGGTGAACTTGGCCGCGGGGAGCCTGTCACATCGGGCGTTTCACTCCGATTGCCCGACTGTGAACGGCGTGTGAACTGGATTCCCGCTCTCGGCGCGACGCGCCGGGCCCGCTCTGGCCCTGGGCGCCGGAACTGCGCCCAGACAGGATTGGGCCTGGGTCGAGGCCAACCTCACCTGCAACACTTCCCCCCATGCAGGCACAGACCGACTACGTGCTGCGGACCATCGAGGAACGGGGCGTGCGGTTCGTGCGCCTCTGGTTCACCGATGTCCTGGGCTTCCTCAAGAGCTTCGAGATCACGCCGGCCGACATCGACATCGCCCTCGAGGAGGGCATGACCTTCGATGGCTCGGCCATCGAGGGCTACAGCCGCGTCCAGGAGTCCGACATGCTCCTGATGCCCGACGCGAGCACGTTCGAGATCGTGCCCTGGCACGACGAGGACGCCCCCACGGCCCGCATCTTCTGTGACGTGCACCGCATGTCCACGGAGCCGTTCGACGGCGATCCGCGCTTCGTGCTCAAGCGCAACCTCGAGCGCGCTCGCGAGCGCGGCTTCACCTTCTACGCCGGTCCCGAGATGGAGTTCTTCTACTTTCGCGGCTCCGATCGTCCCGACCCACTCGACTACGCAGGGTTCTTCGACCTCACGCAGATGGACACGGTCTCGAACCTGCGCAAGAACACGATCCTCACGCTCGAAGCGATGGGCATCCCCGTCGAGTACAGCCACCACGAGCTCGGACCGAGTCAGCACGAGATCGACCTGCGGTATACCGATGCGCTCACGATGGCCGACAATGTCATGACGTTCCGTCACGTCGTGCGCAAGGTGGCGCAGGATCTCGGCGTGCACGCCACGTTCATGCCCAAGCCGCTCGCCGGCAACTTTGGCTCTGGCATGCACACGCACCTCTCGCTCTTCGAAGGCGACGTGAACGCGTTCCACGACCCGGGCGACGAGAACGGGCTGTCGAAGGTCGGCAAGAACTTCATCGCCGGGCTGCTCATGCACGCCCGCGAGATCACCGCGGTCACGAACCAGTGGGTCAACTCGTACAAGCGTTTGAACGTCCGCTACGAGGCGCCCGTGTATGTGTGCTGGGCCCGCAACAACCGCTCCTCGCTCGTGCGCGTGCCGATCCACAAGAAGGGCAAGGAGAGCTCTACCCGCATCGAGTTCCGCTCCCCCGACCCCGCATGCAACCCGTACCTCGCCTTCTCGGTGATCCTCGCCGCCGGCCTCAAGGGCGTGGAGGAGGGCTACGAGCTCGCACCAGAAGCCACGAACAACATCTTCGAGCTCACTCCCGAAGAGCGCGCGGCCGAGGGGATCGCAGCCCTGCCACAGTCGCTCGGTGAGGCCATCGACGTGATGGAAGGCTCCGAGCTCGTCGCCGAGGCTTTGGGTGAGCACGTCTTCGACTACTTCATCCGCAACAAGCGCGACGAGTGGGCCGAGTACCGCGCGCAGGTGACGCCGTGGGAGATCGAGCGCTACCTCGGGTCACTCTGAAGTGATGGGCGACGTTCCGCTTCTCGTGTATCCCGATCCACCACTGCCACTGCTCGCGCAGACGCTCGACCTCTCCGGGCACACGTGGAAATCGGTCGCCAACGCCTCGGTGGCCGCGGCCCAAGAGCCAACCGACGGCTGGGCCGGTGCGGTCGTGATGGCCGACGACGACCCCGAAGGCGCGTTCGCCATGTGCCGCGCCCTGCGCAAGCGCGACGGCGCGCTCGCGCCCGTGCTCCTGCTCGTCACCGGTGCACAGCTCGGTGAGCTCGAGCACCGCGAAGACCTGTTCGACGACTTCTGCTTGTCGCCCTTCCACCCGAAAGAGCTCGAGGCTCGGTTGCGCCACCTGCTGTGGCGCACCGGCAGCGGGACGCACCCCGAGATCGTTGAGTACGGCGACCTGGCGTTGAACCTCGAGACGTATCAAGCAGCGCTCGACCGCAAGCCGCTCGACCTCACGTTCATGGAGTACGAGCTGCTGAAGTTCTTCGCGACCCACCCGCTCAAGGTGTTCACCCGTGAGCAGCTGCTCTCGCGGGTCTGGGGCTATGAGTACTACGGCGGGGCGCGCACGGTCGACGTGCACGTGCGGCGCTTGCGGGCCAAACTCGGCGAGGAGCACGCGAGCCTGATCCAGACGGTTCGCTCGGTCGGCTACCGGTTCGGTCAGACCCGCTCGCTCTCCGGTTTCTGAAGCACGACGCGCTCGTACAGCGCTTCGTAGCGGTCGGCACACAGCTCGAGCGCAAGCTCCCGCTCCGCGCGCGCTCGCGCCGCGGTTCCCAGTGCCTGTGCTCGCGTCGGGTCGGCGAGCAGGTCGCCCAACGCGATCGTCAACGCGCCGATGTCGCCTGGCTCCACGAGGCAGCCGGTCTCACCGTCAAGGACTGCGTCGATCAATCCTGTGGATCTCGACCCCACGACGGGGCGCCCGGCCCACGCGGCTTCTAACGCGACGAGCGGGAGCCCCTCGAAGGCCGACGGCATGACGACGACCGACGCGCTGCGCAACAAGGCTGGCACCTGGTCGCGCTCGACCAAACCGAGGAAATCAACCTTGTCGGCGACTCTCAACTCGCCAGCCAACGCTCGGAGGTGTTCCTCGCTTGGGCCCACGCCGGCGATGATCAATCGCAGCCCCGGGAACCGGGCCAGGAGTCGCGCCGTCGCCTCGATCGCGAGGTTGATGTTCTTCAACTCAATGAGTCATCCGATGTAGAGGAGTCGCGGTGGATCCATCGGCACCGGCGTGACTGGCCCTTCGGGAGGTGCGACGCCGTTCAAGATCAACGAAAGCCGCGGCGCGGCGGAAGGTGCGAATCCGACAACGTCGTCGGCCACGCTCTGCGAGACCGCGGTGACCCAGTCGGCAGCCAACACCTGTTTCGCGAGCACGGGCGGCGCGTCGGTGATGATTCTCGATATCACGGTGTGCATCGTCACCACCAGTGGAGGCCGCGGCTCCTTCACGACTTGGCGATAAAGCCAGAGCACCGGGCCGATGTCGTGCGCGTGAACCACGTCGGGCTCGAACGCCGCGACTGTCTCGCTGATGACCTGCCGGGCCTCGAGGATCCCGCGCGGATTACGCGTGGCCATCGCTTGAGGAAGTGTCACCCGAACGACCTGGATCCCGTCCAAATGGCTCACGCCGCGCTCGTCCGGCGTCACCGCTGAGCAGAGCACCGTGGTGACATGGCCACGGCGGCCGTACTCGGCCGTCAGGCCATGGAGAAGGGTCTCGATGCCGCCGACGTATGGCAAGTAGGCGCCCGAGATGTACAGGATCCGCAAGGCGCGGTTCGTCCTCGGGATCAGTGACTCGCCGTGGACGACGCCTCGGGCTCGACGTCGTCGCCGAAGCACCAGCTGAGCGCGGCACTCCAGATCGCGCCGGTCGCCATGACGCCAACTGGAACAGCGATCACCATGGCCAACACGAGAACGATCGCACCTGGCATCGACGAGACCCTACCCGCGGGCTCCGGGAGCTCCTGGCGACTGCGCGTCGAAACGCACACGTTGGAGCGTGATCCCCGTCATCGATGGCCGTCGTCCGCCACTGCTCCACCGACCTCGAGGCGCGCGCAGCACCACCTCGATCGGCGAGAACCGTCGGGCGACGCGCTCGGGCACCTGCACCACGAGCGCGGTCGCAGGATCGGGAGCGGGACCGACAGAGCCACGCCCCACCACCCGCTCGTTCACCGCCACTTCCACGGGTCGGGGCCGGCCACCCGTCGCCACCGCGTGCAGCGTGCAGCGTGGTCGTCAAGGCACCGGGCTCGTCGACATCGAAGACAAGCCGCGCTTCTCGGCCGGTCGCGTCGATGCCCGCCCGGGTCAGCCAGTACCAACCCGGCCCGGCGTAGCGATCGGTCACGGCCCCGTCAGAGAAGTCGAGCGCGGTTCCGACGCTCACGGATGCCGCGTTCGGATGTGGCGTACGAACAAAGGAACCGAACACGCGCCGCCCGACGGCAGCGACGCGCAATGACCGACCCGTGACCGCGTGGAACCGCACGAAGGCCCGGTGACGCGCCAGCGCGAGGTCCATCCATGCCCGCGCGAATCCAAGGATGCCGCTGATCACAGTTCGACGGCCTCCGCCGAACTGTCGGACGGCCCGCGCGGCGTGGTGCAGCGCGAGGACCGTGCGGCCTCGGCTGGGTTGGTCAGGTAGCTCCGCCAGTCGCTCGATCAAGGGGCGGCGGGCCGACGCCAACCGCTGGTGCAACGCGGCCGCCGCCGGCTCCTCCACCAATTCGGCGATCACGCCGAGGCACGCGCGCACCTGACCAACGGCGCCGTGATCGCGCGCCTGATGGGCGAGGCGTCGCGCAATTGCATCCGTATCCTGCGCCCGCACCACCGAGGTGGCGTCGGCGATCCATTGGATGGGTGACACGTCTGCCCCGCGCGTCCCGTGGTCGAGGAGATGAAGCAGGAGGTCGGGTGGCGACAACGCAAGGGCCTTCGTCGCCCCGAGATCGATGGTCTCGGCATCGTCCCAGAACGCATCGTCGGCGTTCGGTCCGAGCGAGCCATGCAGGGTGTGCCAATGCAGATCGAGGCGCCCGTCGCGACCGCGGTCGAAACCCCACGAATGTCGGCGTGGCATGGCGCGCCAGCGCAACCACTCCGGCGTGTTCCCCGTTTGCGGAACCCACCCCGCGTCCGCGAGCACGGTGAGCGCGTCGTCGACGTGCTGCGGGGGCACGAGGATGTCGACGTCGTACATCGGCCGCGCACCCCAGTCGCCCGCGAGGTACTGGACCATGGCGCCGCCCTTGAGCACGATGACCGGGACGTTCCTCGCGTGCAGCGCGTCGATGACGGCCGCGGCATCGCGCACGAGGAGTTGGTTCGTGACCCACGCGTGTCGATAGATGCCCTTGATGAGCTGCCACGCGGGGTCGGACGTCGCCATGCGGTCGCTCCGTCGAGCGAGGAGTGGGAGCAGCCGTTGCGACGGGCCGTCCACATCGTCGAGCACGACGGTCGCGCGCCATACGTCCCACGCTTCGCGTGCGGGCGCGCCAGCCATCAACGTCGCGCGCAGCAGCAGCCGCTGATCGGCGGTGATGGCACCGATCAAACGCTCGACAGCCTGGTGCTCGGTGGCGTTGCTCACGACGGCTCCGAACCGGAGTCGTCAGGCTCGGTTGCCTGGCGCGCACGGTGAGCGCGCACGACCGCGAGGAGGTCCTGACGGGCACCGCCGCGCATGGTGATCCCCAGGTTCAGGTCGTGGAGCCGTCGTCGAAGCACGACATCGGGAACCGACACGAGCTGCATCCCCGCGATTCGCGCCCGTGACACCCAATCGAGGTTCGCGCCGGTTCGGAGTCCTTCGTCGTACTTCCCGACGCTGGCGAACGCCGCCCGGTGCACGAGCAGTGTGCCGGGCAACGGCACGGGTCGAGGTTCAGGATCGAAGCGAAAGAACCGCCGTTCGTGTTCCGGGATGCCCGGGCTTACGAACTGCGCAACTGAGCCGAACACGCCATCGGGCCGGTCGGATTCGTGGAGTCGTTGGAGTCGACACGTCAAGGCGTCGAGCATCCACACATCGTCGGAATCGAGGAACGCCAAGAGCTCACCGGTCGACTCCTCGATGCCGCGGTTCATGGCCGCAGCCTGGCCCATCGGAGGCTGCGAGACGACGCGAATTGCGTTACCGAACGATGCGAGCACGGTCAGCGTCGAGTCGGTGGAGCCGTCGTCGACGACGACTACCTCTCCCGGTCGCGCAGTTTGCCCAAGAACGCTCTCGAGTGCTTCCGCGAGGTAGCGCTCGCCATCGCGGACCGCCATGACCACGCTCACGTCGGTGGAATTGAGCGTCACGACTGCCCACTGATGACGACTCGGAGTGCTGCCACGACACCATCGAGGTCACTGCCCAGGTCCAGACGTGCGCACGGCACTCGTCGCAACAAGGCCGCGAGCGTGCCCAAGGTCTGCGTGCCGGCGCCAATGCCCTCCAATACCGAGCCGGGAACGAGCTCACGAAATACCTCTTGCGCGCTGATCGGGATCACGCTCGTCTTCGTCGTCGAGCCGAGCTGAGGGATCAGCACCGCTCGGAGCCGCGCGCCACGTGAGATGTTCGCCCCTGGATCGAGCACGAGTTGCTCTGCCGATGGATCCACGACGTGTTCCGCCAGGCTCGGGAGTCGAACCAATGCATCGGGCTCCAACTTCGCCAACCCGTACACCGGATGGACCATCGGATCCGATCCCGTCGTGACCATGCAGAAGTCGTCGGCGATGAAGCTCCAGCCCGCAGCGACGCACGCGAGGCACGTCGTCGACTTCCCCGAGCCACTTGCTCCGGTGACGAGCACCCCGTCGCCGTCGACGGCCACCGCGCTCGCGTGCATCGGCGCGAGTTCGGAGTCGTCGGCCCACCATCGAAGGATTGTTCGAAACGGCGCGCGATCAACCCAGAGTGGAATCAGTGAGTGGTCGCCAACGCACACCCAAGCGTGCCGGCGCTCGCGGTCGTACACAGTGACCATGCGCATCACCGCATCTTGCGCGACGCGCACACGATCGTCGATGTGACCGCGCACGGCACCGTTGGGGAGGAACTCGGTCAGCGAGAAGGGCGCGGGCGGCGGCTCGACTCCGGTTGCGCTCCGATCCCAGCACGAGATCGTGAGGTCGGGAGTGGTCGAGGATCGCGCGAACGCCGCGAACGCGGGCCAGAGCCGCGCGGCCAATGCAGGTGCTGCGAACTGCAGCCGGACCGCGTGATCACCGATGTGCACCTCTCGCTCGAACACGGCGTCGGTCGCGCCCGCCGCGCGCTCGAATGCCGCCGACATGCCGTCGGCGAGGTCAACCGCGTGGTTCTTCCAGGGTGGGGCGCCCATCGAAATCAATGCCCGAGGGCTATTCAGCGGCGGCGACCGGCCAACCGGCTTCGTCGACCTCGTGGATCGGGTCCAGCAACAAGAGGTCTTCGAGATCCTCGAAGCTGTCGACGACCGGGGCCGTATACGCGAGTGGGCCGTTGGGCGTTGGCAGTCCCACACTCTCCGGCGTTGCGCCGGCGTCGGCTTCCCCCATGATGAGGCCTGCGGCCTCGAGTTGGGTGACGAACTGACTGACGTCGCTCCGGCTGCGTTCGACGTCGACGCCGTAACGCTCGGCGATCGCTGCCGCGGCACCCGCTCTGTCGAGGCCCGCGACCACGAGCGACCAGCAGTCGGCCGCAACCCCAGAGAAGGCGAAGTACGCGCCGGTCTCGAGGTTGATGGCGATGACTTCGTCGTCGAGGCGCTCATGGGTGACCCATGGATTGAGGCGGGACTCGGCGCTCACGGTTCACGTCCCATCATCGGCACTCGACGCTACCAATAGGGTCCCATCCGGCAATCGACCAACAAGGGGGGCATCACATGGACGAAGCCAAGTTGTCCCGCGGGGGCCTGCTCGGCGGCGTCGGGTTCGTAGTGCTGTCGGTGGTAGCGGCACTCATCGCCGGAACACCGCCGAAGATCACCGACGACAAAGGGATCATCAAGTACTTCGCGGACAATCAGGACGCACTGAAGATCGGCTCGTACCTCAACGGGCTTGCCGCGGTCTTGTTCCTCTGGTTCCTCGGGAGTCTGTACAGCCGCCTGCGCGCGGCCGAAGGAGGCACCGGGCGACTGTCGAGAGTTGCAGTGACCGGCGCCGTCGTCGCCATCGCAATCTCGGCGATCGCCAACGCGGAGATGGCGTACTCGGCGATCCATCCGAGCCTCGATCACGTACCAGCGGCATACAAGATGGCGAGCGTGCTGCTGGGATACACCGCGTTCGCAGCTGCCGTCTTCACGAGTGCGACGGCCGTCGCGTTGTGGAGCACGAAGACGCTGCCGAAGTGGTTCGCATATGCCGGTGAGGTAATCGCAGTGCTTTGGCTGGTTGCCGGCGCGGCCGTCTCGACGGAACGCGACATCGTGTTCACCGTCGGGTTCGTCGCGTTCGTTGCGTTCTCGATCTGGGTCGCGCTCTTGAGCGTGATGCTCTACCGCAAGGAAGCGTGAGGCTCTCAGGCACGCAGTCGTCGGGCGGCGCGCGTTGCTCGAGCGGGAAACTGCTCGGGCCGCGCGCCGTCGGCGGCTGTCACTGCGTTCCATGCCGCGGCCGCAACCGCGGCGAACACCGCATCCGATCCGCGCGGCTTTGGTTCACCCGGGTCGTCCACGATGGTGATCTCGATCGGCGGTGTGTCCTTGGCCCGGATCACACCGAATGACCGGATCGTGAGGTCGAGCACCTCGCCAGTCTCGGGATCGACGGCGAGCCCTTCGCTGAGCACCCAGCCCAACGCCATGTGCGCGGCACCGATGCAGTACGAGCGAAGCACCACCTCGTCGAGCGGGTCGCCCGCCGCGACGCGCACGTCGACCCGCTGGAGCGCGCCGGTTGCCGGATCCACGCGCACACGGGCACCGGCGAGCGCGCCGCCGGGAGCACCCACGCAGGTGTCGAGCAGGACGGCGGCCGCGCGGTCATCGCTCACCAGTTCGAGGCGGGAGACACCGCCCTCAGTGAGCGCGCCTTCGAGCAGCAGCGCGCGCTCAGCCCACCCAGTGGCACGCGGCGCGGTACTCACGGGCGGTCCCGGCACCGCGACTTCGGACCACTCCCCCTGCTCGTACACGCGATAGGGCCAGTCGACGGGTGCGGTGAACGACGCGACCTCACCCGCCACCGCTCCCACCATGCGGACCGTGGCGCCGTCGAGGACTGCGGACGCGGCCATCGGCGGGCGCTTGGGTCCAAGTCGCGCAACGTCCTCGCGTGACCACAGGACGCGCACGGGTTCTCCCAGCCGGTCTGCGAGCGCACGTGCCGCGATCGACACGGGCGACGCAACCTTGCCGCCGAACGCACCACCGTTCGCGAGCGGCGATGCCGGTTCGCCGCCCGGCACACACCACGACGCGTCGGGCTCCAGGTACGCCGACTCGACCCAGCTCGTCGCGAGTCGAACGCCACCCGCCGGGCATGGTGGGAGCGGGATCGGTGGGTGTTCGTCGATGGTCGTGCGCCGCCCTTGCACCTTGCCGGCGCGTTCGCGGGCTTCGAGCAGCGATGCGCCAACCACCCACGCGATGCCACCGGCTTCGATCGTCTCGGCGTGCGTGTCGGACGACGCTGTGACTGCGACGCGTGCGCCCGTCGGCGCGTCATCGTCGGCAAAGCCGGCTGCTCCCAAGGGCACCTCGGCGCCGACCTGCTGAGGGGTGCCCCCTTCGAGCTCGGCCCGACGCGCTGCCGCATCGAGGTTGCGGGCGCGACCGGTCATCGGCATCCCGACCGCGGCGGCGGTGATTGCGTCCTGAACCGTGCACCACCCTGTGCACCGACAGAGGTGCGCGGCGAGGGCGCGATCCACGGCGCCACGATCGGCCCCTTTGCCCGAGCCGAGTACCGCCGACGCACGCACGACGATCCCCGGTGTGCAGAAGCCGCACTGCGAGGCGCCGGTGGCCACGAACGCGTCGACCAACCGGTCGCGCACGTCGGCCTCGAGCCCGTCGACCGTCGTCACCACACGACCTTCGACTCGTGAGGCCGCAGTGACGCACGCCACCCGCGGCGCGCCGTCGATCAGCACGGTGCAGCAGCCGCATTGACCCTGCGGTGCGCACCCGTCCTTCACCGATACGAGACCCAGTCGCTCGCGCAATACCGAGAGGAGCGACTCCCCGGGCTCGACTTCCACGGCTACGGGTTGGTCGTTGCACGTGAACGCGACCCGATCCGACTTCGCCATGACCACCGGGCAGGATAGGGGCATGGCACCACGCGAGAGCTCGGGGATGTCCCGACGCGCCTTCCTCGCCGCGTCGGGCGGCCTGGTGATCGCCGCCGCCGCGATGCCCGAGGTGGCGTTCGCGCATGATGCGCCGAAGCTCGGCAAGGGGCTGAATGCCGCCGTGCTCTCGAGCAACCTGTTCGCTCAGCCGACACCACAGCGATTCGTGTTCGGGCTGCTGTCGAAACGGGGCTACGTATCAGGACCGCCGGTGCACGTGGGCTTCGCGCCTCCGGACACCACTGAGACGACGCTCGAGTTCGCGCCGACTCAATTCTTCAAAGCCGGGCTTCCCGAGGGCCGCGGCGTGTACGTAGCGCAGCCGGTGCTCGACGTGCCCGGTGTTTGGAAGGCGGTCGCGCAGGTGGAGAAGCGCCAGATCACGTTCGCCATCGAGGTGCGGGAGGCGTCGACTGCACTGCTCCCGGGTGCGGCGGCGCCACGCGATGCGTCACCCACACCATCCGACACACTCGGGGTCAAGCCGATCTGCACGAGAAGCCCCAAGTGTCCACTGCACGACACGTCGCTCACCGAGCTGATTGGTTCGGGCACGCCGGTGGCGGTGCTCTTCGCCACGCCGGCGCGGTGTCAGTCGGAGTACTGCGGCCCAGTGCTCGACACGTTGCTCTCGGTGCGCGACGCCTACCCCGACTTCGCCTTCGCGCACGTCGAGATCTACAAGAACAACAAGACCATCGACCTCGCACCGACCGTCGAAGCCTGGGGGCTGCCGAGCGAGCCGTGGCTCTACACGATCGATGGTGCGGGCACGATCGTCGGCGCGCTCGACGGCGCCTTCGGCAAGGGCGAGATCAAGGATCTGCTCGACAACTTGTCGTAACGCGAAGAGGCCCGCCGGTTTCCCGACGGGCCTCCCCTGACGCTTATCGCTGAGCGCTAGCGGCGCTTCTTCGCGGCCTTGCGCTTCGCCGGCTTGCGAGCCGCCTTGCGCTTGGTCGCCTTCTTGACCGTGCGCTTCTTGGTCGCCTTGCGCTTCACAGCCTTGCGCTTGGTCGCCTTCTTGGCGGTGCGCTTCTTGGCGGCCTTCTTCACGCTGCGCTTCTTCGTGGCCTTGCGCTTCACTGCCTTGCGCTTCACTGCCTTGCGCTTCACTGCCTTGCGCTTGGTCGCCTTGCGTTTCGCCGGCGCCTTGCGCTTCGCAGCCTTCTTCACACTGCGCTTCTTCGCAGGCGCCTTCTTCTTCTTGGCAGCCTTCTTCGCCGGTGCCTTCTTCTTCTTGGCGGCCTTCTTCACACTGCGCTTCTTGGCCGCCTTGCGCTTCGCCGGCTTCGATGCCGCAGGCTTGGGTGCAGCCGGAGGCGACGGCGGAGCGGGCGGAGCCGCGGGCGGCATCGACGGAGTCGATGGCTCCCAAGGCCGCGGCGCGGGCGGAGCCGCGGGCGGCATCGACGGAGTCGATGGCTCCCAAGGCCGCGGCGCGGGTGGCGTCGGCGGTGGTGTTGGGCTCGACGGCCCACCGCCTAGCGGTGGGTTAGGCGGCCAGGTGGACGACATGCATCGCTCCCTTCAACCAGCGCGGCGCGAAACATTGTGCAACATGCCGCGAATCGCACGAATCGTAACCCGAATGGCGCGCGATTGGCAGCACCTACGAGGGCGATCTCAGTGTGCGGTGTGGATCAGGAGAAGGACTGGCCGCAACCGCAGCTCTTCTGAGCGTTGGGGTTGCTGATGGAGAAGCCCGCGCCCTGGAGCCCGTCCTTGTACTCGAGCATCGCGCCCTTCAGCATCTGCTGGCTGGCGGGGTCGATCACGACCTTCGTGCCGTGGTGCTCGGCTTGGAGGTCGTCGTCGGCGATCTCGGTGTCGAAGAACATCTCGTAGCTGAAGCCGGAGCAGCCACCCGGGCGCACGGCGACGCGCAGCACGAGTCCGTCGCTCTCCTCTTCGGCCTCGATGAGGCTCTTGACCTTCGCAGCAGCGGCGTCGCTGATCTGGAAGGTCTGGCTGGCATCGGTGACGGTGAACATCGACATGGAAACTCGTCCTCTTCTTGTCGCTACTCGTCAGAATATCCGACGGCCACAGTCACGTGGCATGGCTCCGGGTCATACAACGTCGCGAACTCCTCAACTCTTCCCCCGCCGACCTGATCGACGACGCCCTCACAGAGCCCGCGGTGCAGGTTGCACACGAGCTCGGGGTACGCCTCGGCCAGCTCTCGGAACGGGCAGTGCAAGAACTCAATGCGGGCGTTGCCCTCGGAGGTGCCATCGCCCGGCTCGACCGCCGGTTCGAAGCCCAGTCGGCTCAATTCCGACTCGAGCGCCCGCAGACACGACTTCGATCGCGTGCGCTTCCCCGCCTCCATACCCCAGGCGCGGCCGGTGTCGGTGGCGTCGCTGGAATCGGCGCCGATGCGCTCGCTCAGCGCGGCGAGCAGGCCGGCGAGGAGCGCGTGCGCGGGCGGGTCGAACCCGAGGCCCGGCGCACCGGACGCGAGGAAGTAGAGGTGTTGCGGTCGGCCGACGGTGCCGCGGTGGATCGCTTCGGCGTCGATGAGACCGACTTCTTTCAGACGCTCGAGGTGCAGCCGGATCGTGTTGGCGTGCACACCGAGCAGGTCGGCAAGGTCCTGGGCCGAGAGTGCGGCGGTGGACGACGCCAACTCCCGATACACCGCATACCGCGTGTCGTCGGCCAAAGCCTTGAGCACAGCCAGATCCATCTACATTGCTCGCTCTCTGGCGGGCCGGTACGTCCAACCTCAGGGTGCGTTCACTTTCGCGGCGGTCGCTCGCGCATTCAACGACGGTAGCGCCGGAACCCCATATTTACAAGACGGGGACTGTTTTTATCGGCTCAGTTGTTTAGATTGAACATATGGAACGTCCGGATCCCGCCGTCGGCGAACGTCCCGCAGGGCCGGTCCGGGTATCCCGGACCGGAGAGAGCTGGCCAGTGGAGGACGACCCAGGTGCAGCGGTGCATGAGCCCGTTGCTGGGCCGCCTCCGGCCGTCGAGGACGTGCGGCGCATGCTCGCAGGGGTGATCGATCCCGAGTTGCACGTGAGCATCGTGGATCTCGGCATGGTCGACGACATCGTTGTCTCCGACGACGGGCACGTGACCGTGAAGGTCGCGCTCACCACCGCGGGTTGCCCGTTGCGGGGTCAGATCAAGTCGGAGGTGCAGTCGAAGCTGCGCGGGCTGCCCGGCGTGAACGCCGTCGACGTCGAGTACGGCGAGATGACCCCGGAGCAGAAGACGGCGGCGATGCAGCGCGCCCGTTGGAACGCCCGGGAAGGCGCCGAACCCACCGAAGTGCCGTCGAGCACTCGCGTGCTCGCTATCGCCAGCGGCAAGGGTGGCGTCGGAAAGTCGTCGGTGACGGTGAACCTTGCGGCCGCGCTCGCCGCGCGCGGACTGACCGTGGGCGTGCTCGACGCCGACATCTGGGGCTTCAGCGTGCCGCGCATGTTGGGCATCGACGGCCGCCTGGGTGGCGCCGAAGGAAAGATCCATCCGCACACCCTCGAGGTCGCGAACCAACTCGACCCGAACGCGCCCGCGGGCGAGCTCAAGGTCGTGTCGATGGGGTTCCTCGTCGACGACGAGGGCACCGCGCTCATGTGGCGCGGCCTCATCCTCACGAAGGCGGTCGAGCAGTTCCTCACCGACGTGCGCTGGGGAGAGATGGACTACCTGCTCATCGACCTCCCGCCCGGCACCGGCGACATCCAGATGGGTCTCGCGCGGATGCTCCCGCAGTCGGAGTTGCTCGTGGTCACCACACCGGCCGTCGCCGCGCAGCGCGTCGCCGTGCGCGCCGCCGACATGGCGCGCCGCTCGTACCTCAAGGTCGTCGGTGTGATCGAGAACATGAGCGAGTTCGTGGCACCGAACGGCGAGCGGTACGCGGTGTTCGGCGAGGGCGGCGGTGCCGCGTTGGCCGCCGACATCGGCGCCCCGCTCGTGGCCAAGATTCCGCTCGAGCCGACGGTGTCAGCCGGCGGCGACGCCGGTCACCCCGTCGCGATCACCGATCCCGAGAGCCCGGCCGGCGCCGCGTTCCACGCACTGGCCGCCCAGATCGTCGCCGACCTCGCGCCCCCCATCGAGATGGCCGGCTGCACCGCGCGCATGCTCGACCTGATCGAGCAGTCCGCCCCCGCCAAGCCGTAGCCCATCGGAAGTTCTTGGCACGCTGACGCTCGCTCTGCGAGCGTCAGCGTGCCGAAAACCGTTCCTAGGCGACCCTCCAGGCGGCTTTGGCGGTGGTGCCGGTGACTTTGCCGTCGGCTTTGAGCTTGATGAGGTGGGCGTGCACCTGCCAGCCCGCGGCTTCGACGAGCTCGGGCGGGAGACCGTCGTTGCCGTAGATGTCGCCGACGAGCTCGACGACCTTGGCACCGTCGCGCTTCTTGAGCAGCCGGAGCACTTGCTGCTCGCGCTGGCGCCGATGAGCGATGTAGTCGTCGAGGCGCACCTTCGGCTCTTCGATCACGTCGCCGTGCCCCGGAGCGATGCCGCGGAGTCGGAGCTTCTTCAACCGTTCGAGCGTCTTCATGTAGACGGCCATGTCGCCGCCGCGCGACGGGTTGACGACGGAGTACATGCCGTCGAGCACGGTGTCGCCCGTGAAGAGCATGCGCTCCTCCTCGAGCAGGAAGCACACATGGTTCGGGGCGTGCCCCGGAGTGTGGAGCACCTCGAGGCCGAACTCGCTGCCCTCGATCGTGTCGCCTTCCTTGATGACGCGGTCGGGGACGAGGTCGACGCCCTTCTCGCGCTTGGTGAACATGAGCAACTCGGCGCCCGTCGACTTCACGAGGCGCTTCGCGGCCGGCCAGTGGTCGGGGTGCGTGTGCGTGAGCAGCACCCAACGCACTCGTTCCTTCATCGACGCGCCAACGATCGCGTCGACGTGACCCTTGTCGTCGGGTCCGGGATCGATGACCGCGACTTCGTCGATGCCCACGAGGTACGTGTTGGTGCCTGGTCCGGTGAACGGCCCTGGGTTACGAGCGACGATGCGACGGACGAGTGGCGACAGCGCACTCGGGACGCCGGGCGTCAGATCCGGCATCAGCTACCCCCGCGGCCACGGGAAGTCGCCGCCTCGGGGGGCTGCACCCTCCCATTGTAGGAGTGCGTGCGCGACTTCAGGTCTCTAAGAATTCCGTCTCTGTGAGGTCGGCAGTCGGGTCCCACAGCATCCGGCGTTCCGTCTCGTTCAACCCACCCCAGATGCCGTGCGGCTCCCGGATTCGCAAGGAGTATTCGAGGCACTCGCGCTGTACCGGGCAGTCGCCGCAGATCGCCTTGGCGCGCTCTTCACGCGACTCACGCTCAGGCCGAGACTCGGGCCTGGTGGGCGCGAAGAACAGGACCGACTCCGGGCCGCGGCAGGCGGCGCGCTTTTGCCAGACCCCACGCTCCCCGATCTGGCTGATGGTCCGAACGGTCACGTTCCCCCCCGGGGTGTCCGCTCAACTCGGATCCGACGCTACCCCCGCCCCGTTTGTGGCGTAAAGAGGAGATTCAGCCTGGTTCCGGCGCCCCCGCCTCGGCCTCTGCGCCCTTCTTGCGCCGGCCACGTTCCCGGTAGTCACGGGCGCCACCAGCCTCGGGCTCGACCTCCAGCACAACGCCCTCGATGGCGATCACCCGCACCGAGTCGCCGGCGGTGATCGGGGTCGCCCGGTTCGTGCGCGCCCGCCAGCGGGCGCCGCGGATCAGCACCACGCCGTCGGGGGCCACGTCGACCTCGGCCGTCCCAAGCTCGCCGAGCATTCCTTCGCGCCCGACGGTCGGTGTCGAGAACCGCGCCCGGATGAACGACGGGATCGCGAACACGTAGAAGACGATCACGGTGCCCAGCACGACGACCAGCGCCCACCACGCGGGATGGAGATCCGACGAGCCGCCGTAGAGCGCGAACGATCCGCCGACCAGCGTGAGCACTCCGACGCCGGTCCAGAACCCCAGGCCGCCGGCTTGCGCGTCGACCGCGAAGCCGAACGCCGAGAGCACGAGCAGCGCGACGGCCCACGAACGTACCGGGAGATGCGAGAACCCGTAGAGCGCGCCGATCACGGAGATCGCACCGACCGCGGCGGCAAAGCCGACACTCGCCGCGAAGAACTCAAACACGATCAACGCGAGCCCGATCACGAAGAGGAAGTACGCGATCGACGGGTTGATGAGGCTGTGCTGCACCTGACCACCGAGTCCGAGCGTCGCGAACACAACCTCTTGATTGGGTTGACGGCGACGGTCCTTCCCTTTGCCGACGACCGTGGCCGTCGAGAGCTCGTGCTCGCCGTCGGCCGTCTCGACCGTCGTGCCGTCGAGCTTCACGATCGTCTCGCCAACCGTCGGCCGCGAGCCATCAGATTCGATCTTGCCTCCGTCGCGCGTAGCGGCCGGAGCGTCGACGTCCAAACGCACCGGACGCGTCGGGCCGACCGTCGACCCGTTCGCGAGGAAGAGTTGATGCGCGGCGACGGCAATCAATGATGCGCCGCCCTTGGCCTCAGCTCCGGAGGGTCCGACCCACACGATGATGGGCACGCGGGACCGCGAGATCGCCCGCACGATGGGCTGCACGTCGTCGATCGCCCCGCGCGAGTCGAGCTGCACAATCAGCGCCGTGCGTTGCTTCTCGTTCGCTTGCTCGATCGTGTCGCGCAGGAGTGACACGTTTGGCGCGTCGAGCAGCCCCTTCACCTGCACCACTTGAATACCTCTCCCCTTGTCGCGCTCACTCGCCGATCGGGATACCCGATCGGCGCTCTTCGGGACGTTCGCCGCTCCGGCAAGGTCGCTCGCTCCGCTCACTCCCTGCGTTGCCGTCATGCCGATCACACCGACGAACAGCAATGAACACGCGCCGAAACGGCGGCGGCCGCGGAGGCACCTCGTAGCATCGGGCCAATGGAGCTTCATGACTTCTGCTCCACCTCCGGAGTCGTGATCGTTGCGGGCAAGGGTGGCGTCGGAAAGACGACCGTCACTGCTGCGCTCGCAACCGCTGCCGCTCGCGCTGGCACGAGCGTGCTGATCATCGAGGTCGAAGGCAAATCGGGGATCAGCACCGCTCTTGGCATTCCCGACCTCGAGTACGAAGAGCAGGAGGCGCGTCCCGAATTGCGCGCCCGCACCCTCACCCCCGACCAGGCCCTGCTCGAGTACCTCGAAGATCGCGGACTGAAACGAGTGTCCAAGCAGCTCGTGCGTTCCGGTGCGCTCGATGTGGTTGCGACAGCCGTTCCTGGCATGAAGGACATCCTCGTGCTGGGCAAGGTGAAGCAGCTCGAGCGCGCCCGTGCGGCCGACCTCATCATCATCGACGCCCCCGCGGCGGGGCATGCGATCACGTTCCTGCTCTCGGCGCGCGGCCTGCTCGACGCCGTGCGGGTCGGCCCCGTGCGCAAGCAGGCCGAGGACGTGCTCGAGCTGCTCTGCGACCCGAAGCGGTGCCGAGTGATGCTCGTGACGCTGCCGGAGGAGACGCCGGTGAACGAGCTCGTCGATACCGCGTTCGCGCTCGAAGACCGCGTAGGTGTGAAGCTCGCACCGGTCGTCGTGAACGCCGTGCCCGGCGATCTCGCGCTCATGGGGACGACCGCCGCCGGGGATGCGGCCGCCGCCGGACTCGATGTTCCGCCGGAAGCCGCCGCGCTCGACGCTGCGGCGGCATTCCGACAAGAGCGCCACGAGCTCGCGCGCATGCAGGCCCGGCGGCTCGCCTCACTCCTCCCGCTGCCGCAGATCAGCCTGCCGTTCGTGTTCGGTGAGATCGGCCCAATTCAGGTCGATCAGCTCGCCGACGCGTTCGCCGCAGAGGTCGCGAAGTTGCCGGGTCCAGCAGCATGAGGTGGGCAGCATGAGGTGGGCAGCATGAGCGCCAGCAACGCGAATGTCGGCGAGCTGATCGATCGTTCGCACGTCGTCGTGTGTTGCGGCACCGGCGGTGTGGGCAAGACCACCGCGTCGGCAGTACTCGCACTCGCCGCGGCGCGACGGGGGCGCAACGCCGTCGTCGTCACCATCGACCCGGCCAAGCGACTCGCCGACACGTTGGGCCTCGAAGAGCTGGGCGACACCGCGCGCGAGATCGACCGAGACCGGTGGGACCCGAGCGACACCGCGCCAGCCGAAGGCCGGTTGTCGGCGCTGATGCTCGACACCCGCGCCACGTTCGACGGGCTGGTGCACAAGCACGCGGAGAGTCCGGAGCAAGCGGAGCGGATCCTCGCCAACCGCTTCTACCGCAACATCGCCGGTGCGCTCTCGGGCACGCAGGAGTACATGGCGATGGAGAAGCTGCACGAGCTGCACGACGAAGGCGGCTTCGACCTCATCGTGGTCGACACGCCACCGACCCGTCACGCACTCGACTTCCTCGACGCGCCGGCTCGGCTCACGCGCTTGCTCGACAACCGGATCTTCCGACTCCTCATGATGCCGACGCGCCGATCGCTGCGACTCGCCAGCCTCGCGGTGCAGACGTTCCTGCGCACCGTCGCGAAGGTGATCGGCAGCGAGGTGATCGACGACATCGTCGCCTTCTTCCGCGCCTTTGAAGGGATGGAGCATGGATTTCGCGAGCGGGCCGCCAACGTGACCGCGCTGCTCGCTGCGCCGACGACCGCGTTCGTGCTCGTCACCTCGCCGCGCCGCGACGCCGTGGGTGAAGCTGAGTTCTTCGCGGAGCGCCTGCGGGAGAGCGACCTCAGCGTCGACGTACTGATCGTGAACCGAGTGCACCCCGACTTCGGCGGACAGCGAACGCCGCTGGAGCTCCGAGTCCGCGCCGTGGAGATCACCGAGGTCGCCAACCGTTGTGACGACAGCGAAGCGGCCGTCCGACTCGCCCTGCGCTACGAAAACCTCGCCGACTACGTGAGCCTGGGGCAGCACGAGCGTGACGAACTCGCACGTGCTGGTGATCGCATCGGTGCGGGCGTGGTGACCTTCGTGCCGTCACTGGCCCACGACGTGTTCGACATCGCCGCGCTCGACGCGGTCGGCCGACACCTCGTCGGCTAGTTTCGATCCCGCATGAAGATCCTCGTTGCTTCGGATGGTCCGTGGATTCGGGACCAGGTGCGCGCCGCGTTCCTCTCGCCGGGTCAAGACGTCATCGAAGCCACACGAGGCCAAGACGTCCGGGATCTCGTGGAAACCGAGCACCCGGATCTCGTGATCCTCGATCTTCAGATCGCCAACATGGGCGGCATCGCCGTGGCGATCGACCTCCACCTCGAGGCGTCGGCCGGCCGAGTGCCCACGACCCCCATCCTCTTGTTGCTCGATCGCGAAGCCGATCGCTTCCTCGCCAAGCGCGCCGACGTCGACGCCGAGCTCGTCAAGCCCGTCGACGCCGCCACCCTGCGCCGCACCGCACTGCAAGTGATCGCCGAGCACGCCCCCGCCTGATCTTCTCTTGGTCGGTTCGGCGGGGGGCGCTCTACACTTGGCTTCCCCAACGGGCTGTGGCGCAGTTTGGTAGCGCGCTTCGTTCGGGACGAAGAGGTCCCGGGTTCAAGTCCCGGCAGCCCGACCAGTCAGTTCATCTTCGACGTCGCTCGCTAGAGCAGCAGCTCTGCGAGTTGGACGGCGTTGAGGGCGGCGCCTTTGCGCAGGTTGTCGCCGGTGACCCAAAGGTCGAGCGTGTTCGCTTGGCTCTCGTCCTCTCTGATGCGGCCGACGAGCACAGGGTCGATGCCCGCGCTTTCGAGCGGCGTGGGCGCGCCGTCGATGCCCTCGAAGAGCGAGACGCCCGCCGCGTTGGCGAGGATCTCCGCGGCTTCAGTGCGCGAGATCGCGCGCTTGAACTGCACGTTCGCCGCCATCGCGTGACCCACGTACACCGGCACGCGCACGCACGTCCCCGACACACGCAGATCGGGGGCGTGCAGGATCTTGCGGCTCTCGTCGCGGAGCTTGCGCTCCTCCGACGTGCGGCCGTTCACGTCGAGCGAACCGGCGAGCGGGATCACGTTGCCCGCGATCGGCTTGGCCCACACCTCACCCGGCTCGATCGCACCCGGCGTAGCGCCCGCGCGGCTGAACACTTCCTCGCGCCCGGCACCCTTCGTCCACTGACCGGCGAGCTCGTCAACGCCGGGCTGCCCGGCACCCGACACCGACTGGTACGTGGACACGACCATGCGCTCGATGCCCGCGGCGCGGTGCAACGGTGCGAGCGCCGTCACCAGCACCATCGTCGTGCAGTTCGGGCACGACACGATGCCCTTCGGCAACTCGCGCACGTCTTCGGGATTGATCTCGGCCACCACGAGCGGCACATCGGGGTCCATGCGGAACGCCGCGGAGTTGTCGACGACCTTGGCGCCGGCCGCGACGGCGCGCGGCGCCCACTCGAGCGCGAGCGGGTCGTCAACATCGACGATCACCAAGTCAAGACCGTCGAAGCACCCGTCGCCCAGCACCTGGCACGTAACTTCGCTCGCACCGAACGGGAGACGCCGACCCTCGGAGCGAGGTGAGGCATACACGCGCAACTCGTCGACCGGGAAGGCGCGCTCGTCGAGCACGCGCAGCATCTCGCTGCCGACCACGCCGGTCGCGCCCACCAACCCGACGCGTAACCCGACGCCCATCAGGCCTTCTCCAGCTCGAACGCGTCGTGAAGCGCCCGCACGGCCTTCACGACGTCGGCTTCCTGGACGACACACGAGATCCGGATCGACGAGGTGGAGATCATCTCGATGTTCACCGACTCGCGGGCGAGCACCTCGAACATGGTCGCCGCCACACCTGGATTTGTCTTCATGCCCGCGCCAACCAGCGAGACGCGCCCGATGTGCTCGTCCGAGGTGAAGCCCGTCGCGTCGACGTCCTCCCTGAGCTGCTCCATCACCTTGTGCGCTCGGCTCAGATCTTCCTTCGGCAACGTGAACGAGATGTCGGTGTGCCCCTCCGTGGACACGTTCTGCACGATCATGTCGACGTTGATCGCCTCGTCGGCGAGCGCGCGGAACACCTTGGCGGCAACGCCCGGGCGGTCGGGCACTTGCTCCAACGTGATCTTGGCCTCGGACGTGTCGTCCGTGACTCCCGAGATGATTGCGTGCTCCATGCCTGCTTCCTCCTCCACGATCCACGTGCCCGGCTCCCAGGTGAAGCTCGAGCGCACATGCACACGGACCTTGTGGTTCCGCGCGTACTCGACCGACCGCAAGGCCAAGACCCGTGAGCCCGTAGCTGCGAGGTCGAGCATCTCCTCGTACGACAACTTTTCGAGCCGACGGGCGCCCGGCACGATGCGCGGATCGGCGGTGAACACACCGGCGACGTCGGTGTAGATCTCACACGATTCGGCGCCGAGCGCGGCAGCCAACGCCACCGCCGTCGTGTCGGAACCACCCCGTCCGAGCGTCGTGACGTCGAGCGCGGTCGACACCCCTTGGAACCCGGCCACGACGGCAACGGCGCCGTCCGACACGGCCTCGCGCAGCCGGTCGGCCTTGACCTCGACGATCTTGGCCTTGCGATGCGTGGTGTCGGTGACGATCCCGGCCTGCGAACCCGTGAAGCTCACCGCGTGCTCGCCGCGGTCGATGATCGCCATGCAGAGCAGCGCGATCGAGATCCGCTCCCCCGACGTGAGCAGCATGTCCATCTCACGGGGCGAGGGCATGGCCGACACCTCGTGGGCGAGCGCTTCGAGCTCATCGGTCGTCTTGCCCATGGCCGAGACCACGACCACCACGTCATGACCCTCGCGACGGGTCGCGACGATGTGATCGGCGACTGCCATGATCCGGTCGGGGTCGGCCACAGACGTGCCGCCGTACTTCTGCACGACGAGGCTCACACCATCGATGGTACCGGGGGGTCCTCCCGCGACCCTCACCATTGCTCGTTCGCTGCGAGTCGGGATACCCGCCTCGCGGCCGCTCACTCGCTGCACGATTCGACCGCGCCCCGTTGGGGACGCTCGGCCGCTCCTAGACTCCCGCCTCGTGTCCAAGCAGTCGAAGCGTGATCGTCAGCGGGAGAACCGCGAGGCCCGCCGCCAGTACTTGGAGGGCCTCGAGCGGCGGCGGCGCACATGGAAGACGGTCCGCACGCTCGCCTTCATCTTGGTCCCAGTGATCGCGGTGGGCGCGTTCATCAGCCTCTCCGGCGACGACAAGAAGCCAGCCAACGACCCCCCCAGCTTCAAGGATGCCCCGGCCATGGCAATCGACCCCGCCGCGACGTACACCGCGACGATCGAGACCACCGAGGGAACCATCGTCATCGCCCTCGATGCGGCGAATGCACCGGAGTCGGTGAACAACTTCGTGTTCCTCGCCCGCAAGAAGTTCTACGACGGACTGCTCTTCTCCCGAGCCGCCACCAACTTCGTGATCCAGGCCGGCAGCCCGAAGAACGACGGGATCGGCGGACCGGGCTACTCGGTCGCCGCCGAGCTCCCGACCGGCTACGTGATCGGCTCAGTCGCGTGGGCCAAGGGCGGAGCCGAAGCACCGGGCACAGCCGGTTCGCAATGGTTCATCGGCACCGGCGAGGGCATCACGACGCTGCCGGTCGAATACGGCATCATCGGGATCGTGACGTCGGGACTCGACGTCGCCCAGAAGATCGAGGGCTTCGCTCCGCCAGAAGGTGACGGACCACTCACCACCAAGGTCCGCATCAAGAAGGTGACGGTCACCGAGACGCCGGCGTCGACTGCCACCACCTCGACGACGGCCGCGGTCGCGCCCTGATCTAGTTCTCGAGCTCGCTCACTGCGCTGCCCGCGCGATGCTCGAGCGTGTCGCGACCGGTGTACACGGTGACCACACCTGAGCCCGCGGTGCGCCACGCACCCGCCGGATCCCGGATGAGCGCGGTGTGCTCGTCGATGCCGACGAGCTTCGCGTTCTTGGGCAGGAGATCGATCGACCGGTCGCGCAGGTGATCGGCGGCGCTGCCGTGATACGGGAACACCGCGAGGTTCTGCACCACACCGAGCCCGACGGTGTACGCGCCGCCACGCGGATCCACCATCGGGTCGCACACGAGCGTGGCGCCCGCACCTGACGCGGCCAACACGCCGCCGGCGTGGTACGAGGCGAGGATCGCTTCCCACAACGCCGACGCCTTGAGTACCGAGCGGAGGTGCAGCGGCGACCCGTCGGAGAGGTAGATCGCCTTCGCCTTGCGTACGAACTCGACCGCCTTGGCGTCCTCGGCCTCGGAGCGACGCAGCACCATGAGCGTGCGCACCTTGGCGCCGAGTGCCTCGAAGTAGGTGGTCGCGCGCTCTGCGACTCGTTCGGGGTGCTCGAAGGCTGCGGCCGTGGGCAGCACGACCACCTCGCTCGCACCCGCGGCGTCGAGGAGCTCACGGTCGAAGGCCTGACACGCGTCGCTCCACTCGCCCCCGCCGACGAGCGCCAACGTGCCAACCGCTTCGCCGGACCAATTCACCTTGTCGGATCGACTCATGAGCCGCGGAGCCTACCGGGGGCGCGGCGCGTCATACTTCGAAGCGTGCTGTCCGCGACCACCGCGACCGATCTGTACGCCGAGCTCGGCGTCTCGGCATCGGCGAGCACCGAAGAGATCGCGGCCGCGTTCCGCGACCACGCCAAGGAGCTCCACCCCGATCGCCACCCGGGCGACGGCGAAGTCGCCGAACGCTTCAAGGCGCTCACGCACGCGTACAACGTGCTCGGTCGACCGGAGAGCCGCGCCGACTACGACCGCCGCCGCACCCCCAATCCCGCGCCGGCACCACGCGCAGCCCCCACCCCCTCGCCCAATGGCTCGGTGTTCCGCACCCCGGCCCGGGCCCGAGCGGCGATCTGGGGCGGCATCGCGCTTTTGGTGCTCGGGATCGCCGCGGGCGTGGTGCTCGCGGGCCTCGACACCGGCGATTCGGCGAAGACGATCACCTTGTGGATCGTGGTCGTGAAGCTCGTCGCGTGCGGCGCGCTGCTCACCGGCCTGGGCGTGTGGCGCCTCGGCCGATTGCGTACCGGCGCCGGCTGAATCCCGTTCCCGCCGTGGCGGTTACCGCGCGGTAACGTCCTCGGAGACTCATTTCTCGCCCAGTCGGGCGTGCGCGGAGGTAGCGACGCATGGCGGTACAGCAGGTCGGGCTGGTCGGGTCCGGGGTCATGGGCGCGGGTGTGGCCGAGATCGTGGCCAAAGCCGGCCTCGACGTCGTGCTGCGAAGCCGCACCGAGTCGGGCGCGCAGTCGATGGTCGCGTCGCTCGAGAAGTCGCTCGCCAAGCAAGTCGAGAAGGGCAAGCTCGACGCCGCGGAGAGCGCAGCCATCCTCGGACGCGTGCGCGCCGTCACCGACCTCACCGAGCTCGCGAGCTGCGACCTGGTGCTCGAGTCCATCGTCGAGGACCTCGCGGCGAAGCGCGAGCTCTTCGCCGAGCTCGACACGATCTGCTCCGCTGAGATCCTCGCCACCAACACGTCAACCCTGTCGGTGGGCGCGCTCGCCGACACCACGAGCAAGCCCGACCGGGTCTGTGGCATCCACTTTTTCAACCCGGCGCCGGTGATGCCCCTCGTCGAGGTGGTCCGCGCTGCCAGCACGTCGCCCGCGACCGTCGCCGCGGCCCGCGCGTTCGCCGAAGCGTGCGGCAAAACCGTTGTCGACGTGGAGGACCGGGCCGGGTTCATCGTGAACTCGCTGCTGTTCCCATACCTCAACAACGCGGTCAAGGCCCTCGACGCCGGCCTCGCTACTCGCGACGACATCGACGCGGCCATGAAGGGCGGCTGCAACTTCCCGATGGGCCCGCTCGAGCTGCTCGACCTCGTGGGCCTCGACACCAGCTTGTCGATCCTCGAAGCACTCCACCAGGAGTACCAGGACGCCAACTACGCGCCAGCGCCGTTGCTCACGAAGATGGTCGGCGACGGCCACCTCGGGAGGAAGTCGGGCGAAGGGTTCTACGACTACTCCAAGAAATAGGCAGCTCGGACTGACCGAACGGGGCGCCCGTTTGGAACAATGGTGACCATGAGCAAACGTCCCCGAGTTGAGTCATGACGGACTCAACTCGAGATCGCCCGTGGATGATGCGCACCTACTCGGGCCACTCGTCGGCCAGGGCGTCGAACGAGCTGTATCGAACGAACCTCGCAAAGGGCCAGACCGGCCTCTCGGTCGCCTTCGATCTCCCCACGCAGACGGGGTACGACCCCGACCACATCCTCGCCCGCGGCGAGGTGGGGAAGGTCGGCGTGCCCGTGCCGCACCTCGGCGAGATACGGACGTTGTTCGACGGCATCCCGCTCGACGAGATGAATACGTCGATGACGATCAACGCCACGGCAATGTGGCTGCTCGGCATGTACCTCGCACTCGCCGAGGAGCAGGGCGTCGACCCTGGTGCGCTCGCCGGCACCACGCAGAACGACATCGTGAAGGAGTACCTGAGCCGCGGTACGTACATCTTCGGGCCCGTACCGTCGCGCCGGCTGACCGTCGACGTGATCTGCCACACGGTGCTGCACGTACCGAAGTGGAACCCGATCAACGTGTGCTCGTACCACTTGCAGGAAGCCGGAGCGACGCCGGTGCAAGAGGTTGCGTACGCGCTCGCGACAGCCATGGGTGTGCTCGACGCAGTGCAGGAGTCGGGCCAGGTGACGGCCGACGAGATGCCCGAGGTCGTCGGGCGGATCTCGTTCTTTGTGAACTCCGGCATCCGGTTCGTGGAGGAGACGTGCAAGATGCGCGCGTTCGCGCGCATGTGGGAGCGACTCGTCGCCGAGCGCTACGGCGTGACCGACGAGAAGCTGCGTCGCTTCCGATACGGCGTTCAGGTCAACTCGCTCGGCCTCACCGAGGAGCAACCAGAGAACAACGTGCAGAGGATCGTGCTGGAGACGCTGGGCGTCACGCTGTCGAGGGACGCGCGAGCGCGGGCCATCCAGCTGCCCACGTGGAACGAGGCGTTGGGCTTGCCGCGGCCGTGGGATCAGCAGTGGTCGTTGCGCATCCAACAGGTGTTGGCGTTCGAGACCGATCTCTTGGAGTACGGCGACATCTTCGAGGGATCGAAGGTGATCGAGGCGAAGACGGCTGCGATCGAAGAGGCCGCCGGTGCGGAGCTCCAGTGGGTGCTCGACGGCGGCGGCGCGTTCGAGATGACCGACGCCATGAAGGGCAGGCTCGTGCAGAGCCACTCAGAGCGGGTGCGGCGGATCGAGTCGGGCGATCTCCAAGTTGTCGGCGTGAACTCGTTTACCGAGACGGCGGCGTCGCCGTTGGTCACCGACGATGCCGAGCACATCCTCGTGGTCGATCCCGCGGCGGAGGCCGAGCAGATCGCTCAGCTGGAGAAGTGGCGTGCTGCCCGCGACACCGACGTGGTGGCGAAGGCCGTCGATCGCCTGCGTACCGCTGCGACGACGACCGAGAACCTGATGCCGGCGACGATCGAGCTGGCGAAGGTCGGCGGCACGGTTGGCGAGTGGTCCGACGCGCTGCGCGAGGTGTTCGGCGAGTACCGCGCCGCGACCGGGATCGGATCGGTTGCCGTCGCGCCGACGGGCGATCTTGTTGCGGTGCGCGAGCGCGTGGCGTTAGCGACGGCCGAGCTCGGCGGTCCGTTGCGCATCCTCGTGGGCAAACCGGGACTCGACGGGCACTCGAACGGCGCCGAGCAGATCGCGGTGGCGGCACGCGACGCGGGCTTCGAGGTCGTGTACCAGGGCATCCGGCTCACGCCCGCAGAGATCGCGACTGCGGCGCGTGATGAGGACGTCGACGTGATCGGCCTGTCGATCCTGTCCGGCTCACACATGGAGTTGGTGCCCGAAGTGATCCGCCTGCTGCACGAGGCGGGCGTCGACGTGCCGGTCGTCGTCGGCGGGATCATCCCCGACACCGATCGCGACGTGCTCCTGAAGAGCGGCGTCGCCGCGGTGTTCACACCAAAGGACTACAAGCTGTCGGTCGTGATCGCCGCCGTCGCCGACCTCGCCATCGAGCACAGGAAGCGCCTCGCCCACGCGGGCTGAGTGCGTGGGCTGAGTGCGGGGCTGAGCTCGGAGATGTTCGACGATCTGCTCGACGCCAACCGTCGCTATCGGACGGAGTTCCACGACTCGGGCGTGCCCGGCATCGCGGCGAGGGGCTTGGCCGTCTTGACTTGCATCGACTCGCGGATCGATCCGCTCGCGTCGTTGGGGTTGCGGCCGGGCGACGCCAAGATCATTCGCAATGCAGGGGCCCGCGTGACTCCCGACGCGTTGCGTTCGCTCGTGCTCGCCACGAACTTGCTCGGCGCGACCAGGGTCTGCGTGATGCAGCACACCGATTGTGCGATGGTCGGGTCGACCGACGACGAGCTCCAAGCCCGCATCGGTGCACTCCGTGGTGTCGACGCAACCGGGTTCGAGCTGCTCGCCAGCATGGATCAGTTGCACACCCTGCAGACCGACCTCGAGGTCATCGCCGCGTGTCCCCTGCTCCCACCGGAGCTCGAAGTCGCCGGCTTCATCTTCGACGTCCACAGCGGAGAGCTGGTCCAAGTCACCGCGTAGCGACCTGGCGCTGGCGAGGCGTTTTGGCTGGTCAGGGGCATGTCTGGGTTCCGTTTGACAGTGTCACACCCGGTCACTACGATACGAACATATGTTCGATTGGGAAGTTCGCCTGACGGAGCTGCGGTGCCATTCCAGTGAGTGGCTGCGCGCCCGCGATGCCGAG
>SHVJ01000102.1 GCA_009694295.1 Acidimicrobiia bacterium
GTCCGCAATGCTCGCGGCACCCGTACGGGTGATCGATCGCCGCGAGTGGACAGCCATTCACCTCATTGCGCTGAAGACGGTGCTCGAGCGCCTCGCAACAACGTTTGGGGGCTCGATCCATCTTGAAGGCGTCGACCTCGACAGCCTCGAAATCGATGCCCCGCCCGAGATCACCGAGATGATTCGGAACCTGCTCCCTGCCCTGCCAGGGATCTTGCTCGGCGTGCAGGCCGGATCGATGTTGGGGCATCTGGCACGCCACGCCCTGGGCCGCTACGACCTCCCGCTGCCGGTCACCGACGAACCATCACTGTGCTTCGTGATCCGCAACATCGACGAGTTCGAAGCCGACTGGTCACTCGACCAGACCGACCTGCGCTTCTACGTGGCGATCCACGAGGTGGTTCACGCGACCGAACGGTCCGTGCCGTGGGTGCGACAACAGCTCGTGGACCTCGCGAACGAGTACGTGTCGGGCTACGAGATAGACCCCACGATCCTTGAAGCCCGCCTCGGCCACCTCGATCCGTCAGACCCCGAGTCCTTCAAGTCGCTCATGGAACACCCTGACGAGCTGCTCGGCGCGATCCGCTCCGACCGCCAGCACGAAGTGCTGACACGAACGCGCGTACTGCACGCGGTACTCGACGGCTATTCCGATGTGATCCTCGAGCGCGTTGGAAAGCAACTTATTTCGTCGTTCGACCAGATCCATGAGGCGATGGCACGCCATCGGCTCGAGCGAGGCCAAGCCGATCGTTTCGTGGAAGGTCTGCTCGGACTCGCGACCGATCGTGAGGACTACGAGCGCGGCGCCGCGTTCTGTGCCGGTGTGATCGAGCGCGCCGGCATCGAAGCGCTGCACCGGCTGTGGGAGCGGCCCGAGATGGCACCTACGCCCAACGACTTCGACGCGCCCGGCCTGTGGCTCGCGCGCATCGAGATGCTCGACGAAACCTGAGCTCCTAGAACCAGGTGTAGCCGTACGGCAGTGGCGTCGACGCGAACATCGCGTCTGCGGTCGAGAGAGCGCCGGGCGTGCGTTCGTCCACGAGTCCGGCCACCGCGAGCTGCGACCAGCGGACGCCGCCGAGCCATGCAGTCGACGCGACCGCGACATCGCACACCAGATCTGGATCGTCACCGACGCGCGCCACGGTTGCACCATCCGGTCCCCCGTCGAGCGCGAACG
Organism: Acidimicrobiia bacterium; assembly: GCA_009694295.1. Taxonomy (GTDB): domain Bacteria; phylum Actinomycetota; class Acidimicrobiia; order IMCC26256; family PALSA-555; genus SHVJ01. The sequence goes on from SHVJ01000102.1 coordinate 1,193, forward strand.
CGCCGTCGGCCGCTTCGCCCGGCCGCACAGGGTCGTCGATCGCGAGGACGAGCCGACCGGGGACGGCGTACGTGCGCGCGCCCAACGCCGTCGGCACATCAAGCAGGCGGGCCCAGAGGTTGTCGTGGATGTTGTTGATCTGTGCTGCGCGCAACGAAGTGAGCAGCCAGGTGAGCGGTGAGTCCAGCGGTATCGAATGTGCCACGATCGTCTGCACGAGGTCGATTTCGGTCAGGTAGCGCCACAACGCATGCACAGCGTCGGGCGTACACCCGATGAGCTCACGGATCGCGAGCGAGTGGGCGGCGCCGGCGGCAGTCCACTTGTCGCGCACCGAATACGTGACGTAGCCGTCGACCGATCCCGACGGTGACTCATAGAGCGCGTCGAAACGCGTGCCGAACGAAGGCTCGTAATGATGGTGCCACCAAAGTTCCGGCCGCGACACCGCTCCAGGTGAGACGCGGCGAAGTCGTTCGAATACTTCCGGTTCCACTTTTCCGGCCTCATCCACGTCGATCAGTCGCAGGCGACCCGCGGGGCGAGGACGCGAGAATGTCACCGCGTGCTTCGCGATGCTCACGCTTCCCGCGAGCACGGAAGCGCCATACCCGAAGCGCCCGTAGATCGATGCCTCGCTGGCGGTCAGGATGGAAACTGGTTCCTCGTGCTCGACCGCGTCCACCAGCAGGCGCGTCATCATCTCGCGCAAGAGACCGCGGCGTCGGTGCGTGGGAAGCACAGCGACCGCGCTCACGCCAGCGACGTGCAGCGAAGCGCCGCCGGGCACCGTCATTTCAAACGGGTAGTTGCGACTGGTGGAGACCACAGCGTCGCCTTCGAACCCCGCGATCGTTCGCTCGAGCGAAGACGAGACCCACGGAACCTCGCGCTCGAACCACGCATTCGATTCACCGAAGCCGATAGACGACGTGTTCACGAACGCCGTCAGCTCGTCGGGAGTGATGGCTCGAAAGATGGTGCTCATGGCCACCATGCTCGCATGCCGGCGATTGCGCCGGTCACCTGTTTTCGGGCTGGCGATTAGCGCTGGCGATTAAGGCTGACGGCGCGACGGCCGGTGTGGAACGTCCAAGACCGTGTCGTCCTGCGCTTCGGTTTTCCGGGACGGTCGACGGCGACGCTTCGCGCTTCGGCGACCCCACGCAGTGACCTCCGACTTGGCCTTGCCGTAGAGATCGTCCACCACCTTGGGCCGCACCGTCGTGCGGTACACGCGCCCGCGCGCAGCACGCAGCCCGGCGGTGTACGACAGCGCGACGAACACCAGGATGCCCGCGAGCACCATGAGCCCGACCTGACGGTTCAGAGGGATCAGACCGAGCAAGGCCCCGATCGCCCACATCGCTTGGAAGCGTGTCTCGAACCGTGCAAACGCGCGGCCGCGGATCGCGTCGGGTGCATCGCGCTGAAGCAGGCTGTCGAACCCAAGCTTGCCCGATGCCGCACCGACCCCGATCGCCAACCCGGACAGCGCGAAACCCGGCACGCCGCCGACCACCGCTCCTGCGAGCACAAGAAAAGCTGCGGTCGCGAGCGCGGACGCGAGCAGAACCTCCTCGCGCACGCGTTCGCGGAGCATCGGGGCACACAAGTTCCCCAGGAACGCCCCGCCAAATGCGAATCCACCGACGAAGCCCAGACCCACGATGTCCTTCTTCAACGCGAATGCACTGAAGAACGCGAGGAACCCGGCCGCGCCGCGCAACACGCCCATCGCGCTTCCAGAAAGGAGAACGCTCGGCAGGTGCATCTCCTCCTGCTCGAGATCGATCTCTTCCTTGGACCGCAACATCGGTGCAACCTTCGGGATCTGCAGGGAAAGCATCGTCGCGGTGACGAACACGAAAGCGGCGAACACCAGCGACCAGTCGGCGTCGGCCACAACTTGCAACAACGCTGCGGGAGCCGCGCCCGCGAAGCTCGCGATCACGCTCGCGAGTGCCAGACGCGAGTTGGCTCGGACGAGTCCTGCTTCGTCATCGACGAGACCCGGCAGCAACGAGCTCTTGGCGACCGAATAGCTCTTCTGAAGCACCAGCACGCCGAATGCAAGGGGGTACATCAACAGGGCGTCGGAGCCCTCCTTGGTGATGTAGCGCGACATGAAGATGCAGAGCACCGCTCGCCCTACCAACGACAGCGTCACGACCAGCCGCCGACCACCCGACGAGCGGTCGAGCGCGGGACCGAGCAGCGGCCAGATGATCGCGAAGGGCGCGAACGAGATCACGAGGTAGAGGAGCAGCTTCTCGCGCGACGAGCTCGCCGGCGATGCGAAGAAAAGCGACCCCACCAGCGAAGCCGCGATGCAAGCGTCGGCGGCCGCACTCGCCGCGTGCGCCCACATGAGGCGCGCGAAGGGCGTCGGCGGCGCGAACCGCTTGTCCATGGGCACGCGAGGGTCGGTGGTCATCTGCGTCGAACGTAGTCTGGGCCTTGGCCGCGGGCAGACCGTTCACCAGCATTCAGCGGGCGTTCACCTGGCCGGAAGTGCCAGGAAACGGCTACTGGCACCACCGGTACGATGCGGTACAGATGCCGCCAGACACCACCGACGAGACACGCTTCCTGAACCGCGAGCTGTCGTGGCTCGACTTCAACGCACGCGTGCTTGCACTGGCCGAGGATCAATCCCGCCCACTGCTCGAGCGAGCGAAGTTCCTCGCGATCTTCGCGTCGAACCTCGACGAGTTCTTCCAGGTGCGCGTGTCTGGCCTACAAGAGCAAGTGGAGGCGGGGTTGCGGAGTCGCTCCGCCGACGGACTCGACCCGGCCGCCGCCGTGCGCGCCATCCGAGACCAGGTCCGGTCACTCGTCGACCGGCAGTCGACCGTCTTCACCAAGGACATCGCACCCGAGCTGGAAGAGGCCGGGATCAGCTTCCCCGAGTGGAGCGATCTCGCCGACAACGACCGAGCCGAGCTAGCTCGGGTGTTCGCCGAGCGCGTGTACCCGGTTCTCACTCCCCTGGCGGTCGATCCCGCCCACCCGTTCCCCTATATCTCAAATCTCTCCTTGAACCTTGCGGTCGTGGTGGAGGACCCATCGACCGGCGAGACGCGCTTCGCTCGCGTCAAGGTGCCGCCCACACTTCCGAGATTCGTCGCATTGCCCGACGGTGAACGCTTCGTGGCCCTCGAGCAGGTCATCGCTGCGCACCTCGAGCGCCTGTTCCCGGGCATGCTCATCGGCGCGCACCATCCGTTCCGGGTGACCCGCGACGTGGACTTCGAGCTCGACGACGAGGACGAGGATCTCCTCGAAGCGATCGAGAGCGTCCTCCATCGGAGACGCAAGTTCGCCCAGGCCGTGCGACTCGAAGTCGACGGGTCGATGACCGACGAAGTGCTCACCGTCCTGTGTCGTGAGCTCGAGCTTCCGCCGGCTGCCGTGGTGACGGTCGACGGTCCGCTCGATCTCTCCGGGCTCTGGGATGTGTACGCGCTCGACCGTCCGGAGCTCAAGGACGAACCGTGGGCTCCCCGCACCGACACGCGCCTCGCTGCGACTGAGGATCAACCGGTCGACCTGTTTCGGGTGTTGCGCGCCGGCGATGTGCTCGTGCATCACCCGTACGATTCCTTCGCCACCTCGGTGGAAGCGTTTGTACGCCAGGCTGCGGCCGACCCGCACGTGCTCGCCATCAAGCAGACCATCTACCGCACGGCGGGCGCGGAGAGTGCAATCGTTCGTTCACTTGTCGACGCGGCGCGCGAAGGCAAGCAAGTCGTCGCGCTCGTCGAGCTCAAGGCTCGCTTCGACGAGCAAGCGAACATCGAACGAGCCCGTTCGCTCGAAGAAGCCGGCGTACACGTGGTGTACGGACTCGTCGGCCTCAAGACACACGCCAAGATCCTGCTCGTCGTTCGTCAGGAGGCAGACGGGATTCGCCGCTATTGCCACGTGGGAACGGGCAATTACAACACGCAGACCGCAACGCTCTACGAGGACCTCGGGTTGCTCTCCGCCGACGAAGACCTTGGCAACGACCTCACGGAACTGTTCAACCACCTCACCGGCTACAGCCGACCGGGTCCGTACCGCCGCATCATCGTTGCCCCCGAAGAGATGCGCGGCGCCCTTCGAGAGCGAATCCAGGCTGAGGCGGCGAAGGGCGCAGGCGGACGCATCGTGCTGAAAATGAACAGCCTCGTCGATCCCACATTGATCGACGAGCTCTACGACGCGTCGAACGCGGGGACGCAGGTGGATCTCATCGTCCGCGGCGTCTGTTGCCTGCGCCCACAAGTGCCCGGGCTCTCCGAGCACATTCGAGTGCGCTCGATCGTCGGTCGGTACCTGGAGCACTCACGCATCTACCGATTTGGCATCGACGACGTCGACGCGGAGTACCTCATCGGCTCAGCCGACTGGATGCCCCGCAACCTCGACCGGCGCGTCGAAGCGCTC
>SHVJ01000103.1 GCA_009694295.1 Acidimicrobiia bacterium
GCTTCAACAGGCGGGTGAGGCGACCGACGTGAGTGTCGACGGGTAGGCCTGGCAAGCCAAAGGCCACCGACCGGATCACGTTGCCTGTCTTGCGCCCCACCCCGGCCAGCGTGACCAGGTCGTCGAGCTCAGTGGGCACTTCGCCGTCGAACCGCTCTTCGAGGGCGGTCGCCATCCCGATGAGGCTCTTGGTCTTCTGACGGAAGAAGCCGGTCGCGTGGATCAGCTCCTCGACTTCCGCGGGGTCTGCCTCCGCGAGATCGGCCGGTGTGGGATAGCGGGCGAACAACGCCGGCGTGACCTTGTTGACCATCTCGTCGGTGCACTGCGCCGAGAGGATCGTGGCAGCCAGCAGCTGGAACGGAGAGATGTGCACGAGCGCGCAAAGCTCGCGCGCCGAGCCGGGATACTCCTGTCGAAGTCGCTCGACCACGACGTCGGCGCGCGCTCGCGCACCTCGGGGACGGGGCATCGCTGCACGATAGAGCCCAATGGTCGCCTAGCCTCGGGTGGTGATCGACGTGCGCATGTGCCATCCCATCGCGCCCGCCGATGTTGCGATCGTTCGCGCGCTGGCCGACGCGGCCGAGGCCGCGGACGGTCACCCGTCACTCGGCGACGCCGTCTGGCGCGACCTGAAGTCGCAGAGCGAGCACACCACCCTCTTCGTGGCCACGGCCGATGAGCAACCCGTCGGCGCGCTGCACACCATGGCGCTCGACGACGGGAGCATCACCGCGGGTGTCGTGGTGCTCCCCGAGCACCGTGAGGCCGGGGTGGCCGCCGCGCTGCTCGACGCCGCGCTCGCGGCCAATCACGATGCGCGGCGAGCGGTCTTGTGGGCATTCGGGGCCGACGAGCGCGCCGACGCGTTCGCGACCGGTCGGGGGTTCAAGTCCGAGCGCGAACTCTGGCAAATGCGGGTGCCACTCCCGCTCGCTGAGGAGACGCGCTGGCCACCGGGCATCACCACGCGACCGTTCGTGATCGGTCAGGACGAAGCAGCCTGGGTGGCAGTGAACAACCGTGCCTTCGTGCACGACCCCGACCAGGGCGGTTGGTCAGAGGACAACTTAAGGCGACTCGAAGCGGAGTCGTGGTTCGATCCGGTCGGCTTCTTGTTGGCGATCGACGACCGTGGCCTCGCTGGCTTCTGCTGGACAAAGGTGCACGCGTCGGTTCCCCCGAACGAGCCCGACGCGCTCGGCGAGATCTACGTGATCGGCGTCGATCCCGACCGTCAGGGATCGGGACTCGGCCGCGCGCTCGTCGTCGGCGGACTCGCTTCGTTGCACGAGCGCGGTACGCCGGTCGGCATGTTGTTCGTCGACGCGTCGAACGCACCTGCAGTCGCCCTGTACCGAGCCCTCGGATTCACCACAACGCGCGTCGACCGCGCCTACGCACTGGACATCGCATGAGCACAACGAGCCGGACGCGCTACAGCCTTGGTGTCGACGAACTCGCCGCACTCGCCGAGGAGTGGGGAGAGCCGAAGTACCGCGCTCAACAGATCTTCGAAGCGCTGTACCGACTGCGCATCCCTCTCGAAGACGCCACCAATCTCCCGAAGGCGTTCCGGACGCGTGCCTCCGGAGCGCTGCCGCTCGCGTTCGACATCGTGGCCAAAGCGACGTCCTCCGATGGTGAGACCGACCGGTGGTTGTACGAGTCAGTGCGCGACCGGGCACAGGTCGAGACGGTGCTCATGCGTTCCGAGACGCGTGCGTCGGTGTGCGTGTCGTCGCAAGCCGGATGTGCGATGGCCTGCACCTTCTGCGCCACCGGCCAGGCAGGGTTCGAACGGCACCTCGACGCCGGCGAGATCGTCGAACAGGTGGTGCGGGCGGGGCACGGCAGCCCCCAACCCGTCACCCACGTCGTCTATATGGGCATGGGTGAGCCACTTGCGAACTACGACGAGGTGTGGACCTCTATCGAGCGCCTGCACGGCGATCTCGGGATCTCGGCGCGCCATCTCACGATCAGCACGGTGGGAGTCGTGCCGGGCATGGTGCGACTCGCGAAGGAACGGTTGCCGGTCACGCTCGCGGTGTCGTTGCACGCGCCCGACGACGAGCTGCGCAGTCAGCTCGTGCCGCTCAACGCTCGGTATCCGATCGCCGCGGTGCTCGATGCGGCGGCGGAGGTAGCCGGTGCCCACGGGCGTCGCGTGTCGTTCGAGTACGCCTGCATCGCCGGCGTGAACGACACGCTGCAACAAGCCGGCGCCCTCGCTCGCCTGCTGCGGGCATGGCAAGGCGTCGGCGGGGCGCACGTGAACCTCATCCCGCTGAACCCCACGTCAGGCTTCTCTGGCCGCGCGCCCACGCGGGCTCGGGTGCGTGCCTTTGCCGAGCGTCTTCGCGAGGCGGGCATCGGCGCCACCGTCCGGCGGACACGCGGCGTCGACATCGATGCTGCCTGTGGCCAGCTCCGATCGCGGCACCCGACCGCAGACGGCACCCCCGCGTCGACCACAATGGAGCCGTGAACGAACGACGCTTCATCAACCAGTACCAGCCGCAGACCCTCGTCTCGGCCACGGTGCTCTGCTACATCCATGCCGTCTTCTTGGTGCTGAGCGGGAAGTTCGAGCTGCTCCTGTTCGCCGCGGCCCTCGGGTACGGGGCCTACGGCATCGCCAACGAGAAGAAGTGGGGATACACACTCGCAGTGGCCGCGGCCGTCCTCTGGGTGCTTGTCATGGTCACGGTCTTCAGGTCCGACGTCCTGAGCTTCCCGCTCATCATCAACTTCATGTTCGACATCGCCCTCGTCGCGCTGCTCCTCCACCCACAATCCCGCGACTACCAGAAGATCTGGTTCAGCTAGCTCAAACACCCGAGCAAGTGACGCTTCAACGAAATTCGGGCATCACTTTTTCGGCGAAGAGCTTGAGCGTCGTGTGTTCGGGGTAGTCGGTGCACCAGGGGACGAAGTAGGTGCAGCCGAGGTCGATGTAGACACGCACCTTCTCGGCGACCTGCTCAGGTGTGCCAACCAAGTTCCCGGCCTGCCATGAATCGAACGGCTCGCGGTAGCCGCGCGCTTCGCTCATCGCGGAGACCTCGCGAACTTCGGCCTCCGTCTCCCGCACGCACACTTCCGGGCTCCAGGTGAGTTCGATCTCCGACGGGTCGCGCCCGACGTCCTTGCAGTGCCCGTGCAGCACGTCGCGTTTGTGGGCCCACTCTTCGGGCTTCCCGCCGAAGTTGGACTTGTCGGCGAGCCGGGCGACAACTCGGAGCGTGATCTGCTCTCCCCCGCCACCGATCCAGATTGGCGGGTGCGGCTTCTGGAGTGGCTTGGGGTCGCACTGCGCACCGGCGAGCTTGTAGTAGCGGCCTTCGTACGACGCGTCGGCCTCCGACCACATCGCCTTCACGACCTCGACCGCCTCGCGCAGCATGCCGATGCGCACCTTGGCCTCGGGGAACTCGTAGCCGTACGCCTTGTACTCGTGGTCGTACCAACCGGCGCCGACACCCCAATCGAGGCGACCGCCGCTGATGACATCGATTGTCGCCGTGATCTTCGCCGTGAGCGCGGGCGGCCGGTACGACGTACACGTCACCATCTGTCCGAGCCGGATGCGCGTGGTGGCTACGGCGAGCGCGGCCATGACCGTCCAGCACTCGAAGACGGTCTCGTGCGCAGGTGCAGGCACGTTGTGGAAGTGGTCGTAGACCCAGATCGAGTCGTATCCGAGACTTTCGGCAAGCAGGGTGGTCTCGAGGCACTTGGCCCACTTGTCGACCGGGTCGGCGATGCCGATCAGCTCGGTCTTCCATCCCTGCGGCGCAAACGCGCCGAATCTGATCTCAGACATGCCATGTCCTGTCTTTTGGGCCGGTATTTGTGGCGGGCTCTGTGGCGGGCTCCGGGGTGCGGGGTGCGGGCAACCTATCGTCTCGGTGTGCCTACAGCGCCTGACCACGACGCTTGGCGCTCCTACGACTCGGTCGTCGATGCGTATGCCCGGGTGCGAGCGGAGCGCAACGCGGCGCTTGCTCGCGACCTCGTCGCCGCGGTCGCCCCGCCGTTCTCCGGTCGGGTCCTCGATGTGGGGGCCGGCACCGGTGTAGCCGCCGATGTGGCGATCACCGCGACCGGCGCGGTGGGAACCGTTGTCGCCGTCGACCCGTCGACCGCGATGTTGCGCGCCGAACAACACCCGGGCGTGCTGCGCGCGACGGCCGCGGCACCGGGACTGCCGTTCCGCCCCGCTACGTTCGACCGCGTCGTCGCCAACCTCGTGATCGCCCATGTGCCCGACTACAACGTCGCGCTCACCGACATGGCGCGGGTGCTCCTGCCGTCCGGGCGTCTCGGGGTCTCGTCGTGGGGCGCGCTCGACGACGGCCCCCCCGTCGACGACTCGCAAGACCGCGCCGCGCACGAAGCGTGGACCGCGGCTGCGATCGAGTTCGCGTCGCCCGATGACCTCGACGGCGTCGCCGCCGAGGGAACCCCGTGGGACGACTTCTTCGACGACCCCGCGAACCTGCACCTCGCGCTCGAGGGCGCCGGCTTGCGCCACGTCGAGATCACCGGTCGGGCGTACCGGTACCAGCTCTCGCTCGACGATTGGCTCACCGGCCAGGACACGACGTACCGCAGCCGGTACCTCCACCACATCCTCGGTGAAGACGGGTGGTCGCAGTTCCACGCGCGAGCGCGGACGCTCCTCGCCGCCGCGGTTCCCGACCCCGTCGAGTGCGTCGACGAAGCGCTCTTCGCCGTGGGCACCAAGCCGGGCGGCACCCGCCGAGACCGTCCGTAGACTCGATCGCCGTGACGACGAACCCCGAGCAGCTGCTCGCTGATTTCGAAGCCCGACTGCGCCCCCTCGAGCTGGAGCTCGCGCGGGCTTGGTGGGAGTCGAACACCAAGTCGTCGGACGCCACTGCCCAACGCCAGGTCGAAGCCGACCTCGCCCGTCGTGAGGTGCTGGCCGATCCCGACACGTTCACGGCGGTCTGCGATGCCCGCGACGCGTCCGACCTCGATCCACTGGTTCGGCGCCAGCTCGATCATGTGTACGACCTGTGCGCGTCGCACCAGGTGCCCGAGAGCACTCGCCGCGCGCTCGTCGAGCTCGAGACCGCGGTAGACGCCACGTTCACGAGCTTCCGTGGAGAGCTCGATGGTGCTCGGGTCGACGACAACGCGATCCTCGAGATCCTGCGCACCAGCGACGACGCCGAGCTGCGCCGCCGCGCGTGGGAGGCGTCGAAACAGGTCGGGACCGAGGTGGGCGACCAAGTGCGCGAGCTCGCCCGGCTGCGCAACGAGGCTGCTCGCAGCCTCGGGTACCGCGACCACTTCGCCCTTGCTCTCGCCACCGGCGAGATGGACGAAGACCGGTTGTTCGCCACGTTGGAGGAAGTCGACCAGCACACGGTCGGGCCGTTCACCGAATGGAAGGCCGACGTGGATCGCACGCTGGCCGAACGCTTCGGGTGCACAGTCGACGAGCTGCGGCCGTGGCACCTCGATGATCCGTTCTTCCAGGATCCGCCGACCCACGGCGCCGT
>SHVJ01000019.1 GCA_009694295.1 Acidimicrobiia bacterium
GCAGCGTTGTGAGGTGCAGGTCGCGTACGCGATCGGCATCGCGCATCCGATGTCGGTGATGGTCGAGACGTTCGGTACGTCCACGATCGACCCCGAGAAGCTCCCCGACCTGGTGCAGGAGCATTTCGACCTGCGCCCGGCCGCGATCATCGAGCGCTTGAAGCTGCGTCGCCCGATCTTCCAGCGCACCGCGGCATACGGCCACTTCGGTCGAGACGAGCCGACGTTCACCTGGGAGAACACCGACCAAGCCGAAGCGTTCCGCAAGGCCGCCGAAGCATTGGCCTGAGGCAAGGGATCGTGGCGCAGGTACCCTGCGCCGCCCGAGCCGGGGCCCGAGCGGCCCGGCGCCGCAGGCGCCGAGAGCGGAAAAGGTGATCAAGGTGGATGCACGCGTCTGCCGCGTGCTGCCCGACGTTCCGGCGATCGATCGCGCCTTCGACTATCTGGTTCCCGCGGAGATGCGGGATGACGTGCACATCGGCACGATCGTGCGGGTTCCACTGCACGGTCGACGCGTCCGCGGCTGGGCGCTTGGTCTCGATGTGGAGCCAGCCACCACGCGAGATCGCACGTTGCCGCTGATCGCGGTGGTGTCAGCCGGACCGCCCGCCGATGTCGTCGACCTCGCGGAGTGGGCCGCGTGGCGTTGGGCCGGACCGCGGGCCGCGTTCCTCCGGGCCGCGTCGCCACCGAACAATCTGCGAGCGACCGGAGCGCCGGAGGTGCATGCCGCGGTCTTTCCGCCCCAGGCGACGCCGATGGCCGTGCCCGATGGCGCCCGTCGCGTGGTGCGTTGGCCGCCGGCGCGTGAGCGGAACGAGCTCGTAGGCGCGCTGGCCGCGTCAGAGGGCTCGACCATCGTGATTGCGGCGAGCGCCGCAGAGTCCCGCGCACTCGCGACCCTTCTCGAAGCCGAGGGTCGTCATGTCGTGATGCTTCGTGGTGATCAATCGGCGGCCGACCGAACCGCGGCGTGGGATGACGCCCGCCACGGTGCATGCGTCGTCGTCGGCGGGCGCATCGCGATCTTTGCTCCGGTTCCCGATCTCCACGCCGTCGTGGTGCTCGACGACCTCGACGAAGCGCTCGAGGAAGAGCGGGCCCCGAGCTGGCACGCGTTCGACCTCGCGGTCGAGCGGACACGTCGGTGCGGTGCTCGCCTTGATGTCGTGAGCCCGGCGCCCGGTGCACAAGCTGTGGCAGTGGCCGATGTCATCGCAGGTCCCGAGGCGAGGATCGAACGCGACGGCTGGGCTCGCCTTGAGGTCGTCGACCTTCGCTCGGAGCCGCCAGGTAGCACCTTCATGTCGACGGGTCTCGCGGACGCACTGCACCGCGCGTTGGCGGATGGGGGGCGAGCGCTCTGCGTGCTGAACCGTCGGGGCCGAGCTCGTTTGCTGGTGTGCCAGAAGTGCGGCGAGCTCGCGCGGTGCGAGCGATGTGAAGCCGCCGTGCAAGAGGGCGCCGGCGGTCACGAATGCCCGCGGTGCGGCGATCGGGCAAAGGGCTTCTGCACGCACTGCGGTGCGGCATCGCTGCGCCCCCGCAAGCTCGGGGTAGTGCGGGTCCGCGAACACCTTGCGGCGTTGGTTCCCCGAGCGAACGTGGTGGCCGTCGAGACGGGGAGTGCGCCACTTCCCGCGTTCGACGTTGCGATCGGCACCGAGGCCGTGCTGCATCGGGCACCCCGCGATCCTCAACACCCGATCCGTCTCGTCGCGTTCATCGACCTCGATCAAGAGCTGCTCGCACCCCGGTACCGCGCGGAGGAGCAGGCGTTGTGGCTGCTCGTACGGGCCAGCCGGTGCGTCGGGGGACGAGGCGATGGCGGAGTGGTGCTGGTCCAAACGCGCATGCCCGCGCATCCGGTGGTGACCGCAGCGAGCGACGGAGATCCAGCGCCACTTCTCGAGACCGATCTCGCGCGGCGCCGCGCCCTGCACTACCCACCGTTCGGCGGCATGGCCGAGCTCAGTGGTGACGCGACTGCGGTCGACGCGGCCTGCGCGGAGCTGCAGCGCCATCTCACGACCGTCACGGTGCTCGGTCCCACCAATGGACTGGCGTTGCTGCGCGCACCGACGGTCGACGAGCTCTGCGATGCATTGGCGACAGCGAATCTCGGTCCCGCGCGGACTCAGGGCCGACTCCGCGTCGACGTTGATCCTCGCCGCGTCTGATCGGCCGCGCGTGATTGGTCGCGCCTGACCGATCCCTGAGTACCGACTGGTACCCTCGATGTGTGGGCACGTACACGATCAGACTCTTTGGCGACCCGGTGTTACGTCAACGCGCACCGGAGGTCACCGACATCGATGGTGATTTGGCGCGTCTGGTCGACACGATGATTGCGACGATGCACGAAGCCCGCGGCGTCGGCCTTGCCGCGCCGCAGGTCGGCGTCCAGAAGCGCCTGTACACCTACGACGTGGGCGACGACCCCGGGGTGATCATCAACCCGGAGATCGTGGAGTCGAGCGGGGAGTGGGTCTACGACGAGGGTTGCTTGTCGGTACCCGGGTTCAGCTTCGAGATCGTCCGACCCAAGGTGGTCACCGTGCGAGGCATTGATCTCGATGGGAACGAAGTTGTGCTCGAGGGCGATGAGCTCATGGGCCGCCTCATCCAACACGAGATCGACCACCTCGACGGGGTGCTCCTGCTCGACCGCCTCGACGACGAAACTCGCAAGGCCGCGATGCGCGAGCTCCGCCAGCTCGTCCTCGATGGCACGCTCAGCGCGACGACTGCCGAAGACGGCGGCCGCCGACTCTGAGCAAAGATCCTCAACCCAAGAGAAGGACAGGAGCAATGCGCCTCGTGTTCTTCGGAACACCTACTGATGCGGCAACGGCGCTCGACGCGTTGGTTGCCGACGGACAGGAGATCGCGTTGGTCGTCACGCGCCCCGATACCAGGCGCGGGCGCGGCGGGTCGCCGTCACCCAGCCCAGTGCGGATCGAGGCCGAGCGTCATGGCATCGATGTTCGGACACCGGTGAAGGCGGCTGAGGTTCTCGACGACATCAGTCGCTCCGGTGCCGACCTCGGTGTCGTGGTCGCGTACGGCCAGATCCTGGCGCCTTCAGTCATCGAGGCCTTTCCCCTGGGCCTCATCAATGTCCACTTCTCGTTGCTCCCGCGCTGGCGTGGCGCGGCGCCCGTCGAACGGGCAGTGCTCGCAGGCGATGACGAGACCGGCGTGTGCATCATGGGGCTGGAGCAAGGGCTCGACACGGGTCCGGTGTTCGCGACCGCGCGCACGCCGATCGATCCGAACGAGACAGCAGGAGAGCTGCGGTCCCGACTCGTCGACCTCGGTGCCGATTTGCTCGTGCGTACGCTGCCCGAGGTGTCCACCGCGAACCCCGAACCACAACATGGCGAGCCGACCTACGCCGACAAGCTCGACGTTGCTGAGTTCCAGTTGGACATGAGCCGCACGACTCGCGAGCTGCACCGCATCGTCCGAGCCGGCAACCCGAGACCGGGCGCGTGGATGGTCGTGGATGGGACGCGCGTGAAGGTCCTGCGGGCAACGCCAACGACAAGCATTGGCGCACCCGTCGGATCGATCGACGAGTCGGTCAACCTTTCGACGATTGATGGGGCGCTGATGCTCGAAGAGGTGCAGCCAGCCGGTCGACGTGCGATGCCCGGTGTGGAGTGGCGTCGCGGCCTTCGCTCGCCAGACGTGTCTCTGGATCCGCAGTGAGTCCGCGCGGTTCACGCCATCTGGCGTGCGACGCATTGGTGCGCATCGAGGATGGTGCGTACTCCCACGTCATCGTCCCATCGATGCTCCGGAGTTCGAACCTCTCCATGCGTGACCGGGCGTTCGTCACCGAGCTGGTCTACGGCACGCTGCGATCACAGCTTCGGCTCGACGAGATGCTCGCACCTCACTGCAGGCGCAAGATTGCATCCCTCGATCCCGGTGTGCGCGCTGCACTCCGTATCGGCGCTCATCAACTGGTTGTGGGAGTTCCGGCGCATGCTGCGGTGGCGGAGACAGTTGAAGCCTCACCGTCGCGGGCGCGTGGCTACGTCAATGCCGTACTGCGCGCGCTGTCGGCCGCCGGACCGCCGTGGCCCGAGCCGACCAACCCCGCGGTTGCCCTTTCGTATCCCGACTGGCTCGTCGACCAGATGATCTCCGACCTTGGTGCTGATGACGCCCTCGCTGCCCTCGCGGCGTCGAACGAATCGGGTGCTGTCGCACTCCGCCCGAACCCTCGACGCACCACGTCCGATGAGCTCGAGCAGGAGCTCCTGGGGAGTGGGGCCCAGGTCGAGCGTGGGCGTTTGCTGTCCGACGCGCTCGTGATCCGAGGCGCTGGCGATCTGGGTGCACTTCCCGCCGTCGCTAGTGGCCGAGCCACGCCACAGGACCAAGCGAGTCAGGCCGTGATCGCGTACGCCGCGCCAACTGCCGGCATGCGCGTGCTCGACGTCGCCGCTGCTCCAGGGGGGAAGGCCACGGCAACTGCGGAGCTCGTGGGTGACGACGGACTGGTCGTCGCGCTCGACCTCGACGAAGGTCGACTTCGATTGATTCGCGAGGCCGCGGTTCGGCTCGGCCTGGCGAACCTCCTGACCGCGCAGGCCGATGGCCGGTCGCTCCCCGTTGCTGCAGAGTCGTTCGACATCGTGGTCGTCGACGCCCCGTGCTCGGGTCTCGGTGCGCTGCGCCGTCGCCCCGATCTGCGCTGGCGAGTCGATCAGGACGCACTTGCACCGCTCGCCGACCTCCAGGTCGCGCTCGTCCTCGAAGCGGCCGCGGCTGTCCGGCCCGGCGGCAAGCTCGTCTATTCGGTGTGTACCCCGACCGCGATCGAGACCACCGGGGTCGCCGCACGTGTGATCGAAGCGCTGCCGTCGTTCACCGTGCTTCCGACGTCGGTTCCGTGGCGCCCGCACGGCCCGGGCGGCTTGATCCTCCCGCAGGACGCCGGGACCGACGGCATGTTCGTCCTCGGCCTCCAGCGCGGCAAATAGACCAGCCGATTCGCGGAGCGAGCAAAGCGAATAGAGCGAGCGGCGCGACACGGACCATGTGTCGCGAACGTAGGCGAGCGGAAGTAGCGAAGCGGGAGCGGAGCAAAGGGTGAAGGTAGCCTCGGACCCGCATGCCTTCGCAGAAGATCGCGCCATCGATCCTGTCCGCCGACTTCTCGCGGTTGGCCGAGCACATCGAGATGGTCGCATCCGAAGCCGACTTGCTGCATGTAGACGTGATGGACGGCCACTTCGTGCCCAACCTCACGATCGGCCCGCCAGTTGTCGCTTCGCTCCGCGCGCGCACCGAGCTGTTCCTCGATTGCCACCTCATGGTCGACAACCCGGGCGTCTTGCTCGCGGGCTTTGCCGATGCCGGCGCCGACCGGTGCATCGTGCACATCGAGCTCGGTGATCCTCGCCCCCTGTTCGATGAGCTGCGAGAACGCGGCGTGGGTGTGGGCCTCACCCTGAACCCAGAGACCGCCGTCGACACGGTGTTGCCGTACCTGGCCGAGATCGATCTGCTCCTGATCATGAGCGTGCATCCCGGCTTCGGAGGCCAGAAGTTCATCCCGGACGCGCTCGACAAGGTGCGTGCCGCGCGAGCGGTGATCGACGAGGGGAACCTCCCGGTCGAGATCGAGATCGATGGTGGGATCCAGGAGCAGACCGCACCACTCGCCGCGGCAGCAGGCGTCGACATCCTCGTTGCCGGGAGCGCCATCTTCCACGCCGACGATCCACTCGCCGCGGCTCGCGGCATCCGCTCCGCCGCGTGGCCCAACGGCAACGGGAAGTAGCTGTGGCGGCAGCGCTCGCGGCCAAGGTGCTCACCGTCTCCGACGGAGTGGCCGAGGGCAGCCGCGAAGACAAGTCGGGAGTCGCCCTCGTTGAGCGGCTGACCGCTGAGGAATACACCGTCGTCGATCACCAGATCTGCGCCGATGGCGTCGACTCGGTGGCTGACGCGCTGCGCGGACTGACGAACGGCTTCGCCGGCCTCGTCGTCACGACCGGCGGCACGGGCTTCGGCCCCCGCGACCTCACACCCGAAGGCACGCTCGAGGTCCTTGAGCGCGAAGCACCAGGGTTGGCGGAAGCGATGCGTACCGCAAGCAACACCGATGGCCGGACCTTCGGTCTGCTCTCCCGCGGCGTGTGCGGCACGGTCGGTATGGCTCTGGTGTGCAACCTCCCAGGATCAGCATCAGGCGCCCTCGAATGCCTCGAAGTGGCCCTGGCCGCAGCCCCGCACGCTCTCGACCTCCTCGCCGGTGGGCGGCCCCACTGAGCACTCTTGGAACTAGAACGTGTTCCAGTTTTCGTCTGGACGGGGTACACTGCCGTCACAACTGAGTAGCCCTCGGGGTTGGGTGCAAGTCCCGACCGGCGGTATCTCTGGCGCCTTCGGGCACTGGGGGAGCCCGCGAGCCCACGGCAGCCAGCCGTGTGGTTGACCCGGTGTGAAGCCGGGGCCGACGGTGAGAGTCCGGATGGGAGAGGGAACGGCTGAGCGGTGATGGATGCCGCGCCGTCGTGCCATGCCTCGCGGGCGGGAATGGAACATCTCGCGATGGGCGGGCGATGGCAGTGGCGATGGCGACAGAGGTGAGCGACAGCGAGCTGATGGCCCGAGCCATCGCGCTCGCTGAGCGCGGTCGCCGAAGCGCACCTCCGAACCCCTGGGTGGGATGTGTGCTCACAGTTGATGGCACGATCGTCGGCGAGGGCTTCCACGAGCGTCCCGGTGAAGCCCACGCCGAAGTCGCGGCATTGCGCGCCGCCGGCGATCGGGCCCGTGGCGCAACCGCGTACACAACCCTCGAACCGTGTGCGCACACGCACCGCACCGGACCCTGTGCCGATGCGCTCATCGAAGCGGGGGTTGTCCGAGTCGTCACCGCGGTCGAGGACCCTGACCCGCAAGTACGCGGTCGCGGGTTCGATGCCCTGCGTGAAGCCGGGGTGGACGTCGTCGTCGGGGTTGGGGACGCCGAAGCAACGCGCTCGCTTGCTCCGTACCTGCATCACCGGCGGACCGGTCGTGCCTTCTGTCTCGCCAAGGTCGCCATGACGATCGACGGTCGCATCGCCGCGGCCGACGGCACCTCACAGTGGATCACCGCCGACGGCACCCGTCAGAACGCTCATGAGCTGCGCGCCGACGCACAAGCGATCGTGGTTGGGTCGGGCACAGTGATCGCTGACGAACCCGCGCTCTCAGTGCGCGATGTCGAACCAGCGCCGAGGGAGGCGCCATTGCGCGTGGTCCTCGACGCACGCGGGAGGGTTCCGGCCCGCGGTCCTCTTTTCGACCAGGCGATTGCGCCGACTTTGGTGCTCACGAGCGATCACGCACAGCCCGGCGCCGTCGACGCGTGGCGTAGCGCGGGAGCCAAGGTTGAGGTGGTTCCAACGGCCACATCCGGAACTGGTCTCGACCTCGCCGCGGTGCTCGCGCTCCTCGGGGCCCACGAGGTGCTCGAAGCGATGTTCGAAGGCGGCGCGCGGGTGCACGGCGCGCTGATCGCCGCCGACCTGGTCGATCACCTCGTCACATACGTCGCACCTTCGTTGCTCGGCACCGATGGGCTCCCAGCGTTCGACTGGGCCGGGCCGTCGACGCTGGCGCATGCGCCCCGCCTCGAGCTCGACCGCGTGGAACGAATCGGCACCGACCTCCGCATCGACTACCGCCGCCCGGTCGAGGTCGGCTGATGTTCACCGGCATCGTCGAAGAGCTGGGTTCCGTGCGATCGATGGTCTTGCACGACGGCGGTGGTCGGCTCGAGATCGATTGCACGGCCGTACTCGCCGATGCCGAGATCGGGTCGTCGATCGCGGTGAACGGCTGCTGCCTCACGGTGGTGGAGATAGGCGACGGCTGGTGGGCCGCCGACGTGCAGCTCGAGAGCCTCGACCGGACCACGCTGCGGAGCGCGCAGGCGGGGGATCCGATCAACCTGGAACGCCCGATGCGCCTCGGCCACCGGCTCGACGGTCACCTCGTCCAGGGCCACGTGGACGGCGTCGGAAGTGTGCTTGTCCGCGAGGCACAGACAGACAGCTCCGAGGTCGTGACGATCGCTGCCGACAGCTCAATCACTCGATACATCGTCGAAAAGGGCTCGATCACCGTCGACGGTGTGAGCCTCACGGTGACGAGCCTCGATGAGTTCTCGTTCTCGGTGGCCTTGATCCCACACACGCTTGCCGTCACGACGCTCGGGGCGCGTCAGCCCGGCGACGGTGTGAACCTCGAAGTCGACGTGCTGGCCAAGTACGTCGAGCGACTCCTCACCGCCTACCCCCGATCTACCTCATGATGCGAACGGAGACACGATGACCTTCACGAAGATCGAGAATGCGATCGCCGCGATCGCCCGCGGTGAGCTCGTCATCGTGGTCGACGATGCCGACCGCGAGAACGAAGGCGACCTCATCATGGCGGCCGAGCGCATCACGCCCGAGGCCATGGCGTTCATGATCCGTCACACCAGCGGCGTCATCTGCATGCCGCTGGAGGGCGACCGCCTCGACGCGCTCCAGCTCCCGCTCATGGTCGCCAACAACACCGAGGTGCAGCGCACCGCATTCACGGTGTCGGTCGATGCCCGCATCGGGACGACGACGGGAATCTCGGCTCCCGACCGTGCGACGACGATCAAGGCGCTGCTCGATCCCGCAACTCGGCCCGACGACCTCGCGAGGCCCGGTCACATCTTTCCTTTGCGTTACCGCGAAGGTGGCGTACTCAAGCGGGCGGGCCACACCGAGGCGTCTGTCGACCTCGCTCGTCTGGCTGGCTGCTACCCGGCCGGAGTGCTCGCCGAGGTCACGAACGATGATGGCACGATGGCTCGGCTCCCAGAGCTGGAGAAGTTCGCGGCAGAGCACAAACTCCAGCTCATCTCGATCGCCGACCTGATCCGGTTCCGCCGCCACCGCGAGAAGCTCGTGCGGCGAGTGTCGGAAGCCCGCATCCCGACGCGTCACGGCGACTTCACTGGCTACGTGTTCGAGAGCCTGCTCGACGGCGTGGAGCACCTTGCCTTCGTCCGAGGTGAAGTCGCGGGTCAGGACAACGTGCTCGTGCGCGTGCACTCCGAATGTTTGACCGGCGACGTGTTCGGATCGATGCGCTGCGACTGTGGCGTGCAGCTCGACCTGGCACTCGAGCGCGTCGCGGCTGAGGGACGCGGTGCCGTTGTGTACCTGCGCGGGCACGAGGGACGAGGCATCGGGCTCGGTCACAAGATGCGCGCGTACAGCCTGCAGGACGAAGGGCGCGACACCGTCGAAGCGAATGTCGAACTCGGGTTCCCGCCCGATTCGCGCGAGTACGGGATCGGATCGCAGATCCTCGTCGACCTCGGCATCTCCACGATGCGGCTCATGACGAACAATCCAGCCAAGTACGGAGGCCTCGACGGCTACGGTCTGGAGATTGTCGAGCGCGTGCCGCTGAACAGCGTGCCCACCAGCGAGAACATCGCGTACCTCCGCACCAAGCAAGAGAAGATGGGTCACATCCTCGATCTCGGCGAACTCGGCGAGATCTGACGCCACCGGGAGCGAAGAACGTTGGGCGAGTACGCGGCTTCTGAACAGCCGCTCGATGCTTCCGGCATGCGCATGGCAGTGATCGCGGGGCGCTTCAACGCGCACGTGAGCCAGCCGCTCGTCGATGGTGCGCTTGGCGCGTTTGCCGAGCTGGGGCTCGATGCGGCGGAGGTGCCCGTGTACTGGGTGCCGGGAGCGTTTGAGATCCCGCTCGTGGCCAAGCGACTCGCGAGCTCCGGACGCGTCGATGCCGTCGTCTGTCTCGGCGCCGTGATCAGGGGTGACACCGCCCACTTCGACTACGTGGCGGGGCCGTGTGCCTATGGCGTCAGCCAGGTCGGCCTCGAGACCGGAGTGCCGGTGATCTTCGGAGTCCTCACCACCGAGAACGAGCAGCAAGCATTCGACCGCGCCGGCGGAAGCGATGGCAACAAGGGCGACGAAGCCGCGCGCACGGCCGTCGAGATGGTCACACTGTTACGGACCATTCAAGACAAAGGACGTTGATGCTGAAGCTGGTCCTGCCCAAGGGGTCCCTCGAGGAGGCCACGCTCCGCCTGTTCGAAGACGCGGATCTCGCGGTGACGCGCAGCTCCGAGGTCGACTACCGGGCCTCCATCGAGGATCCACGCGTCGACGACGTCCGGATCCTGCGTCCGCAGGAGATCCCGCGGTACGTCGCCGAAGGGCTCTTCGACGTTGGCATCACCGGGCGGGATTGGATCACCGAGACCGGTGCCGACGTGGTGGCGCTCACCGAGCTCCACTACTCGAAGGCGACCGCGCGACCGATCCAGGTGGTGCTCGCAGTCGCAGCCGACTCACCGGCGCAGGGCGTCGGTGATCTTCCTGCCGGGGTGCGGGTGCACACGGAGTATCCCGAGCTCACGAAGCGGTACTTCGCCGACAAGGGGATCGCCGCCGAGGTTTCGCTCTCGTACGGCGCAACCGAGGCGAAGGTGCCCGATATCGCCGACGCGGTCGTGGAGATCACCGAGACCGGGCGCGCGCTGCGGGCGGCTGGTCTGCGGGTGATCGAGACCGTGCTCGTCTCGCACACCGAGCTCATCGCGAGCCCGGCTGCGTATGCGGATCCCAAGAAGCGCACCGCGATGGAGGAGATCCAAACACTCCTCACGGGAGCGCTCGAAGCGCGCGGACGTGTGCTCATCAAGCTCAATGTCGATCAGGCCAACCTCGACGCGGTGATCGCACTCTTGCCGGCGCTGAAGTCGCCGACCGTGTCGCAGCTCTTCGGCGACGACGCATACGCCGTGGAAACCGTCGTCGCCAAGAGTGAGATCAACATCCTGATCCCGGCGCTCAAGCAATGCGGTGCCACCGGCATCATCGAGCTGCCGATCTCCAAGATCGTGCACTGAGCAGGCCCAGGTGAACGGCAAAGTCATCGAGTTCGATGCGCACTCCGGTCTGGGTGTGATCGAGTCGGTCGATGGCGCCCGCAACGCGTTCCACTGCACGCAACTGGCCGACGGCAACCGCGACATCAAAGTCGGCACCGCCGTTCGCTACGAGATCGTGCCCGGCGGACTCGGAGTTTGGGAAGCCGGCACGATCGAACCAGCCACCAGCGTTAACGCTTCTTCATTCCACTCCGGCTTCGGGCGGGTCCGATCGTTCCGCTGAGATTGCACGCCGTGTTGATGAGCGCAACGTGCGTCATCGCCTGCGGGAAGTTGCCGAGCAGACGACAGGCGCTGGGGTCGTACTCCTCGGAGATCAACCCCACGTCGTTGCACAACGCGACCAGTCGTTCGAAGAGAGCGCGCGCTTCGTCCATGCGCCCCATGAGCGCCAGGTTGTCGGCGAGCCAGAACGAGCAGGGGAGGAACACGCCCTCGCCCGGAGGCAGGCCGTCGACGCCGTCGTCGGTGAGGTAGCGCTGCACGAACCCGTCGCGCATGAGCTCGCGCTCGATGGCGTCGACCGTTCCGACGACGCGTGGATCGTCTGGCGGTAAGAACCCCACGAGCGGGATCATCAGCAAGCTCGCGTCCAGCGCCTTCGAGCCGAACGACTGCACGAAGGAGCCGCGCTCAGCATCGAACCCTTCTGCGCACACCTCGGCGTGCACAGCGTCGCGGAGCGTTGTGGCCTTGTCGAGGTCCCAGTCGAGACGCTTCGCTTCGATGCCCTTGACCGCCCGGTCGAACGCCACCCAGGCCATCACCTTGGAGTGTGTGAAGTGCTGGCGAGGACCGCGCACCTCCCAAATCCCCTCGTCGGGTTCACGCCACCCGTCTGTGAGGAAGTCGAGGAGCGCTTGCTGCAGGGGTTCCACGTCGGGATCGGCGGCGACGCCGGCGCGGTCGGTCGCGTGGAACGCGTCGGCAACCTCGCCGTACACGTCGAGCTGGAACTGGAGCGTTGCCGCATTGCCGATGCGCACCGGCGCAGATCCTTCGTAGCCCGGCAGCCACGGGAGCTCGAGCTCTGTCAGGCGTCGTTCGCCAGCCGGGCCGTACATGATCTGGAACTGCTCGGGTGTTCCGGCCACCGCGCGCACGAGCCAGTCGCGCCACCGGCGGGCTTCATCCACGTACCCGACGCTGATGAGTGCGTACAACGAGAAGGTTGCGTCGCGCAGCCAGCAGTACCGGTAGTCCCAGTTGCGGACGCCACCGATGCACTCTGGCAACGATGTGGTCGCCGCCGCGATGATGCCGCCGGTCGGGGCGAACGTGAGTGCCTTGAGTGTGATGGCCGACCGATTGACCAGCTCAGCCCACTCACCCTCGTACGTGGAGCGCGACGACCATTCGAGCCACCAGGCGGTGGTCTCGGCAATGGCGCGTCGGGCCTCCACGCCGTGCGGGCGATCGTGATGTGACGGGTACCAGGTGAGCACGAACGGGATAGCGTCGCCTTCGTTCACCGTGAACTCGCCCCGATGCCGAAGGTCGGCTCCATTGAGCTCGATGGGCGAGTGAAGGGCGAGCGCGTCCGGACCGGCGATCGCGTCGAGCACACCGTTGGTCGTGCGCACCCACGGGATCGTCGAGCCGTAGTCGAAGCGCACCGTGAGCTCCGTGTGCATCTGCACCTGGCCCCGCAGACCTTCCACGAGGCGCACGACGTCGACGTGGGTGTCGTGGATCGGCATGCACTCGGTGACCCGGACGGCTCCGTCGGGCGTCTCGAACTCGCTCTCGAGTACGAGCGTGCCGTCGCGGTAGCGCCGGCGGGTCGCACGGCCGCCCGCGGCGGGGGCGAGCAGCCAGCGACCGTGGTCGGGCGTGCCGAGCAGTGCTGCGAAGCAGGCCGGAGAGTCGAAGCGAGGGGCGCACAGCCAGTCGATCGAGCCGTCGTCGCCGACCAACGCGGCTGTTTGAGTGTCCCCGATGAGCGCGTATTGCTCGATTCGGGACGGCACGTGAGCCTGGAGCGCGGCTATTCGCTCGCGGGTGGTTCTTTGCCGCGGGTGCTCAGCTGCACGAACGCGAGCCGGAGCTGTGCGAGCGCCTCTCTCAATGGCTCCGCGTTGTCACCGAGACGATCCCCGAGTCCGTCGACGAGCCCCGCCATCGCGTCGATCGCCAATCCGGCTTCGTCGAGGTTCGGCGGACCCCCTTCGGGGGTGAGATGCAGCACCGCGAGCTGCCAGAGGCCAAGCGCGTGGTTAGCCACGATGTCGGTGACGGGCGTAGCGGCGAGCTCGGCACGCACCCGCTCCATCTCTTCAGCGATCGCCGCCTCGTCGATGTCGCCGTCGTGGCCTCCATCGCCCTCTTGTCCAGGCGCTTGCCCAGGCGGTCGAACAGGGGGCTGGCCAGACGTCTGCTGAGGGTCTGGTTTAGGAACGTGGTCGCCGGAAGGTGTCCACAGACTGCTCACGCTGGTATCCTCCCATCTGGCGGCCGTCGCACTTGCTTCAAGCCCATATGGTCGCTTCCAACACCCATCAACACGATGTGGGAAGTGGGACGCACACAGCGTCCCCACCTGGTCGAGGCAGAGCCTCGGACCCGGGTCCGAAGTTGGCAGGCTGCTCCTCGCGGAGCGGCACGCTGATGGCGGATGCTTCCTGCGTCCGCCATCTTTGCGTCCGCGACAGTTTCGGGCGGGAGCGTCCAGGACCGTCCTGGCGCCAAGTACACACGACGAGGTGATCACATAGCTGCAGACGAGACCCGGCTCAACGATCGAATCAGAGCCCGAGAGGTGCTGCTCATCGCCGAAGACGGCGAGCAGCTGGGAGTCAAGTCCCTTTCGGAAGCCCAGACGATCGCTCGAGAACGGGAGCTCGACCTCGTTGAGGTCGCGCCCAATGCCAGCCCACCGGTCTGCCGGATCATGGACTACAAGCGGCATGAGTACGAGGAGCAGCAGCGACGCAAGGAGTCGCGGCGCAAGTCGACCCAGGTCGTCATCAAGGAGATGAAGTTCCGGCCCAAGATCGACATCCACGACTACACCACGAAGATGCGCCACGTGGAGCGGTTCCTGGCCGAGGGCAACAAGGTGAAGCTGACGATCATGTTCCGCGGTCGTGAGGTGGCCCACCCCGAACTCGGCTTGCGCATTCTCCAGCGCATCGCCGAAGAGGTGAGCACGTTCGCGATCGTGGAGTCGGCACCGCGCCAAGACGGGCGGAACATGACGATGGTGCTGCACCCGGCCAAGGGTGGCCGTCGGCCGAAGCCGACCAAGCCAGCCGAGTCCGGAGGCGCACGACCGGCCGCAGCCCCCGAGGCGGCGGCACCGACATCCGAGCCCACAACACCCGAACCCGCAACACCCGAACCCGCAACACCCGAACCCGGCAGCGACGCCGCACCTGCGGCGGTCGCCGTCGCAGCAGCCGAAGACACCGGAGCAACCTGATGCCCAAGATGAAGACCCACCGAGGCGCAGCCAAGCGCTTCCGGATCACTGGCAGCGGCAAGATCATGCGGCGCAAGGCCTTCCGCTCGCATTTGCTCGAGACCAAGTCGAGCCGGCGCACCCGTCGTCTCGACCGTCCCGCCGAGGTCACCGGCGGCGACAAGAAGCACGTGGAGCGACTCCTCGGGCGCAGGTAGCGCCGCGGGGTCCCAGCAACAGAGGAGCGATCGTCATGGCACGCGTCAAGCGTTCCGTTCACAGCAAGAAGCGCCGTCGCTCGGTGCTCGAGAGCGCCGAGGGCTACTCCGGCGCGCGCAGCCGTCACCTGCGCAAGGCCCACGAGCAGGTGATGCACTCGGGCAACTACGCGTTCCGCGACCGTCGCGCCCGCAAGGGCGGGTTCCGTCGGCTCTGGATCGTGCGGATCAACGCCGCATGCCGTACGCACGACATCTCGTACTCGCGATTCGTCGCGGGGCTGAAGGCTGCCGAGATCGAGGTCGACCGCAAGATCCTGGCCGATCTCGCCGTCCGCGACGTCGATGCCTTCGGTGCCTTAGTCACCGCCGCCCGCCAGGCACTCGAAGCGGCTTGACCCAACCGCTCGGGGCTCGACACCCGGAGGTTGCACGACTCCGCGCGCTCCTGCGTGATCCCCGAGCGCGTGCTGCAGAAGGCGCGTTCGTGCTCGAAGGGCCAAGGGTGGTCGGTGCGGCACTCGACCGGCACGCGGCGCTCGAGCGGGTCTACGTCGGCACGGGCGCGGCTACGGCGTTCGCCCCGTTGGTCGCCCGGCTCCACGGCGCAGGAGTGTCGGTCGTTGAGCTCAAGGAAGGCGTGCTCGAGAAGGTGGGACTCACTCGAACGCCGCAACCCGTGCTCGCTGTCGCGAGTGCGGCCTCGCTGGCGTTCGGTCCGATCGCGGGAACGGGCGCGGTCGTGATCGCAGTCGATGTCGCCGATCCTGGAAACCTCGGCACGATCATCCGCAGTGCTGAGTCGGCCGGCGCCGACGGTGTCGTTGCGTGTGGAAACTCGGTCGACCTTCACAACCCGAAGGTCGTACGTTCGTCGGCTGGCGCACTCTTTGGGGTGACGGTGATGCAGGCGGATGATCCCATGGACGTGCTCAACACGATCGGCGCGTCGGGCCGACGACTCATTGGCACCGCGGCCCGTGGGGGAGCGCGCTACGACGAGGCAGACCTGGCACATCCATGCGCATTGGTGGTCGGGAACGAGGCGCGTGGACTCGACGCTGCGGTGCAGGAGCGCCTCGACGTGCTCGTTTCCATCCCAATGGCAGCCGCAGCCGAGTCGTTAAATGTGGCGATGGCCACCACCGTCGTGCTGTTCGAGGCCGCGCGCCAGCGGCGCCTGGCCGGGGTCGACCGGTGAACCTCGCCGAGGCGCAATCAGCACTCGACGCCGGCCTGCTCGAAGCGCGTAGCGCGGTTGAAACCGCGACTTTGATCGACGACCTCGAAGAAGCCTCCCGACAGTTCCTCGGAAAGCGATCGCCCGCGTCGGCCGCCAACGAAGCGATCAAGGGCTTGAGCGCGGAGGAACGCCCCGCCGCCGGGCAAGCCGTCGGTGCGTACCGCGCTGCGGTCACCGAGCTGATCGATGCGCGCCGGGGGGTCCTCCAAGGTGTTGCGGAAGCCGCCGGCGCCGAGGGCGAGCGCCTCGATCTCACGCTTGGCGGCCACGGGCGAATGCGCGGTCATCTGCACCTCATCACACAGATCCAACGCGAGCTCGAAGACATCTTCGTGGGCCTCGGCTACCGCGTGGCTGAAGGCCCCGAAGTCGAGGATGACTGGCACAACTTCGAGGCACTGAACATCCCGCCCGCGCATCCGGCTCGTTCGATGCAGGACACGATCTATGTGCAGCTGGGGAACGAAGAGCAAGTGCTCCTTCGTACCCACACATCGCCGGTGCAGATCCGCACGATGGAAACGCACGAGCCGCCTATCTACGTGGTTGCCCCCGGGCGCACGTACCGCAATGAGACGCTCGATGCGCGCCACTCACCGGTGTTCCATCAGATCGAATGCCTCGCAGTCGACCGCAACCTCACGATGGCCGACCTCTTCGGCACCATTGAGGCGTTCGTGCGGCAGCTCTTCAACAACGACTCCGTCCGCACGCGCTTCCGCTCTGACTTCTTTCCCTACACCGAGCCGTCGGCGGAGCTCGCGGTGAGTTGCGTGTTCTGCCATGGCAACGGCTGTCGGGTGTGCTCGCACACCGGGTGGATCGAGCTCGGTGGCTGCGGGATGGTCGACCCGAACGTGTTCGTGGCCGTGGGGTACGACCCTGAAGAGTGGCAGGGCTTTGCGTTCGGTTTCGGCCTCGAGCGGCTGGCGATGATCCGGTACGGCATCGACGAGATCCGCACGTTCGTGGAGAACGACGTGCGCTTCCTGGCGCGGTACTGACGGTGCAGGGATGAGAGCGCCGCTTTCTTGGATCCGTGAGTTCACACCGGTCGATGCGCCCGTGGACGAGATCGTCGGCGCGCTGAACCAGCTCGGCCTCGAAGTGGAGGGAGTCGAGGAGCCCGGACGCGAGATCGCCGGCGTCGTCGTTGCCGATGTGCTCCAGGTACTCCCGCATCCGAACGCCGACAAGCTGAGCCTCGTCGACATCAACGACGGCACACGCGAGACCCGCGTCGTGTGCGGCGCCCCGAACGTGGTGGCCGGCATGCACGTGCCCTTCGCGCCGGCCGGAGCGACGCTTCCGGGTGGCTTCACGTTGGAGCGCCGGAAGATCAGAGGCGAGACCTCCGACGGGATGCTCTGCTCGGCGAAGGAGCTCGGGCTCGGCGAGGACCACTCGGGCATCCTCGGCTTGGACGCCAGCACGGTGCCCGGCACCGATGTGCGAGAAGTGCTCGGCCTCGACGACGTGGTGTTCGACATCGCGGTCACGCCGAACCGACCCGACGCGATGTGCATCGTGGGCGTCGCCCGCGAACTCGCTGCGCACTTCGGTGTGCCCTTGAGCGTTCCCGGCGCTGAGCCCGCTCGCGACGCCGCGTACGCCAGTGACATCTCCGTCACGATCGAATCGCCTGACCGATGCCCGCGGTATCTCGGCTGGTCGGCACGCGTGGCGATGGGCCCGTCGCCCGCGTGGATGCAACAGCGCCTGGTGAAAGCCGGCATGCGCCCGATCAGCAACGTGGTCGACGTCACCAACTACGTGCTGCTGGAACGCAACCAGCCGCTCCACGCGTTCGACCTCGGTCGTCTCCCCGGGCGCGGCGTGATCGTTCGTCTCGCGAAGGCGAAGGAGAGCATCACCACGCTCGACGGTGTTGCCCGCTCGCTCACGAACGAAGACCTCCTCATCTGCGATGCCAAGTCGAAGCCGCAAGCCATCGCCGGGATCATGGGCGGGAGCGACTCGGAGGTCGACGAGACCACCACCGAGATCCTGCTGGAGGCCGCGTACTTCGAGCGCATGGGCATCGCCCGAAGCTCCAAGCGGCTGAAGCTCCGCTCGGAGGCGAGCGCGCGTTTCGAGCGAGGAATCGATCCTGACGCCGTTGCTAGCCATGCCGCGCGGGCGATGGCCCTGCTCGTCGAGGTAGCTGGTGCTGGTGTGGATTCAACCCCGATCGATGAACACGTGGCGCCGTTCACCCGTCCGCACATCTCGCTGCGCACCAGCAAGGTGAATCGCCTGCTCGGCACAGAACTGACCGACACTGATGTGTTGGCAGCATTGAGCCCGCTCGGAATCGACGTGGAGGGCTCGGGCGACGCGATCGTCGCCACGCCACCGTCGTTCCGCCCCGATCTCGAGCGCGAGGTCGACCTGGTCGAAGAGGTCGCCCGCCGCGTCGGGTTCGCGTCGATTGGTCGCACCGTTCCCAAACCGCAAGACCAGATCGGTGGTCTGACGGGCGCGCAGCAGGAGCGTCGCGTCGCAGCCGACGCCCTCGTCGGTGCCGGCTTCTTTGAAGCGGTGACGTTGCCGCTTGTGGGTCCCAGCGATCTCGAGAGGTTCGGCGCGCCGACGGATCGTGTCATCGCCGTTGCCAATCCGTTGCGAGCCGAGGATTCCGCGTTGCGTACGCAGATCTTGCCGGGATTGCTGCGTGCGGTCGCCACGAATCAGGCGAGGGGACTGGCCGACGTGAGCCTCTTCGAGATCGGTCGGGTGTTCCTCGCGGCCAAGAAGGGCTTGCTCCCCGACGAGAAGCTGCACCTTGCGGGCGTGGTTGCGGGTTCGATCCACCGGTCACCAATAGAAGGTGATCGTCCGGCTGACGTGTACGACGCGGTCGATGCGGTACGAGTGCTCCTCGATGCACTTGAGATCGCCGACCACGCTCTGGTCCCCGGCTCGCCCCCCGGCATGCACCCGACGCGTGCTGCGATGGTCAGGGTCGGCGGCACCGAGGTTGGCTCGGTCGGTCAGATGAGCGCCCGCGTCTGCGAGTCGCTGGGCGTGACCGGATCCACTGTGGCCTTCGAGCTCGATCTCGGTGCGCTCCTCGACGCGCCGCGACGCGACCGAGCGTTTGTCACACCGTCGCCCTACCCGCCCGCAACGATTGACCTCGCGTTCGTCGTCGCGGTTGTCGTACCGGCTGCGTCGATCGAAAGCACGCTGCGTGCCGCATCGGGCGAGATGCTCGAAGACGTGCACTGCTTCGACGAGTTCACCTCGGACGCATTGGGCGACGGCCGGCGCAGCCTCGCCTTCCGCCTCCGCTACCGGGCCGCAGATCGCACGCTGAAGGACGCCGAGGTCGCTGCCCTGCGCCAGGTGGGGATCGACGCCGTGATCAAGACGCACGGAGCCGAACTCAGAGCCTGAGCCAGGTGCCCGCCCTTTGGGGGCCCCCTTGCAGCCTATGCAGGTGAGTGTATAGTATGCAGCATGGCGTATCGAGCGGCGGTCGTTGGGGGATCTGGCTACACCGGGGCTGAGCTGCTCCGGTTGCTCGCTGGGCACCCCGAGATCGAGGTCGTGCACGTCACCGCAGACTCCAACGCTGGTGCCTCCGTGGCGAGCCTGTACCCGTCGCTGGCACCCGCATACGCGGCGCTGACCTACGAGACCCTGGCCCCGGCAGCGCTCGACGGGCTCGATCTGGCCTTCGTTGCGCTCCCGCACGGGGAGTCGCAGCGCTCGATGGGGGACATCGCCGCCCGGGTCGGCCACGTTGTCGACCTCGGTGCCGACTTCCGTCTCTCGGCCGACGACTACGCCACTTGGTACGGGGAGCCGCACGGCGCACCTGAGCTCCTCGAGCAGTTTGCGTACGGATTGCCTGAGCTCTTCCGTGCCGATCTGAGCCCAGACCGTCACGTTGCTGCGCCCGGTTGCTATCCCACGTCGGCTGCGCTTGCGCTCGCTCCGCTGCTCGCGCAGAAGCTCGCCCACCCGACCGGGATCGTCGTCGACGCGGCGTCCGGAGTCTCGGGCCGTGGTCGCGGTCTGTCTGCCCCGAGCCTCTACTCCGAAGCCAACGAGAACGTTCAGGCCTACGGACTTCTCAATCACCGCCATACCGGCGAGATCGAGCACGCTCTCCAACGCGCTGCCGATGCGCCGGTGCAGGTGCTCTTCACGCCGCACCTCGTGCCGATGACTCGCGGCATCCTCTCGACTTGTTACGCACACCCAGCCGTGAGCGGACTCTCTACTGAGAAGGTCCTCGACGTGTACCGCGAGCACTACGCGGACGAGCCCTTCGTCGTTGTCGGGGATGAGTCGCCGGCCACGAAGGCAACGCTCGGGGGCAACGCGTGCCACGTGACCGTCCGCTACGACGAGCGCACGAACACGCTGCTCGCCATTGCTGCGCTCGACAACCTCGTGAAGGGCGCGTCGGGACAAGCGATCCAAGGTGCAAACGTCGTGCTCGGGCTTCCTGAGACGACAGGCCTGTCGGCGATCGGAATGATGCCTTGAGCGAGCGTCAGCAGGACGGGTATCCCGGACCGCAGGGAGCGGGGCCCGAGCGGCCCGGCGCGAAGCGCCAGGAGCGGAAAGTATGAGTGTTACTGCGGCCAAGGGGTTCGAAGCAGCCGGGATCGCGTGCGGCATCAAGCCGTCGGGCGCGCCTGACCTTGCTGTCGTTGCGGTCGCTACGCACGAGCCGGTCACCGCTGCGGGCGTCTTCACGAGCAACCTTGCGCGCGCCGCGCCGGTGCAGATCAGTCGCCGTCATCTCGAGAACGGACGCGCGGCTGCGGTCGTGTTGAGCTCCGGGAACGCCAACGCCGCGACCGGCGAGCAAGGTCGTCTCGATGCGCTGATCATGTGCGCGCTCGCGGCCGAGAGCCTCGGTGTCGCAACCGACGATGTGCTGGTGTGCTCGACCGGGCTGATCGGCATCCCGATGCCCATGGCGCCCGTCGAAGCCGGCGTTCCCAAGGCGGTGGCCGCGCTGGAGGGCGGCGCAACGGGCGGGCAGGCAGCCGCCAACGCGATCCTCACCACCGACACTGTCCGCAAGGAAGGCCTGGCCACTGCCACGTTGGCGGACGGTTCAACGATCACCGTCGGCGGCATGGCCAAGGGCGCGGCGATGCTCGCTCCCGCGATGGCGACGATGCTCGCCGTACTCACGACGGATGCCGCGGTCGAGGCCGCTGCGCTCCAGCAGTCGCTGAGTATGGGAGTCACCAACACCTTCAATGCATTGCTCGTCGACGGTTGCACGAGCACCAACGACACCGTGCTCGTGCTGGCCAACGGCGCCGCCGAGAACGCGACTATCTCTGTGGGAAGCGCCGACCACGACGCCCTCACCACCGCCATCACGTCGGTCTGCGATCAGCTCGCCGAAGCCATGGCGATGGACGCTGAGGGCGCTACGAAGCTCGCGACCATCACCGTGACCGGTGCCGCATCCGACGATGACGCCCACCGCGCCGCGCGCAAGGTCGCTGGGAGCCAACTGGTCCAATGCTCGCTCTACGGCTGCGACCCCTACTGGGGCCGCGTGCTCTCCGAGCTGGGGACGAGTAGCGCTCAGTTCGACCCCGAGCAAGTGGAGATCTCATACAACGGGATCACCGTGTGCCGCGACGGCGTCGCAGTGTCACGCGACGAATCAGCCCTCGCCGCGTCGATGGCAGGGCGCAACATCGACATCGTGTGCGACCTACGCGCCGGAAGCGGTGAGGCCACGATGCGCTTCACCGACCTCACCCACGCCTACATCGATGAGAACACGGGAACGTCGTGAGCACCGACGACCCGCGCGCACGCGACGCGCACGCCAAGGCCGCGGTCCTCGCCGAGGCTCTGCCGTACATCCGCGAGTTCAGCGGCAAGACGGTGGTCATCAAGTACGGCGGTCACGCCATGGAGAGTGAAGACCTCGCCGATCTCTTCGCCCAGGATGTTGTGCTCATGCGCCTCGTGGGTATGAACCCCGTCGTCGTGCACGGTGGCGGTCCGCAGATCAGCGATCTCATGCGTCGGCTCGGCAAAGAGCCCGAGTTCGTCGACGGCTTGCGCGTCACCGACGCCGAGACGATGGACATCGTGCGTATGGCGCTCGTCGGCAAGGTCAACCGCGAAATCGTGACTTCCCTCAACCGCCACGGTTCATACGCGATCGGGCTCTCGGGCGAGGACGCGGGCCTCATCACGGTCGATCAGCGTGACCCCCGCTTGGGTTTTGTCGGCGACGTGCGCCGCATCGAGCCCGCAGTCGTCGAGCGCGTGCTTCGCGAGGAGCTGATCCCTGTGATCGCCACAATTGGTGTGGATGATCACGGTCAGGCGTACAACGTGAACGCCGATGCGGTTGCCGCGGCCATCGCCGTCGCGCTCCAAGCCGAGAAGCTCGTCTACCTCACTGACGTCGCTGGGGTCTACGAGGACTTCGGTGACGAAGGCTCGCTGGTAGCTCAGACCGATACTGCCGGTCTCGAGCGCCTCCTGGCGTCGGGGAAGGTGGGCGAGGGGATGATCCCGAAGCTGCGCTCGTGTGTCGACGCGCTGCGCGGTGGCGTGAGCCGCGCCCACGTGCTCGATGGCCGTATGCCACACGCGCTCCTGCTCGAGTTCTTCACCCGTGAAGGCATCGGGACCATGGTGTCGCCATGAAATGGCGAAACCGCCGAGCGAGCGGAGCGAATGGAGCTTGCGGAAGTAGCGGAGCGGGAGCTCGGCCAATGGAGATGGTGTCGCCATGACTGTGACAACCGGGCCAACGATGTCTTTCGCAGAGTTGAAGGCGCTCGACGATCAGCACGTTATGCAGACGTACGCGGGGCGCTTCGACGTCGCGTTCGTACGCGGTGACGGTGCCCGCCTATGGGACAGCGAGGGGAATGAATACCTCGACTTCCTCTCGGGGATTGCGGTGGCGTCGCTTGGGCACGCGAACCCGACCATCGCCGAAGCGATCAGCGACCAGGCGAACACGTTGCTGCACGTCTCGAACTTCTTCCTCAACGCGTGGCAACCGCGCCTCGCCGAGAAGATCGACGGGCTTCTGGGCGGGGATGGTCGCGTGTTCTGCGCGAACTCCGGCGCCGAGGCCAACGAGTGTGCGATCAAGCTGGCGCGCCGATACGGACAGACCCACGGCGGTCCAGAGCGCTTCCATGTGCTGTCCGCGTACGCGTCGTTCCACGGTCGCACGCTCACCACGCTCGCGGCCACCGGGCAGCCGCAAAAGCAGGAGACGTTCCAGCCGTTGCCGAGTGGGTTCCGTCAGGTGGAATACGCCGATGTCGACGCGCTTGCGGCGGCGATGGATGAGCGCGTGTGTGCGGTCCTGCTCGAGCCGCTGCAAGGTGAGGGGGGAGTTGTGCCCGCGCCCCCTGGCTACCTCCAGGCGGTGCGTGATCTGTGCAACGAGCGCGAAGCGCTGCTCATCATCGACGAAGTGCAGACGGGCCTCGGACGCACCGGCCGCTGGTTCGGGTTCGAACACGCCGACATCCGTCCCGATGTGGTGACGATGGCCAAAGCGCTCGGGAACGGCATGCCCATTGGCGCGTGCTGGGCCCGCAACGACGTTGCCAGCGCGTTCCGCCCGGGCGACCACGCCACGACCTTCGGGGGCCAGCCCCTTGCCGCTCGGGTGGCATTCACCGTGCTCTCGATCATGGAAGAGCTCGACGTCCCGGCACTCGCTCAGCGCGCCGGTGCGCGTCTCGCCGCTGGGCTCGCGGCCTTGCCCGGCGTTGTGAGCGTGCGCGGGCTCGGACTCCTGCTCGGCGCTGAGCTCGACCCGGCGCTCAACCCGGCGCTCACTGCAGGCGACGTGGTCAGCCGGTGCCTTCAGGCTGGGCTCGTGGTGAATGCGGTTACACCTACAACGATTCGCCTCGCGCCCTCGCTCCTCATCACCGACGACGAGATCGACGAAGCCCTCGACATCCTCGGCCGCGTCCTCGAAGGGATGGTGTGATGAGTGCTCGTCATCTCCTCGAAGTCGACGATCTCGCACCTAGCGAGCTCGCGGCGCTGCTCGACCAAGCCGAGGCCTGGAAGCGCGACCCTGCGTCGGTTCCGAACGCATTGGCGGGCAAGGGTGTCGCGCTGCTGTTTGAGAAGCCGTCGGCCCGTACGCGCGTGTCGACCGAGATGGCCGTGCACACACTCGCGGGTCACCCCATCTACATCCGTGGCGAGGAAGTTGGCATCGACACTCGCGAGTCAGCTGAGGACGTCGCCAGCACGCTGGCTGGGTACTGCACGTTCATCGCCGCGCGCGTCTTCGACCACCACCTGCTCGAACGCATGACCGCCGCGGTGTCGGTGCCCGTCGTGAACCTATTGTCCGATCGGGCGCATCCGTGTCAGGCGTTGGCGGATCTGCTCACGCTGCGCGAAGAGATCGGCCCGCTCGAAGGGCGCCGTGTCGCGTACGTGGGCGATGGCAACAACGTGGCTGCGTCACTGGCGTTCGCGGCAGCCCTGTCGGGTCTCGAGCTCACCGTCGCCTCGCCGCCCGGATACGAGCTCGACGACGTCGTCGTCGACCGGGCCCGCAACCTCGGAGGGACCATCGAGCTCGTCGCCGATCCCCACGAAGCCGTACGGGGTGCTGACGCCGTCTACACGGACGTCTGGACGTCGATGGGTCAAGAGGACGAAGCCCAGCAGCGACGAGCAGCCTTTGCCGCCTACCGCGTTGACGCCGGCCTCATGGCAACCGCCGGACCTCAAGCGCGGTTCATGCATTGCCTCCCGGCACACCGCGACGAAGAGGTCAGCGCCGACGTGATCGACGGACCGCAGTCGGTGGTGTGGCTTCAAGCCGAGAACCGTATGCACGCGATCCGGGCACTCTTTGCATCACTCGTCCCGAGTACCTAACAGAGGAACGATGACCACACTCGGCAAACCCCAACGACAGCACCGCGTCGCCCGTCTCCTCGAAGAGCAGGCCGTCTCCAGTCAGGCCCAGCTCGTCGAGCTGCTCGCGGCCGACGGCGTGATCGCCACACAGGCCACGGTGAGTCGCGATCTCGAAGAGCTCGGTGCGGTCAAGGTGCGCATCCCTGGCGGTGCGATGGCCTACGCCGTCCCCGAGCACGCCAAGGACTCGGCCGCGCCCGACGACCATCTCCGCCGGGTCATGGGCGAGTTCGTGGTCGACGTTGCGCACAGTGCCAACTTGGTGGTGCTCCGTACACCGCCGGGCTCAGCGCACGTCGTTGCCTCTGCACTCGATCGCGCTGGGCTCTCCGATGTGCTCGGTACGGTGGCCGGCGACGACACCGTCATCGTGGTCTGCTCCGAGCAGGCTGGGGGATCCAAGATCGCATCCGACCTGGCGAGCTTCGCCGGTCTCTAACGCCGAGCGAGCGAAGCGGAGCGAGCCGAACGGTCACGGGACGGGGTTCCCCGTAGTGAGCGAGCCATAGAGATGAAGCGAAAGCAGGAATCGAAAGAAGTCGAGGAAGCGCAAGTGAGCGGAAGTAGCGGAGCGGGAGCGAGGCAAGGGTTGATGGAGAGGAAGATATGACCAAGCGAGTCGTCCTGGCCTACTCAGGTGGCCTCGACACGTCGGTCGCGGTGCACTGGATCACCCACCAGTGGGACGCCGAGGTGATCGCACTGGCCGTCGACGTCGGACAGTCGACTGACGACGACTGGGACACCATCCGTGCCCGCGCCATGGCCGCTGGAGCTATCGACGCGCTGGTTGTCGACGCCCGCGCCGAGTTCGCGACCGGCTACTGCCTGCCGGCACTGCGAGCGAACGCTCTGTACGAGGGCAAGTACCCACTCGTCTCCGCATTGTCACGCCCGGTGATCGTGAAGCATCTCGTCGCCACTGCTCGGTCGATGAAGGGCGACGCCGTCGCGCACGGTTGCACCGGCAAGGGCAACGACCAGGTGCGCTTCGAAGTGGGGACGCGCGCACTGGCCCCGGACCTCGAGGTGCTCGCGCCGGTCCGTGAGTGGGGCTTCACTCGCGAAGACTCGATCGACTACGCCGGCGAGCACGGCATCCCGATCAAGGTGCGCAAGGACAACCCGTATTCGATCGACGAGAACCTCTGGGGTCGAGCGATCGAGTGCGGCGCTATCGAGGATCCCTGGGCGGCGCCGCCCGAGGAGCCGTACACGCTCACGGCCAGCGCCACGTCGGCGCCTCGCGACCCGTGGGAGCTCACAATCCGATTCAGCGAGGGCATCCCAGTGGCGGTCGACGACCAAGAGCTGCCGCTGCACGAGCTCGTCGGCGAAGTGGGTCGGCTCGTGGGTAGTTACGGCTGGGGCCGCATCGACATGGTCGAGAACCGGCGCGTCGGCATCAAGAGCCGGGAGGTGTACGAGTGCCCGGGCGCGCTGGCGCTGATCATGGCGCACGCCGACCTCGAGTCGGTGACGTTGGAGCGCGATCTCCTGCGCGAGAAGGCACGCCTCGAGCCTCGCTACGCCGAGCTCGTATACGACGGCCTGTGGTTCTCTCCATTGCGTGCAGCGCTCGACGCGTTCGTCGACGCCACGCAGGCGATGGTGACCGGCGAGGTGCGTCTGCGACTCGAACCTGGTCGCTGCTACGTCGTCGGTCGTCGGGCCGAAAAGGGTCTCTACGACTACGAGCTGGCCACCTACGACGCGGCCGACCAGTTCCGTCACCAGGACGCCGCTGGCTTCGTTCGACTCTGGGGACTTGGTCTCGAGACGATTGCCCGTCGCCAAGGACCTCCCGCGTGACCGAACCCGGCGAAGCGCGTCCGCTCTGGCACGGCCGCTTCGGCGCGCCACCGAGCGACGAGTTGATGGCGTTCACCGAGAGCCTGAGCTTCGACATAGCGCTGGCCCCCGACGACATCGAGGGATCACGTGCGCACGTGCGTGGCCTGGGCCGCGCCGGCCTGCTTACCGACACAGAGGTACAGGCGATCCTCGGTGCACTCGACACAGTCGACCAGGAGATCGCCGACGGGTCGTTCGTGCTCGCTCCCAGCGACGAAGACGTACACACGGCCGTCGAACGCCGGGTCACAGAGATCGCTGGGGATGCCGGCGCCAAGCTCCACACCGGCCGCAGCCGCAACGACCAGGTCGCAACCGACTTGCGTCTCTGGCTCCGCCGAGAGGGGACCGCAGCGGCAGCGCGTACCCACGTGCTCCAGGCGACGCTGCTCGACCGCGCCGCGGCCGCGGGCGACACCTATCTCCCCGGCTACACGCATCTGCAACGCGCCCAACCGGTGCTGCTGGCGCACCATCTGCTCGCGCACTTCTGGGCGCTGAGTCGTGACGTGACGCGTTGGCGCGACGCATTGACTCGCGCCAACGTGAGCCCATTGGGTGCCGGCGCGCTGGCAGGATCGAGCCTTCCGCTCGACCCCGACGCGGTCGCCGCCGAACTCGGTTTCGCCGGACGCTTCGAGAACTCGCTCGATGCGGTATCGGACCGCGACTTCGTGGCCGAGGCGCTCTTCGTGGCGGCACTGGAGCAAGTGCACCTGTCACGCATCGGTGAGGAGCTGGTGCTCTGGTCGAGCGAGGAATTTGGGTTCGTGCGCCTCGCCGACGCGTACACCACGGGCTCCTCGATGCTCCCGAACAAGAAGAACCCCGATGTGGCCGAGCTGGCGCGCGGGAAGGCCGGCCGTCTCATCGGCAATCTCACTGGCTTCCTTGCCACGTTGAAGGGGCTCCCGCTCGCGTACAACCGCGATCTGCAAGAGGACAAAGAGCCGTTGTTCGACGCGCTCAACACGCTTTCGTTGTCGCTGGTAGCGCTGCGCGGGGTGTTCGAGACGCTCGAGTTCCTGACGGAGCCGATGCAGCACGCGGCCGACGATGCGACCACGGCCGCGACCGATCTCGCTGAGCAACTTGTGCGCGAGGGTATGCCCTTCCGTGACGCGCACGCCGCGGTGGGATCGATCGTGCGTGACGCGGCCGAGAGTGGCCAGCCATTCGCCGATGCGGTCGCGGCTGATGGCCGTTTCGGGCCCGACGTGAGCGCGGTGTTCGAACCAGGAGAGACCGTTCGTCGTCGAACGTCACCTGGCGGAGCCGGACCGGAGCCCGTGCGCGAACAGCTCGTTGCCGCCCGGGCTCGGCTCGCTGAACAAGCGCAGTGGCTGCACGTCTGATCGGACGCGTGCTCGACCGCGGCTTCTACGCCCGCGACGCTCGATCCCTTGCGCCACTGCTCCTCAACAAGGTCCTCGTCCATCACGATCCCGATGTCGGTCGCCTTGCCGTCCGCATCGTGGAGGTGGAGGCGTACGCCGGTGCTGAAGACGAGGGCAGTCACGGCTTTCGCGGGCTCACGAAGCGCAACGCCGCCATGTTCGGCCCGCCCGGCCACCTCTACGTGTACTTCACGTACGGCATGCATTGGTGCGCCAACGTGGTCGCTGGCGAAGAAGGCGAGTGCAGCGGCGTGCTGCTACGCGCCGCCGCGCCGGTGACGGGCATCGAGACCATGCGCGCCCGTCGCGCTGCGGCGCGTACCGATACCGATCTCTGCTCCGGCCCCGCTCGACTCACCCAGGCCCTCGGGCTCGGGGGTGGTCACGACGGGATCGACCTCACGCTCACCCGCGGTGCGGTGCGCCTGCTCGATGACGGCGTACCGCCACCCGCCGATCCCGTGGTGACCACGCGCGTGGGCCTGCGCGCCGGTCGAGGCGACGAGCACCCGTGGCGCTTCTTCGTGCCCGACGACCCGAACGTCAGTCACGGACCCAAGGGATAACCCCCGGTAGCCTCCGCGCATGGCCACTGGCGTCGACGAGCAGCTCGCGATCCTCACCGCGGGGGCCGTTGACGTCGTCAGCGAAGGCGAGCTGCGCAAGAAGCTCGAGCGCGGTCAACCGCTGCGAGCGAAGCTGGGACTCGACCCGAGCCGTCCCGACATCCACATCGGCCATGCCGTCGTGCTCCAGATGCTTCGCCGCTTTCAGGAGCTCGGACACACCGCGGTGCTCATCGTCGGCGACTTCACGGCGCAGGTCGGTGACCCTTCCGATCGTTCGAGCACGCGCCCAGCGCTGTCGAAGGAGGAAGCCGACGCCAACGCGGCCACCTACTTCGAGCAGGCGGGCCGCATCCTCCTCCCTGAGAACCTTGAGATCCGTCACAACTCGGAGTGGTTGGGCACGATGGGCATCGCCGACGTGCTCCGGCTGGCGGCGCGCGCCACCGTCGCGCAGATGCTGGCCCGCGACGATTTCGAACGTCGGTACAAGGCCGGCAAGCCGATCTCGGTCATGGAGTTCCTGTACCCGCTGCTCCAGGGTTGGGACTCTGTCATGGTGCGCGCCGACGTGGAGCTCGGCGGCACCGACCAACTGTTCAACAACCTGATGGGACGCACGCTCCAGGAGCAAGAGGGTCAGGAAGCACAGGTGGTGCTGACCGCACCGCTTCTCGAGGGACTCGACGGTGTCCAGAAGATGTCGAAGAGCCTCGACAACTACGTGGCCATCACCGAGCCGCCGGCCACGCAGTTCGGCAAGTTGATGTCGATTCCCGACACCCTCACCACGCGGTACTTCAGTCTCGCGTCGGGTGCATCGCCAGCCGAAGCGCAGGACTTCGCCGCGCAAGTGAGTGCGTGCACGCTTTCGCCCGTCGAAGCGAAGCGCTTCATGGCTCGGCGCATCGTCGACGCGTACCAAGGCGAGGGGGCGGGGGAGGCGGCCGAGGCCGAGTTCAACCGGGTCTTCAAGTCTCACGACGTGCCCACAGCCCTCCCAGAGCACACCCTGGACGCTGCTGCTGCGGTCGACGGGCAGATCCGCCTGGCCAACGTGCTCCAGCAGGCCGGCTTGGCCAAGTCGAACGCCGAAGGTCGCCGTCTGATCACCCAGGGCGGGGTGCGGATCGACGGAGAGGCCATCACCGACCCAGATGTCGTGTTCGCGCCGGACGACCTCGATCAAGCGGTCATCCAGGTGGGTCGCCGACGCTGGGTCCGGATCCGGATCTGAGCTTCGAGATCGGGCATTCAGATTTCTCCAAAAAAATGTGCCTGAAAACGGCGCAGTAATTGACTTGACCCCCTCGAGACCCATAGAGTCACCACTCCGCCCGAGGGAGGTTTCCTCGGGTGGTTTGACACGGACGCTCGCTCCAGGGCATCAGCCGCAGCACTACCAGCGACGATGACCAGCGGAGTCGAGTGAGTGTCCGCCAGCACAGCTTTCGGCGTGATCCGCCGCGAGCCATGCGCCAGCTCCTTGAAAACGGAACAGTGACGCCAAACAAAGCCAGTGAAGGCGTTTGTTGCACGTTTCGACGCGCACCAGACGTCTCTCGCAATTCGTCACCCGAGAGCGGAGTGTCGCTCGAAGGTGACTCTCCGATCGTCACCCCG